>NZ_JBXAHA010000004.1:0-435457 GCF_058794615.1 Cupriavidus sp. GW823-FHT07A04
GCGGCCGGGACCCAAACTCGCATCGCCTTAAGGCGATACTCAGACATGGGTCCCTCTTTTCCGCTCTTTTCGCCGAAGCCCGAGGCGCCCCATACGGCCTGGGCACACCTTCACGGCTCGCTTCGCATCGCGCTGGGGTGATTCCCGCCCTTCGTTCGGGGATCACGGCTACACCGGATCGCGGGTCTGGCGCCATGCTTGTGCTGGTGCTCGTCGGTGTGCAGGACCATCTTTGTCGATTATCCTGCCTTGCCCTTCTTGAAATGCGCTTGCAGCGCTTCGATCATCGCTGCCGCCGCTGTCGAATCTCCCCTCTCCCTCAAGCGCACCAGGCAAATATCCCGCACCAGCGATGGCAGCTGCATGGGCCGGATGGCCAGGCTTTCTTGCTGGAACTGGAATAGCGCCAGGGCTGGCACCACGGTCACGCCAAGTCCGGCGGCTACCAGCGCGGCCACGGTGGCCAGGTGTTCCACTTCCATGACCCCGTTGAGCTTGAGCGGATGCAGCGCGGCATCCAGGTGCTGGCGTACGCTGCTGGTCCGGGAGAGCTGGATAAAGGGCAGGCCTGCCAGCGCCTGGGGCGTCACGCGCCGCCGGCTGGCCAGGGGATGGCCTGCGGGGCAGACCAGGTGGAAGGTGTCCGTTACCAGGGGCTCGATGCGCAGGTCGCTATCCTGCGCGGGGGCGGGCGCCAGCGCAAAATCCGCGCGGCCGCGCCTGACCAGGTCGATGCAGCCGTCAGCCAGCAGGTCGAACAGTTCGATGGTGATGCCGGGGTAGCGCTGGTGGAAGGCGGCCAGGATCGGCGGCAGGTCGCCTGCCGCCAGCGAGGGCAGCGCGGCGATCGAGACGCGTCCTTTGCGGCGTTCGGCGTGGTCGCGCAGCTCCGCGAAGGCGGTCTCGAAATCGGCCAGCAGCCGCGCCGCCACGTCTTCGAAGCGCCGTCCTTCCACGCTGAGTTCCACATGGCGCGTGGTGCGCTCGAATAGCCGCGTGCCGGCTTGCTCCTCCAGCGTCTGGATCAGCGCGCTGAAGGCGGATTGCGACAAATGGCAGGCCTGCGCCGCGCGGGTGAAGTTGCGGTGCGTGACCAGGGCCACAAAGGCGCGCAGGTGTTTGACGGAGAGGTTCATTGGCAAGCGCGAGCGGCTTCGATTTAATCTGGAAAATCGATAGATTAATCCAAATTATCCGCTTTTTGGTTGACGGCGGCGCGTCTAGAATAGCCGCATCGGCCCGCAACCCCGCGCGCGGCCAGCCTTTGTTCACCCGGTTCTCACCAGGCTTTCATCCTATGACCGCCCCTTTGCTGATCGGCTCCGGCGCCGGCTTCTCCGGCGACCGCACCGACGCCGCCCTGCCCGTGGTGCGCACGCTGATCGCAGCGGGCGGGCCGGCCGTGCTGATGTTCGAGACGCTGGCCGAGCGCACGCTGGCGCTGGCCCAGCTGGCGCGCCACAACAATCCCGCCCACGGCTACGAGCCGCTGCTCGACGCCTTGCTCGCGCCGGTGCTGGGGCTGTGCCTGGCCAACGGCATTCCCATCGTCGGCAATTTCGGCGCGGCCAATCCCCATGCTGCGGCGCAGCGCGTGCGCGCGCTGGCGGCGGAGCTGGGCCTGGCACCGCCGCGGGTGGCGGTGGTGGAGGGCGACGATCTCTCGCACGATGCGGGCCGCGCGGTACTGCGCAAGATTGTCGGCGCGGCCTTTCCGGAGGCGCGCTTCGTTTGCGCCAACGCCTACATTGGCGCGCAGGGCATTGCCGATGCGCTGCGCGCCGGCGCGCAGGTAGTGGTGTGCGGCCGCGTGGCGGATCCCGCGCTGGCAGTGGGCCCGGCCATGGCGCATTTTGGCTGGTCGTGGCAGGACTGGGACCGCCTGGCGCGCGCCACCATGGCCGGGCATTTGCTGGAATGCGGGGCGCAGGTCACCGGCGGCTATTTCGCCGATCCCGGCATGAAGGACGTGCCGGATGTGCACGCCGTCGGCTATCCCATCGTGCGCCTGGACGAAGACGGCAATATCGAAGTGGGCAAGGCGGCGGATACGGGCGGCTGCGTGGACCTGCGCACGGTCAAGGAGCAGCTCCTCTACGAGGTGCACGACCCCGCCGCCTATCTGACGCCCGACGTCGTCGCCGACATCAGCGCGGCCACGGTCGAGCAGATTGGCCCGGACCGCGTGGCGGTGCGCAATGTGCGTGGCCGCGAGCGGCCCGAGCAGCTCAAGGCCAACCTGTTCTACGAAGGCGGCTGGATCGCGGAAGGCGAGATCTCCTACGCCGGCCCGAACGCGGCGGCGCGCGCACGCCTGGCTGCGCAGATCGTGCGCAAGCGCATGGACCTGCTCGGCCATGCGGTGCCGATCCGCTTCGACCTGATCGGTGTGCTGAGCGTCTTTGCCGACGATGGCGGCCGCCTGCTGCAACAAACACAACCCGGCGAGGCACAGGCGCAGGACGTACGCCTGCGCGCTGCGCTGGCCCATGAGGACAAGCCCGTGGCCGAAGCGCTGCTGCGTGAAGTCAATGCGCTGTACACCTGCGGCCCCGCCGGCGGCGGCGGTGTGCGCACCGCGTTGCGCGCGCGGCTGAACGCCATGTCCTGCCTGGTGCCGCGCAGCGCCGTCACCGCAAGCCACTCCCTGCTGCCATGAACGCAACCGCCGCTACCGCTACCCGTACCACCATCGCGCTCTACCAGCTCGCGCACGGACGCACGGGCGACAAGGGGGATCGCTCCAACATCAGCGTGATCGCCTACGACGCGCGCGACTTCGACCACCTTGTCGCGCATGTCACCGAGGACGCGGTGGCGGCGCTGTTCCGCTACCGCCAGCCAGCGGCGGTCAAGCGCTACCTGGTGTCCTCGCTGCAGGCGATGAACTTCGTCATCGACGGCGTGCTCGATGGCGGCGTGAACGATGCCCTCAACCTGGATACGCACGGCAAGGCACTGTCTTTCCTGCTGCTGCAACTGGAAATCCCTTTGCCCCCGCGGCTGGCCGGCGCTGGTTGAAGCAGAACACCGAAGCAGAACACCGAAGTAAAGCGACAAACCAAAACGACAAACCAGAACGATTCCAGATTCGAACAGGAGACCAAAGATGTCCGCATACACCAAGCCCGCTTCCCGCCTGAAAGTGGTCACCGGCATCGCCGCCGCCGCGGCGCTCGCGCTGCTGGCCGGCCCGGCGCAGGCGGAGTTTCCGGACAAGCCGATTCGCTTCGTGGTGCCGTTCGCCGCCGGCAGCGCCACGGACCAGCTCGCCCGCGCGATCGGCCAGGCCATTACGGTCGATGCCAAGGTGACGGTGGTGGTCGACAACAAGCCCGGCGCCAACGGCTTTATCGCTGCCAGCGACGTGGCCAAGGCCAGCCCGGACGGCTATACCGTGCTGATCAGCACCAACACCACGCATGCGGCCAACGAGCATCTGTTCAAGAAGCTGCCCTACGATCCGGTCAAGGACTACGTGCCGGTGACCGCGCTGGGCCGTGGCGGCCAGATCATGGTGGTCAACCCGCAGTTGCCGGTCAACAACGTGGGGGAATTCATCGCGCTGGCCAAGAAGGAGCCGGGCAAGCTCAGCTTTGGCAGCGGCAGTTCGTCTTCGCGCATTGCCGGGGAGCTGTTCCAGCAGATGGCGCATGTGCAGTTGCTGCACGTGCCCTACAAGAGCAACCCGCTGGCCATCACCGACCTGCTGGGCAACCAGATCCAGATGATGATCACGGATACCGCCACCGGCCTGCCCCAGGTCAAGAGCGGCAAGCTCAAGGCGCTCGGTGTGTCGGGCAAGACGCGCTCGCCGCTGGCGCCCAATGTGCCGACCATCGACGAAGCCGGCGTCAAGGGCTATGAGATGAGCTACTGGTTCGCCGCCTACGCGCCGGCCAAGACGCCGCAGCCGGTGGTGGACAAGCTCAACGCCCTGATGGTGAAGGCCGCCAGGAGCGAGACGGCGGCAAACTTCTACCAGTCCACCGGCACCGATGTGTTTACCAGCACGCCCGCAGAGCTGGCCAAGTTCCAGGCCCAGGAATCGGCCAAGTGGGGCCGCATCATCAAGGCCGCCAACATCCAGCCTGAATAAGAGGCCATTTCAAAGAGATTCTGGCGTCGTTGCGCCGCCTCGCTGTGCGATCCACCTGCACGGCGAGGCGGCCAGGCCAGCTTACTGGGCCAGCGTCGCCTTGTAGCCCACCGCATACGGCAGCTTGCCGGGCTTGGCGCTGCCCACCGGCTGCGACAACGCCGTGAACTCCGTCTCGTTGAGCACCGTCAGCCCGCCCAGCGCCACGGCGGTCTTGCCGCTGCTCACCGGATCGGCGGGGGCCAGCGCCACCATGGCGGTGGCCGCTGCGCGCACGGCACTCAGGTAGCTCGTGGTGTCGTCCAGGCGGTAGTTGTCCAGGTTGACGCGCTGACGCAGCCAGTCACCCCAGTAAAACTCCGTGAACTCCGTGGCGTCCGCCAGTTGCTGGTAGCCGATGTCGCGCGTGAAATACACCAGCGAGCGATAGCGGTCGTTGCCCAGGCCGTTGCGCAGGCCGAGCGCCGGCGGCAGATCGGCCGGTGTGGTCGGGCGGTTGGCGGTGTCCCTCAGCCACATCAGCTTGCGCTCGCGTAGCGTGCGGAAGAACGTGGCGCGGTCCTGCGTGGCCAGGTTGTCCTGCACCTTGATCCACATCTTCGCCTGCGGGCCGCCGTCGGTAGCCTCCCACACGCTGGTGAAGGTGTGATGGCCGTCAGTCAGGTACGGCTTGCCCGCCGGGCCGATCACCATGGTCTTCATATCCGCAGGCTTGTTGCCGACCGCCTTGGTGCAGGTGAAGGAGGCGAGGTTGTCCAGGCGCGAGGCAGCGGTCGTCGTGCTGGCCTTGTTCTGGCCGTTGGCCTCGCAGGCATCGTCGAACTTCTTGGCCGGGTCGGCCGCGTAGCGGCCCAGCTTGTAGTAGATCTGGTCGAAGCCGATGGCTGGCTGGGTCGGGCGCAGGTCGGCCAGCGTGACCTGCACGATATCGCCGGCCTTGGCTTGCAGGTAAGTGGTGGTCGGGGTTTGCGCGGCCAGCGGCGTGCAAACGCTCTGGAGGCGGCGCTTGGCGCCGGGTACGTCGCGCAGCTGGTAGGCCAGCTTGGCGGTGACCGGCAGAAACGCCAGCGAGGCGGCTTGCGGCTGGGCGGCGACGGTGTCCTGCCAGGCCCCGGAGATCAGCCCATTGGCGCCGGTGGCGATGGCGCCACTGGCCCCGATGGCCGCGTTGTAGTTCAGCGCGACGTCCGTGGCGATATTGTCGGCGGCGAGCCGGTTGCCCGCGATCGACACGATGTTGCGGCGGGTGCGGCCAGTGGCCGCGTTGCCGTCGTCCAGCTCGGGCTCGGCGCATAGCCAGTCGCCGTCGGCGGCGCCAGCGGCAATGGCCTGCGTGCTCTTGAGCACCCAGCTGCCGTTGCGTGGGCTGCCGTCGGCATTGCTGGCGGCTTCGTCGACGAACAGCGTTGCCTGACCATCCTGGCGTGCCACGAAGAGGCGGCCGATCTTGCTGCCGCCCAGCGTCACGGCAAAGGCGCCGGGGAAGCGCTGCTGGTCGGCGTCCGCGGCGAGCGTGCCGCTTTCGCCGCCGGCGCAATTGTCGGCATAGGCGGCGCCGGCGCAGGCGCGCACCGTCCCGTTCGCGGAGATCTTGACCTGTCCTACGGCGGCCGTGGTGCCTGCTTGGCGCAGATAGTTGTAGACGCCAGCGACATCGCTTAGCTGCGCGCCCTTGTTGGCCGCGCTCACGTGGCCCTGGAGCAGCGCGCCGCCGCCCGCGAGGAGGTTGGGCACCTGGCCCAGCGCACCGGACAGCACGCCGGCATCGACCACGAACTCAAAGCTGATGGCGCTCGCGGCGGTGGCCAGTGCCGCGGGTACGTCGGCACCGGCTGCCGCCAGCTTGGTGACTTTGTAGGTGTCGCCGCTACGCGTGTAGCTGCCCACCAGCGTGCCGCCCAGGCCAAAGCGGGAATCGAGAAAGCGTAGCGTGACTTGGCCGGTGGCCGGCTGGTCGAGCGCAACGGACACGGTATCGCCGAAGCTCACCGCGCCGACATAGAGCGAGCCGCCCGCCAGCGGCGTGAGCGCGGCCGGCTGCGTCACCGCGCCGCCATTGCCGCCATTGCCTCCGGTGCTGCCGCCGCTGCCCGCTTGCGCAGCCTGCGTCTGGTCGCCGTCGCCGCCGCAGGCGGCCAGCGCTGCCGTTGCCAGGGTACAGGCCACTGCAGCCCATTGCTTTCGCTTGATCATCGATCTTTCACTCGTTCGTTGTTTTCGTTTGTTCTCGTGTGTTCTCGTTTGCCGCCCGCCTGTGGGGGCGGGCGGCGGCAGGGCCACAATCTATGCCGGCTTGATGACGTGCTCGTGACGAAAGGTCTTGAAGCAAAGGCAACCAGGCCGGTGCGATTGCGGGAATCGGCGCATTCCGAAGCAACCTTGCTGGCGGGAGGGCCGCGCCACCGCTGGCGCGGGAGACGGGCTACCATGCCGCCAACTACGCAAAAGGCACGCATGAACGCACCCGTATCGACGTTTTCCGGGGCCCTCGATCCCCAGGCCCTGATCCGCACCTATATCCGCGCCAAGGATGAGAACCGCCCCCATCTGATGGCGCACGCCTTCGCTGCCGATGCCACGCTGGAGATGACGGTCAAGTCCGAGGCCATCGTGTTCCCGGCCCGCAGTGAAGGCCTGGCCACGATCAGCGACGTGCTGGTGCGGCGCTTTGGCCAGAGCTACGACAACGTCTACACGTTCTGCCTGGCGGAGGCCCCGCCCGCAGCCGACGCGCAACGCTATGGCTGTGACTGGCTGGTAGGCATGACCGACAAGGCCAGCGGCGGTGTGCGCGTGGGCTGCGGCAGCTACGCGTGGGAGTTCTCCGGGCAAGATGGCGCCCGGCGCGTGCAGGCACTCACCATCGTGATCGAGGCCATGGACGTGTTGCCCGCCGACACCGCACAACAGGTGCTCGACGGCTGGCTGGCCCGCCTGCCCTATCCCTGGAGCACTGCTTCGCACGTTTGCGCGCAGGCTCCGGCACTGGCACAGTTGGCACCGGCGCTGGCGTATCTGCGTTCCGGCGCTGCGCAAAACAGCCGTTGATCAGGCAGCGGCACGTGGCCTTGCCTGGCTTGCCCTCCTAAAGGATCGACCCATGACCCTGCCCTGCCTTGCTGCCCGCCTGACTTCGCTTTCGATGGTCTGCGCCCTCGCCCTTGCCGGCCTGCCCGCGCTGGCGCAGGTCCGGCCGCCAGCGGCCCCGCCGGCCCAGCAGAAGACCCAGGTGCCCGGCTACTACCGCATGATGCTGGGCCAGTTCGAGGTCACCGCGCTCTACGACGGCTATGTCGACCTGGACACCAAGGTGCTCAAGTTCACCAGCCCGGGCGAGGTACAAGGCCTGCTCGCGCGCATGTTCGTGGCCTCCACGCCCGGCATGCAGACCGCCGTCAACGCATACCTGATCAACACTGGCACCAACCTGATCCTGGTTGACACCGGCACGGCGGCTTGCTTCGGCCCCACGCTGGGCCGCGTTGTCGAGAACCTGCGCGCGGCGGGCTACAACCCCGCCCAGGTCGATACGGTGCTGCTGACTCATATGCACGGCGATCACGCGTGCGGCCTGACGGCCGACGGCAAGGCCGTCTTCGCCAACGCCAACGTGTATGTCGACAAGGCCGAGGCGGGCTACTGGCTGGACGAAGCCACCGCCGCGCGCGCGCCACAGGACGCGCAGTCCTCGTTCGCCATGGCGCGCGCCGCCGTCGCCCCTTACCAGGCCGCCGGCCGGATGCGTACCTTTGGCGCGGGCGACAAGCTGGTGGCGGGCGTGAGCGCGGTGCCGGCGCGCGGGCACACCCCGGGCCACAGTGGCTACCTGTTCAAGTCAGGCGATCAAAGCCTGCTGGTGTGGGGCGATATCGTGCACAGCCACGCGGTGCAGTTCCGCCGCCCAGAGGTGGCGCTGGAATTCGACTCGGACAGCACGCAGGCGGTGCGCACGCGCAAGAAGATGTTCGCCGATGCCGCGCGCGGCAAGCTGTGGGTGGCGGGCGCCCACCTGCCGTTCCCGGGGATCGGCCATGTGCGCGTGGAGAGCAAGGGCTACGCCTGGGTGCCGGTGGAATACGGGCCGCTGCGCACGGACCGGTAATGTCGATGCGACCCCATGTGCCGGAGTTGCCTCTTAGCGCTTGAACCCTAGTACCAGCACGCCGGCGCCGACGAGCGCGATGCCGGCCCACTCGCGCAGGTTGGGGCGTTCGCCGAGAAAGATCACGGCGAACACCGCCACCAGCAGCAGGCTCAGCTTGTCCACCGGCGCCACCTTCGAGGCATCGCCAATCTTCAGCGCCCGGAAGTAACACACCCATGAGGCGCCCGTGGCAAGTCCGGAGAGCACGAGGAAGATCCAGGTCCGCGGCGACAGCGCGAGCGGGTTGCTCCACTTGCCCGTGAGCACCACGAAAAAACTCAGCACCACGATGATCACCGCCGTGCGCACCAGCGTGGCAAGGTCCGAGTTGATGCCTTCCAGCCCGATCTTGGCGAAGATCGCCGTCAGCGCGGCAAATACGGCCGACAGCAACGCCCAATGAAACCAACCGGTGGAAGAGGCCATGTGTTGTTGTGCGCGATGAAGGATTGAGCGGCAGGCCAGCCCGCCGGGCCCGGCTCAGGTGCGCCGGCGCTCCATGGCCACCAGCGAGGGCACAAAGCCGAGCTGCCCGAAGAAGGCCGCCTCGGACGAGCGCCCGGCGCGCAGCACCCACGTGATATCGGGATCGTTGCCGACGATGTGGCGCACCAGCGCGCGGCCGATGCCGCGGCGGCGATGGCTCGGCGTCACCGCGACCATCGACAGGTAACCGTTGGAGATATCGTCGCACAGCGCCCGCGCGAAACCCACGATCTCTCCGTTATCGACCGCCACCACCACCCGTTGCGAGTTGGCGATCAGCCGGGCGAAGCGTTCCGTGTTGGCAACGCGGTGCGCCCATCCGTTGGCCGCAAGGAGTTGTCTGGCCGCCTCGATCTCTTCTGGCAGCAGATTGCGGATTTCCATCGGGGCTCCCAATGCAAGCAGATACGGCAACTCGGCGCTGCCCTTCTAATGGGGGGCGTCACGAGGCGAGTGCGGCGCGGGGCCGCAAAAAAAGACTGCAGGCAGTGTAGCGAGCGCGCGAAGGCCCGTCAATTTGCGGCAGGCCATGTTGCTTCCGCTCTGTAGCGGGGTATCATGTTTCCCATGAATGCCTCGATCTTCTCTTCCGCCCATCCGGCCGATCAGCTGGCCGAGTTCTCCGACGCCGACGCGGCGCTGGCTCGCATCCGTGAAATCTACGATGCCTCGGTCGGCGCGATCCGCGCGCGCTTCGATGCCTTCGCCCAGGGCCAGCCGCTGCCGTCCGCGGCACATGCCTGCTATCCCTACCTTGGCATCTCGGTCAATCTCGAAACCATGGTCACCGACAGCCGGCCATCCTGGGGCACGGTTGCCTACCCCGGGGTCTACGGCACCACGGTCACCCGCCCCGAACTGCTGGCCGATTACTACCGCGACCAGATCGAGCGCCTGATACGCTACCACCGCGTGCCCGTGGTGGTCGGCGTCAGCCGCCGCCCGATCCCGTTGCCGTTCGTCATCGAAGCCTCCACCACGGACATCAGCTACACGCAGGCGCGCGAGCTCGAAGCCTCGTTCGTGCTGCCCGAACTGAGCCGCATCGACGACGCCATTGCCAACGGCACCTATGAGCCGGTGCCCGGCGAAGCCTGGCCGCTCTCGATGTTTCCCGGCGAGCGCGTGGACCTGGCGCTGCAGCGGCTCTATCACTACACCGGCACCGCGCCCCAGCATTTCCAGCGCTTTGTGCTGTTTACCAACTATCAGCGCTACGTCGACGAATTCATTGCGCTCGGCCGCTCGCTGATGGCCGCCGAAGACGCGCAAGGCGCGGACGGCTACGTGCGCTTCGTCGAACCCGGCGATGTGATGCAAGAGCGCGGCGAGGCCGAGCCCGACGACGCGCTGCGCCCGCGCGCGCTGCCGCAGATGCCCGCCTATCACCTGGTGCGCGAGGACAATCTCGGTGTCACGCTGGTCAATATCGGCGTGGGCCCGTCCAACGCCAAGACCATGACCGACCACCTTGCCGTGCTGCGCCCGCACTGCTGGCTGATGGTTGGCCACTGCGGCGGCCTGCGCCGCTCGCAGCAACTCGGCGACTACGTCCTGGCGCACGCGTATGTGCGCGATGACCACGTGCTCGATCACGACCTGCCGCCCTGGGTGCCGGTGCCGCCTATCGCCGAGATCCAGGTCGCGCTGCAAGAGGCCGTGGTGCGTGTGACGGGCTTGTCCGGCAACGAGATGAAGACCCGCATGCGCACCGGCACCGTTGTCTCCACGGACGACCGCAACTGGGAGCTCAAGTCCAAGGCGTTGTACGCCCGCTTCAACCAGTCGCGCGCGATTGCCATCGACATGGAAAGCGCCACGGTCGCGGCCAACGGCTTCCGCCTGCGGGTGCCGTATGGCACCTTGCTATGCGTGTCCGACAAGCCGCTGCATGGCGAACTCAAGCTGCGCGGCATGGCCAATGCGTTTTATCGGCAGCGGGTGAGCCAGCATATGTCGATCGGGCTGGAGGCGATTCGCATCTTGCGCGAGGGCGGTGCCGAGCAACTGCACTCGCGAAAGCTGCGTAGTTTCGACGAGCCGGCGTTTCGGTAGGCTGGCTCCTGCCGGCGTTCCCGTGCGAGCGGGGACGCCGGTGCCTTGCATCCCTCACTCACCACGCGGTCGGGCCGCCACGCGCCTTGGCCGGCTTCCCCTCGAAATGCGCCACCAGGAAGTCAAGGAACACCCTGACCTTGGCTGACATATTGTGCCGTTCCGGAAACACCGCATAGGCCAGTCTCAGCATGGATTGAGGCAGGCGAAGTGCGTGGCCACGAAGGCGGTTCGCCATCAGCTATTGGCGATATGCCTCGACAGGCATAGAATCTCGCGCTTCGCCCAGCTTCAGCACCATGACTACGAATCCCCATGCGGTTATGACGCTGGCCAGCCTGACGCTCGCTGGCTGCTTGCGTTACCCGCATGCATCGGGCCATCTCGTTCGCACCGCGACGATCGCCGCCTGCCTTGCCGATCTGCTGGGGCTGGATGCGGCGCACTGCGAGCGCATACGGCTCGTTACGCCGGCGCACGACGTGGGCAAGCTTGCCATCCCCGATGCCGTACTGCTCAAGCCTGGCAAGCTGCTCCCCGAAGAGCGGCAGGTGATCGAGCGGCATGCAGAGATCGGCGCGAACATCCTCGCGGGCAGTGCGGACGTGCTGATGCGTCTGGCATCGCAGGTCGCGCACCATCACCACGAGCGTTTCGACGGCACGGGCTATCCACGCGGCCTGGCCGGCAAGGAGATCCCGCTGGCCGCGCGTATCGTGGCGCTCGCCGATGCGTTCGATGCCATGACGGAGTCGCGTTGCTATCGTCCCGGCATGAGCGACGACGATGCGCTGTCGATTGTCTCGGCAGGTTCCGGCACGCATTTCGACCCGGACGTGGCGAGCGTTTTCCTCGCCAGCATCCCGCAGATACTGCGGAGCCGGAAATCAGCGCAAGCGCTGCTGGATGCTGGCTCGGAGATGGCCGTGGTCGCGCGCTTCTATGGCTTGAGTCGCAACGCATTGCGGCAGATCCCGCGCCAAGCCAGAACCTGACGCGGGATCCGCCGCGCGTTCGTTGTGCCGTGGAGCGACGTACCGCGATTCGTCAGAAGCGGTAGCCCACACCCATGCTGAACAGCCACGGATCCAGGCTCACGTTCGAGACCTTCACACCGGCCGCCTTCACATCGCTCGACAGCCACACCTTCTTGACGTCGGCATTGAGGAACCAGTTCTTGGTGAGCTTGTAGTCCATGCCGATCTGCAGGGCCGGCGCCACGCTCCAGCTGTCGAGCGACAGCGAATTGTTGGCAATGTCGGCACCCCAGATGCGCGTGAAGTTCAGGCCAGCGCCGATATACGGGCGGAAGGTGCCGTTGGGAATGAAGTGATACTGCACCAGCAGCGTCGGCGGCAGATGGGTGAAGGAGCCGATCTTGTTGCCATCCAGGTAGACGTTCTGCTTCTGCGGCACGGTCAGCACCAGCTCGGCGGCGATGTGCGGCGTGAAGAAGTAGGTGACATCGAGTTCCGGAATCCACTTGTTGTTGACCGTGATGCGGTCCGAGGCGCCAACGCCGCCGATCGGGTCGGACTTGCCGGCCATGTCGAGATAGGTGCCGCGCAAGCGCACCATCCAGTTGCCCTGCGCTTCATCGGCGGCAGCGGCAGGCGTTGCGGCAACGGCGCCGAGCACGGCAAGGGTGGCAATGGCAGTGGTGCACAGACGGATATGCAGGTGCTTCTTCATGATGGTTGGCTCGTGTTTTAGGAAACTTCACGCACAGTTTGGCGCAGCGTTTCCGGTTGAGCCTTGACCGAAAGCAAGAAGATGGGCATCGGTGGCGCGCGCATGCGCATGCGTCGCCGCGTTGCTACAGTCCCGGCCCGCGCTGGGCTGCTTGCGCACGAGCCGCGCAGCGCGCTTTCGCATTTCCAATCCCGGGCCGGGCTTCTAAGGACATGCGCAAATATTCGTGGCGGCAAGTTTGCACCCGCCTTACGCTGTGCATACAGTCAAGCAACGAGCATGTCGTGGGCGTCCCGCAAGGGCGTCTTTCCGGGTGTGCCCCGTGGGGGCGGGGCACACCGGTTTTTCTGCGCCGAGGCCTTGAGCCCGGGCGCGGGCGGCATCAATCGGCCAGGGCTTGCTCGCGCCGCACTTGGCTGGCCGCAAGCAGGTGGCGGTTCACGCCCGACACCACGGCCTTGAGCGATGCCGTGACGATACTGGCGTCGATGCCAGCGCCAAAGCCCGTGGCGGAGTCTCCTACCCGCACTTCCACATAGCAGGCCGCGGCAGCATTGGCGCCGGACGACAGCGCGTGCTCGTGGTAATCCATCACGCGCACCGGCATGTCCAGCGCGCCTTTGAGGCCGCTGACGAATGCATCGATCGGGCCGTTGCCCCGGCCGCGCGCGCGCAGCGCTTCGCCATCGCGCAGCAACGCCACTTCGATCTCCACCTGGCCGTCGTTGCCGGACACCATCTGATGGCCCATATAGCGCAGCGGCGCCTCATGTTCGAGATATTCGCGCTTGAACAAGCCATACAAGTCATCGGCGCTGGCTTCGAGCCCGCTCTCGTCTGTCATCGACTGCACCGCGCGGCTGAACTCGATCTGCAGGCGGCGCGGCATATAGATGCCGTGCACCTGTTCCAGCAGGTAGGCCATGCCGCCCTTGCCGGACTGGCTGTTTACGCGAATCACCGCATCGTAGCTGCGGCCAAGGTCGGCCGGGTCGATCGGCAGGTATGGCACCTCCCAGATCGCATCCGTCTTCTGCTGCGCGAAGCCCTTGCGAATCGCATCCTGGTGCGAGCCGGAGAAGGCCGTGAAGACGAGGTCGCCCACATACGGGTGGCGCGGATGCACGGGGAGCTGGTTGCAATCCTCCACGCATTGGCGCACTTCATCGATGTCGGAAAAATCGAGCTCGGGGTCCACGCCCTGCGTGTAGAGATTCAACGCCAGCGTCACCAGGTCGACATTGCCGGTGCGCTCGCCATTGCCAAACAAGCAGCCTTCCACGCGATCGGCGCCCGCCATCACGGCAAGCTCGGCGGCTGCCACTGCGGTGCCACGGTCATTGTGCGGGTGCACCGACAGTACGATGCCTGCGCGCCGTGCAAGATGCCGGTGCATCCATTCGACCTGGTCGGCGAAGATATTGGGTGTGCTGCATTCCACCGTGGTCGGCAGGTTGAGAATGAGCGGGCGCGTGGCGCTAGGCTGCCAGATCGCGGATACCGCATCGCAAACCTCGAGCGAGAAATCCAGCTCGGTCATGCTGAAGGTCTCGGGCGAGTATTCGTAGGTCCATGCCGTCTCGGGCATGCCGTCGGTCAGCGCCTTGATCAGGCGGGTGCCCGCCAGCGCGATCTCCTTGACCTCCTCGCGGCTCGCACCAAACACGATGCGGCGAAACGCGGGGGCGATCGGGTTGTAGAGGTGCACCACGGCGCGCGCGGCGCCGCGCACGGATTCGATGGTGCGTTGTATCAGGTCTTCGCGCGCCTGGGTCAGCACCACGATGGTCACGTCGTCCGGGATGCGGTCTTCCTCGATCAGCATCCGTACGAAATCGAAATCGGTCTGCGAGGCCGAGGGGAACGCCACTTCGATTTGCTTCAACCCGATCTTGACCAGTTGCTCGAAGAAGCGGAGCTTGCGCTGCGGGTTCATCGGCTCGATCAGGGCCTGGTTGCCATCGCGCAGATCCGTGCTCATCCAGACCGGCGCGCGCGTGATGCGCTTGGCGGGCCAGGTTCGGTCGGCGATATCTACGGTAGTGGCAGGGCGGTATTTGGTGGCGGGGTTGCGCAACATCATGACGGTTCTCCTTCCTCGCGGGAAGATGCAAGAGACAAAAAGCAAAAAGTAAAAGGCAAAAAGCAGGACGCAGGATCGCCAGGGCGTTGAAACGCTCAATAGCGAAGGCGTCAGAAAGCCGATGCGGAAAAAGGGTGGCGCGAGGCTGCCGAACTGCCACTAGGCACTAGGCCCGGCAACCGATCAGTAGGTCTAGCAGTAGCGAGGAGGAAAGACGCGGCGCCGACAGGGCCGGTGCAACTAGAGCAATGGCGGTACCCAGCGCGCGACCTGCTGCCGGCACGCGCACGGCTGCAGCGATGCGGGAGGCATCGGCGGCGCGGCGGTGGAAGCAGGTGGCTTGGTGCATTGCGTGGTGTGTGGGAAGCGGTGCGGATGACGCGGATGACGCGGCTTACGCCAATTACCAAGGTGCGTCGATCACTTGTACTTGTCATGCGTGCCGAGCCCGCTTTTCAGCGGTCGGCATCCGGCAAGAATAGTCGAGAACGCGAACGGGCGTCAAGGACGAGTGCGCGGGTCCCCTGCGGATAACCAGTTGGCCAGCCACCTCCGCCTGGCCATCGGCACGGACTTGTGACTGAGCCCAGGCGTGCGTCAGCGTACATAAGCGCCGAACTCTCAGCCGTTTGGCTGGTACAGCAGCTTGCACATCGTGACTAGCCTAGAAAGCGCGTGACTGTCCAATTCCGCCATTTACCTGTCCGGTCGCGCCAACCAAACGAGTCTGGCCAGCGGCGCCCTGCTTCCGCTTTTGTCGGCAGGGGGCCCGGGATTTAACGCCATACGGGGAGACATCATGAGAAACACCAAGATGTGGCCAGCATGGCTGGCCTGCGCCGCCATGGCATTGCTGATGGCGGGCTGTGGCGGGGGCGGTGGCGGCTCGGGCGCTGCATCGCCCAGCACCGCGAGCACCGCGGCGGATACCACCCCGGTGAAATACTCGGTGACGCTCACGATGACCTCGGGACAGGTCGGGGTGGGCCGCAGCATCTCGATGTCAGCCTCGGTGGTGGACAGCAAGGGAGCGGACGTAACGTCGTCCAGCACCTTTGCCTGGACTTCGTCCAGCAACGCCATTGCCACCGTGGTGCCGGCCGCAAACGCCAGCGCCACCATCACGGGTGTGGCGGTGGGTACGGCCACCATCCAGGTGGTGGCCACCATCAAGGCGGCGGACAACAGCACCACGCAACTGCCCGCGCAAACCGCCACGGTGGCCGTGCAGCCCACCGCCGTCAGCTACAACCTGGCACTGTCGAATCCGGTCCTGTCGCTGGTTGACGGGCAGGTGCAGCCGGTCACGGCGACGCTGGTCGATGGCAACGGCAGCGACGTCAGCGCAGCCGTGCACGACTGGGCCTGGGCCAGCTCGACTAGCAACGTGCAGGTCAGCGCCGCGCAGAATGCCGCATCGCTGACGGGCGTCAACAGCTCGGATACCGCTGCCGCGGTCGGCACCGTCACGGTCTCGGTCACCGCGCCCAACGGCAATGCTGTCAGCGGGCAGATGCTGGTGACGGTGCAGAAGAACAGTGGCTACACCTACCGGCTCGAGCTTTCACAAGGGGGCGTGCCCATCAACGCGCTGTCGGTGCTCAACGGCTATCCGCAGGTCTTCAACGCGCGCGTGATCCGCAGCGATTCGCATGATTCCACCGCGGATTTCGACGGCACCTGGAGCTACGCCGCCACCTCGCCAACGCTCTCCGTCGCGGCGGATCCGGCCACGCGGCAGGCCACGTTGAGCACCAGCATCGTGATCGGCACGCCCACCGCGCAGAGCCTGCTGCAGGTGAGCGCGGCCAGCAGCAAGATAGCGGGCACGCCCAAGGCCAGCCTGACGGTGACGGAGCAGCCGAAGTGGGCGCTGGTCTATAACGGGCCACAACCGCTCAAGCTGCTGCTGTCGCTGCCCGTGCCGATTCCCGTCACCGCCACGCTCAAGAACTTCGGCGCGGATGTTCCCTATCTTGGCTGCACGGGCTGGAGCTGGGCCAGCAGTGCCAACGTAGCGTTCGCGGGTGGCGTCAATGCTGCGCAGATCGTGGTGACGCCCTTGGCGCTTGGCGATTTCACGGTGACAGCGACCTGCACGGCCGGCCCTGAACTGCAGCCGATTTCCATCACGATTCCGGGAACGGTGAGCTGATGCGGCGCCCGGCATGTGTTCCTGCCGCGCGTCGTTGCAACTGCCCGCGCTTGTTTCTCTGTGGTTTCAATGATCCGTCGCCAGACGGCCGCCTGATGGAGATCGTGCCGCGCAGGTGCGGACGAGGGGGGAAAGCGGGAGGGAGGAGGTGCCGAAGACGCTGTGAACCAGCGCGGCGAACCCAAAGCGTACCCGTTTCTGCGTGGATCAAAAACGTGGCTAGCGATGGGTTTGGGGGCGTATCAGCGCTTGGCCACGAAGCGGATGATCTGCTCGCCGGCCTGTTGGGCGGGCACTTGCTGCGCGCTGTCGGTGGTGCTGGAGCCGCAGGTATTGCAGCCGCCGCTGTCGCAGCCGCTGGCGCAGCCGGCCGCTGCCTGCGGTGCCAGCCAGGCCACCGCGCGCTGGCGCCAGCCGGTGGCCGCGGTGCCGCCCAGGCGCGCCGCCAGCCCGCTCTTGATCCGTTCACGGGTGCGCGGTGCATAGCGAGCCAGCACGGAGAGCGTGCAGCCCAGCACGATCAGCGGCACCAGCAGGGTTTCAAAGGCATGGTAAAGGCTCATGGCTGCAATGTCCTCGCTTTAGCTCAGCATCAGGGTGATGCGGTACGTGGCAAAGGCAGCCAGGTAGCCCAGGCCCGCCAGGTAGGCCGTCGAGGCGGCCATCACCTTCCAGGAGCCGGTTTCGCGCCGGATCACCGCCATCGTGGAGATGCATTGCGGCGCGAACACGTACCAGGCCAGCAGCGACAGCGCCGTGGCGAGCGACCATTGCGCGGCGATCATCGGCACCAGTTGGCTGGCCATGGCGTCCTCGCTGCCGGACAGCGCATAGACGGTGGCCAGCGCGCCCACGGCGACTTCGCGCGCGGCCAGGCCCGGCACCAGCGCGATGCAGATCTGCCAGTTGAAGCCGATCGGGGCAAAAACATGCTCCAGCGCCCGGCCGATCATGCCGGCGAAGCTGTAGTCGATGGCCGGGGCGGTGGCGCCGTCCGGCGGCGACGGAAACGTGGCCAGGAACCACAGCAGCACCGTCAGCGTCAGGATCACCTTGCCCACGCGGGACAGGAAGATGCGGGCACGCTCCCACAGGCCGATTGCCACGTCGCGCGCATTGGGGATGCGGTACGAGGGCAGCTCCATCATCAGCGGGTGGTCGGTGCGGTCGCGGCGGAAATACTTCAGCACGTACGCCACCACCAGCGCGCTCACGATGCCCGCCACATAGAGGACGAACAGCACCAGGCCCTGCAGATTGAACATTCCCATCACCGTGCGCGCCGGGATGAAGGCGCCGATCAGCAGGGCGTACACGGGCAGGCGCGCGGAGCACGTCATCAGCGGGGCCACCAGGATGGTCGCGAGGCGGTCGCGCGGGTCCTGGATGGTGCGCGTGGCCATGATGCCGGGAATCGCACAGGCAAAGCTGGAGAGCAGCGGGATAAAGGAGCGGCCGGACAAGCCGGCGCCCATCATCAGGCGGTCGAGCAGGAAGGCGGCGCGCGGCAGGTAGCCGGATTCCTCCAGCGTCAGGATGAACAGGAACAGGATCAGGATCTGCGGCAGGAACACGACGACGGCACCCAGGCCGGCGATCAGGCCATCCACCAGCAGGCTGCGCAGCATGCCCTCGGGCAGATGGCTGCCGACGATCTCGCCGAACCAGTGCACGCCGCCCTCTATGCCGTCCATCAGCGGGGCGGCCCAGGAGAACACCGCCTGGAACATCAGGAACAGCAGCACGGCCAGGATCGCCAGGCCGAACACCGGATGCAGCAGGATGCGGTCCAGGCGGTCGTCCATGGCCGCGGTGCGTGCCGGCATGGTCACGGCGGCATCCAGCAGGCGCTTGACCTCCTGGTGCACGTCCAGGTCGGATGCCGGCTCGGGGGCTGCAGCCGGCACTTCAGGCAAGGCCGCGTCCAGTGCGGCCAGCAGGCTGGCGGCGCCATCGCGCTTGACGGCAATCGTCTGGACCACCGGCACGCCGAGCGCGGCGGCCAGCTTGTCGCGGTCGATGTGGATGCCGCGCTTGGCCGCGGCATCGCTCATATTGAGCACCAGCACCATCGGCAGCCCGAGACGGCGCAACTCCAGCACGAAGCGCAGGTGCAGGCGCAGGTTGGTGGCATCCACCACCGACACCAGTAGTTCGGGGCGCGGCTCGCCCGGGCGCTTGCCCAGGCAAACGTCGCGCGTGATGGCTTCGTCCAGGCTGGCCGCGTGCAGGCTATAGGCACCCGGCAGGTCCAGCACACGCACCTGGCGGCCGGCTGGCGAAACAAAATGGCCTTCCTTGCGCTCGACGGTGACGCCAGCGTAGTTGGCCACCTTCTGGCGGCTGCCGGTCAGGCGGTTGAACAGCGCGGTCTTGCCGCAATTGGGATTGCCCACCAGCGCAACGCGCAATGCGGGACGCTGGGAAGCGGAAGTCGGGTTGGCGACAGACATATTCTTGGCAGGTGCCCGGTCAGGCAGCGGAGCGTTTGGCGGCGGGCGCGTCGGGCTGCGCTGCCGGCGTGATGCTGGAGACGGAAGCGCTCACCGCTTCCACGGTGATGCGGGCCGCTTCGGCGCGGCGCAAGGCAAACCGGGTAAAGCCCACCTGGGCGACAAGGGGATCCATGCCGAACGGTCCCAGCGCAATGACCTGTACGGCTTCGCCCGGCACAAAGCCGAGTTCGCGCAGGCGGCGTGCTATTGGATCGTTAGGAGAATTGTCATCGATTGACACGATGACAGCGGCGGTGCGCCGCGGAAGTTCAGACAACCGCATGTGGCTTCCAGTCCGTTGGCGCGAGGCACGGCACGCAGTCGGCAAACTCACACCAGGGTTGGTAAATGAAAATCGTTCCTATTGTAGCCGATTTGCATGCGGGCGTTTCGATTTCGCGCCGTTGTGCTATCAGTGCGCCATGCATGCATGGCGCACGACAATGCCGGCGGTCTGCAATCGCCCCATAGCGCACGTCGGGCAACAATCGGTTACGCCCGACCATGCGGCACCCTGTGCGGGTGCCGCGCCCTGCTCACCGTGCCGCAGCCCGCCCGGCCTAGAACTTGTGCCGGATGCCCGCCACCGCGCCAAGCTGGTTCAGGCCGGGGCCGATGCTGGCCTGGATGCCGTTCAGGCCGACACGCGAACCGTCCTTGTTCTTGACGTAGCCGAGCGTCAGGTAGCCATCGGTGCGCTTGGACAGCGCGTAGTCCAGCGTGCCGACAAGGCTCCAGGGATCTTGCGCGCTGCGCTTGTCGTTCATCACGTAGGCCGACGCGCTCAACGTCAGCGCTGGCGTAAACGCATAGCTCGCGCCGAGCCAGAACAGATCGTTGCGGCGCGCGGCCACGGTGGGGGTGCTGCCAATGTCGCCGCTCAGCCAGCGATAGCCCGCGAACACCTTGGCGCGAGCGAACGCGTAGCTGCCGGCTACGGCAATGCGCCGGTCGCGCTGCGCCGGGTTTTGGCCGGACAGGCCGGTGGTGCCCTGCTGCTGGTCGTAGATGATTGTGGCCCCGGCGTTGCCCGTGGCGTATTCCAGCGCGGTGCTCCAGGCGCGGTCGTTCCGTGCGTTGCCGGCGGTCTCGCCCGTGATGGTGCTGGTGGTGCCTATGGTTACGGAGGTCCCGCGCGCGAACGCGTACATCGCGCTTGCCGTCAGCCCGCCGAACTTCCCTACGTACTTGGCGGCGTTGTCATAGCGTCCCGCGAGTGAGCTATCCATCAGGAACGCGGAGTAGCGCGGCGCGATGGCCATGGCGTCGTAGTTGATCAGGATGTCGTAGAGCAGGTTGTTCTGGTGGCCCGCGGTGATCCGCCCATAGGGCGTGTTCAACCCGGCATAGGCCTGCCGCCCGAACAGCCGGCCGGCCTGGCCCAGCGTGCCCGCATCGATATCGAAGCCGCTTTCGAGCACGAACAGCGCGCTGGTGCCGCCGCCGAGGTCTTCCGTGCCGCGCAGGCCCCAGCGCGAGCCGGACAGATTGCCCGAAGCCATCCGGGCGAGGGCGTTGCCGCTGGCGTCGGCGTGGGTGAGGTATTCGATGCCGACGTCGGCGACGCCATAGAGCACCAGGCCGGACTGCGCCCAGGCGGAGGCGGACAGGGTGAGTGCTGCGATGGCGAACGCGAATACGGGCGTCAGGCGGGGGACGTCTTTCATTGCCTTGATTTCCTTCATTTCCTTCATGTCTTTTCCTTACGGCAAGTGCAAACGCAAGGCGCAAGCGGTCGCACGGGATCCGTGATGGCCGTGGCGTAGCGGTGCTGCAATGGGAATGGGTGGGGCGGGCGGCGCGCGTTGCCCCGTGGGTCTCAGTTGGCCTTGGCGACCTTTAGCAGGCTTCTGTCGGCTTCTGTGAGTTTTTGTTAGCTTTTTGCGGGTCTTAGTCGACCCGCAGGCCGATCTGCGCGGCGAGCTTCTTCCAGCGCTCGATGTCGGTGTTCACCACTTTCTGGAATTCCGCCGGGGTGCTGCTGGCGGTGGCAAATCCCAGTTGGGCGAGATTGGCTTTGACCTCCGGCTTGGCGACGGCCTTGGCGATGGCCGCGTTGAGCTTTAGCACGATGTCCGGCGGTGTGTGCGCCGGGGCCAGGATGCCAAACCACTGGTCGACGTCATAGCCACTGACTCCAAGCTCGCTCACCGAGGCCACGTCGGGCAGCAGCGGCGACCGGCCTTTGGAGGTGACGGCCAGCGCGCGCAGCTTGTTGGCCTTGAGGTAAGGCACCGTGTTGCTGAGCGTGTTGATGCTGACGTCGGCCTGGCCGCCCAGCACATCGGCGAGCGCCGGAGCGCAACCCTTATAAGGCACGTGCAGCAGGTCGATCCTGGCCGAGATCTTGAGTAGCTCGCCGGCAAGGTGCTGGGGCGTGCCGTTGCCGCAGGAGGCGTACGTCGGCGGCTTGCCCGAGCGCCCCGCTGCCAGCAGGTCATTGAACGTCTGGATCTTGGAAGAAACGGGTACGGCGATGACGGATGGCACGGATGCCACGGAGATCACCGCGCTGAAGTCCTTGCCCGGATCGAACTGCAGGTTGCGGAACACACCGGGGTTGATGGCAAAGCTGCTGTTGACAACCAGCAAGGTATAGCCGTCCGACGGGCTCTTGGCGACGTACTCGGCGCCGATATTGCCGCTGGCGCCTGGCCGGTTGTCGACCACCACGGGCTGGCCCAGGCTGCGGCCCACCTCCGTGCCGATCACCCGCGCCAGCGTGTCGGTTCCCCCGCCCGCCGGGAACGTCACCACCAGCCGGATCGGCTTTTGTGGAAAGTCGCCGCCGATATTGGCGCTCGCCTGCGCGGGCAGGCCGAACAGCGTGGCCCCCAGCAAGGAGATCGATGCGAGACTGCGTACCACGGATAAGGATGTCATTTGTTGCCTCATCGGTTGAAGGAAATGATAGATCAGTGCGCCAGTGCAGGCGGCGCGCTCGGACGCGCTGCTAGTCCCGCCGGATACGAATCGGTGGCCCGGCGAGCTCCGCCGAAGCGTGGGCCCGTACGCCCGCCTCCAGATCGCTGGCGGTCTCGGCGTGGATCCTGAATAGCGGTTGCCCGGCAACGAGCCGGTCTCCCACCGTGCACAGCAGGTCCACGCCAGCGCCAGGCCGGCGTGGCGCGCCGGCGCCGCGCGCAATGCCAGCGATGGCAAAGCCGTTGATGTCCGCGACGACGCCCGCCGTGCTGGCCGGTACGGTGTGGACATGGTGGCCCGGTGCATCCGGTGCCGCCCTTGCGCCCTGCGCGGCCACGATCCGGTCGAATGCGGCGCTTGCGGCCCCGCAGGCAAGCAATTCGCCCGCAATCCGCCGCCCCTCGGCGGGAGATCCCACGGCCGGGTCGAACGCAAGAATCTGTCCGGCAAAGAACAGGGCCTTCTCGCGCAGGTCCGCGGGCGCGTCGGGGCTGCCGTTGAGTACCTGCAGCACATCCCGCACTTCCAGTGCCGGGCCTACGCCGCGCCCGATGGGTTTGCTGCCGTGCGTCGCGAACGCGCGCACCTGCATGCCCAGCCCCGCGCCCACCGCTTCGAACAAGACGCCCAGGGCTTGTGCTTCGGCTTGCGACTTGAGCTTCGCCTGCGGGCCGAAGGGCAGGTCGACGATCACATGGGTCGAACCCGCTGTGTATTTCTTGGAGAGGATGGATGCCACCGACCACCGGTTGGCGTCCAGGCCGAGCGGGCGCGTAATGGCATTCATCACATCGTCGATAGCCGAGTGATTAAGGCGGCCGTTCCAGGCAATGCAGGCCCGCGCTTGCTCCACGCAGCGGCGCACGTCGTCGATGTCCAGGTCCACCCGCGCCACCGTCTCCATGGCCTCGGCGGTGCCGGCCGCGGAGGTGATCGCGCGCGACGAGGTCTTGGGCATCGCCAGCCCGAACGCCGCGACGATCGGCACCACGATCAGCGTGATGCGGCTGCCCGGCACGCCACCCATGGAGTGCTTGTCCACCACGATGGGTTCGTCCCAGCCGATCCTGGGGGCAAAGCGCGTGCGGGCACGAGCGACGCTGACCACTTCCGCATCGGTGAGGTGCTGCGAGGCAGCCACCAGGAACGCGGTCAGCTCGATCTCCGTATAGCGGCCCTCCACCGCATCGCGCAGCACGGCTTCGTACTCGGCCTCGCTCAAGGCATCGCCGCGCAGCTTCTTGCGCAGCACATCGCGGCTGACGGGGCCGGGAATCCGGCGCAGGCGCACGATGCTGCCGGGCGCAACGCCCAGGCGATCGAAGAGGGCATCGGACAGGCCGATTTCTTCGTCCTGCAGCAAGGCCGGGCTCTCGACCACATGCAAGGCCGCGGGGATCTCGGCCGTTCCCGAGCGCACAGCCATGCGGGTCTGGCCAGCGGCAAAGGCGGGCGACACGTAAGCAATGTGCGCGTCGCCGGTGGCGATCGGCATGCGTCTGGCCTTGAGCGGCGTCGACGCCGTGTGCAGCGCTTCCAGGAAGCGCGCGATGCCCACCTCCATGGCCGCGTCGTTCAATACGGAGACGCTCGCCACGCCTGCGGGAATCGGATCGGGCATGCGCTCCAGCCTGCGCAGCACCGCGTCGCCGGATTCGCGTCCGCGCGCGGCAATGCGCTGCGCCAGCACCTGCAGCGGCGCCGTGACATGGATGACGACGAAGTTGCGCAGCCGGCCAGCCAGCGCGGCAGCAATGCCGCGCGAGCCGTTGGCGATGACGTGCCGGCCGCGCTCCAGTTCATCCAGCAAGCCGGCCGGCAGCCCATAGCGCAAGCCATGCGCTGCCCACGTGATCAGGAAGGCGTTGGCCGCCTCGCGCGCCGAGAATTCGGCCTCCGTCACGCCCTCGTGGTCCTCGCCCGGCGAACCCGTTGGCCGGGTGATGACGCGCCTGGCAAACACATAGCGCGGATCGGCCAGCAGCGCCGCCCTGGCACCGTCCATCAGCGAGTCCTTGCCCGCGCCGCTGGGGCCAACCACGAGGAAGAAGGTGCCGACAGCTTGCACGGGCTTATCCCGCGTGGTGGAGACCGCCGCCAAAGCCGATGGCCCGACGCGGTTCGGATGGGGGGAGGATTCCAGGCTGCTTGTGCATGTGTCGTTCCAGGTCTCGGGGTTCTTCATGGTCATCCTCTTCTTTCTCTTGGTCCCATTCCTGGTCCCATTTCGTCGACTGTGCCGCGTATGTCCTCAGACAATATGCTTAGATATCGAAGTACAAAGGCAATGCTAGCACCAGATGAAGCCTTGTCAAGATAAGTTCGACATCTAAGAATATGCAAGAGTCGGGCCATCGCCGGGAAGGGCCGTATCCACGGCCTGTGGCGGGGATTCCAGCAATGTCTAGCAGGGAAATCCCTCTGCAGGTGCGTTGCTGCATCGTCGTGGCGCAAGCCCGCACTGATGTAGTGAGCACTACATTCGGTCGAAGAAAAATGGTTAGCTGGCGAATATCCGCCGGGAGAGCGGCGTGGCGGAACATACGGCCGCTTTGCTAACGCGTTATCATGTTTTCCATCTTCGGGCGCGGGCATGGCCGGCGCCGACAAGGACTCCCACACCGTCTTATGGCCACTTCAAAACTGACTGAAACGCAGGTGCCCGCCCAGCCGGGCGACATCGCCAACGAGCGCCTGGCGCATATGGTGAAGGACGCCGCCCGGGCCTATATCCGCGCCCTGCAGATGCGCCTGGCCGAACACACGGTCTACTATGGGCACTGGACCATCCTGCGGATCCTCTGGGATCACGACGGTTTGTCGCAGCGGGAGCTGAGCGACCTGGCGGGCGTCACTGAGCCGACCACGTTCGCGGCGGTCAAGGCGCTGGAAGCGCTGGGCTATATCGAGCGCATGCACCTGCCCGGCAACAAGAAGAATGTCCATGTGTTCCTGACCAAGACGGGACGCGCCCTCAAGCGCAAGCTGGTGCCGCTGGCCGAGGAGGTCAACGAGATCAGCGTGGAGGGGGTCTCGGCCGAGGACGTCGCGATTGCGCGCAAGGTGCTGATTGCCATCAACCGCAACCTGGCCAAGGATGAGGAAGAGGCCCAGGGCACGGCACGGCGTGTGCCATCGACGCGCGAGCTGGGGCGGCTGCTGGCGGATCTTTGAGCCAGTGACGGCGCTGGCGGCGAGCGCGGCATAAAAAAAGCGCGCAAGGCAGCAGCCAGGCGCGCGTCAAAGTGGCGGGAAGGAGTGACTCCCGCTCACACGGTATCTTTACACCGCCTGTTCACAGCGCTTGTTCACACCGCATCGTCCAGCCCGATATCCACGGCCGGCGCGGACTGGGTGATCTTGCTGGTGGAGATGTAGTCAACGCCAGTCTCGGCGATGGGGCGGATGGTCTCCAGGTTGATGCCGCCGGACGCCTCCACCTTGGTGCGCCCGTTGACGATGGCAACGGCTTCGCGCATGTCGGGCACGGACATGTTGTCCAGCATGATCACGTCGACGCCCGCCTTCAGGGCTTCATGCACCTGGTCCAGCCGGTCGCACTCCACTTCCAGCTTGGTCAGCACGGGCAGTTGCCGGCGCGCGCGCTCCACGGCGGCGGCGATGCTGCCGCACACGGCGATATGGTTGTCCTTGATCATCACGCCGTTATCGAGCCCCAGCCGGTGGTTCAGGCCGCCACCGCAGGTCACCGCGTGCTTCTCCAGCACGCGCAGCCCCGGCGTGGTCTTGCGGCTGTCGATCAGGCGCGCCTTGGTGCCGGCAATTGCCTCCACGTAGCGGGCGGTATGGTTGGCGATCCCGCACAGCCTTTGCATGATGTTCAGCGCCGTGCGCTCGGCGGTCAGCACGCTGCGCGCCGAACCGCTCACGGCGATCAGGATGGCGCCCTTGGCGACCTTGTCGCCATCGCTCACGCGCACATCCACATGCAGCGACGGATCGTAGCGGGAGAACACCCGGGCGGCCACATCCACACCGGCGATCGGCATCGGCTCACGCGCATTCATATAGAACGAACCCGTCTCGCCCTTCTCGATCATGGTGTGGACCGTCAGGTCGCAGGCGCCGATGTCTTCGGTCAGCCACAGGTCAATCAGCTTGTCGGTTGCAAATGGGTCGTACATGCTTGGCTCCAGGGTTCCGGGGGTCCGGTGGGTTGGTGTCGCGGTCTTGATGTGAATGCAAAAAATACTTAGATATCGAAGTACGTATGGCAATCCTAGCAGTTGCCGTGGCCTTGTCAAGTAATGTTCGACATCTAAGAATAATTTAGCGGCGACGCGCGATGTCCCGGCCTGTCATAAAATGCTTGTCGACGCACGACCGGGCCAGGCCCCGGCCTTCCTGACACGCACAGACGGAGCACAAGACATGATTCTCGAAATAGCGCAGTTCCAGATCAAACCGGGCACGGAGTCGGACTTCGAGGCAGCGGTTGCCAAGGCGGCGCCGCTCTTCAAGCGCGCCCGCGGCTGCCACGCCATGCGGCTGCTCAGGTCGATCGAAAACCCCTCGCACTTCACGCTGGAGGTCAAGTGGGATACGGTCGAGAACCACATGGTGGATTTCCGCGAATCCGCGGACTTCGCCGAATGGCGCAAGCTGGTTGGCGACTACTTTGCCGCTGCGCCCAACGTGGGCCATGTCAGCGTGGCGGTCGAGGGGTTCTGAATCCGGACCGGGGGGCAATCCTCCCCCCGCTTGAGTAGGGTCCCGAATAACGCAATTGCGTTATTGGTGGGGGAAAGTGCAGCGGGTATGCTGCTTGCACGCTGAACACCCCGTTCCACGCGTATTTGACATGCCACCTGCCGGTAAAGCAGGTGGCATTTTCTTGGTAGTCCTAGTGTTTACCCTGAGTGCGTTCGCCATCGCAAGTGCTCGCCGCATTTCGGGGTGAGCAGGAAAGGCCCGGCTTTCTTCCCGTCCCACCTCCTTATTTCTCATCCCGCATCTTCTCCAGGAAGCGGTCGCGCGCGGGCTCGTCCGTTCCTGCCTTCCAGACGCAATACACCTCCGACGGCACCGTCGCCTGCGCCAGCGGCAAAAACACCGCCCCCGCCATTGCCGACCTCTGCAGCGCCGCCGGCACTAGCGCCACGCCGGTTCCTTGCGACACCAGGGACACCACCGACAGCCAGTGCCGCACCTCATGCCGGATCTGCGGATAGAAGCCCTGCGCCGCGCACATCTCGAAGATGCGGTTGTAGTAGTCGGGCGAGGCCTTGCGGGAGAACAGCACAAAGGGCTCGCCGCGCAGCTCGCTCAGCGCCACGGTGGCCTGGCGCGCCAGGGGATGATCGTGCGGCACGCAGCACAGGAAAGGTTCGCTATGGACCAGTGCGGTGGCCAGTTCGTCGGGCACGCGGTCGGTGTGGATGAAGCCAGCATCCAGCCCGTCATGCAGCAGCGCGTCGATCTGCTCCTGTGAGTTGAGTTCCGTCAACGCCACCTGGATGCCGGGGTAGCTGGCCTGGAACTCCCGCAGGCGCTGGGGCAGGCCGCGGTACAGCATGGAGCCCACGAAGCCGATGCGCAGCCGCCCGACGGCGCCGGCCTCGATCTCGCGCGCCAGCAAGCGGGCCTCCTCGGCCTGGGCCAGCAGCGCGCTGGCCGATTCGCGAAAAGCCCGGCCAGCGGCCGTCAGGCGCACGCCGCGGCTGTCGCGCTCGAACAGGCGGGCGCCTACCGAGGCTTCCAGCTGCTGGATATTGAGCGAGAGCGGCGGCTGCGAGATCGACAGGCGGCGGGCGGCCCGGCCGAAGTGGAGTTCTTCGGCGAGGACGAGGAAGTAGCGCAGGTGACGGAATTCCATGGCGATATAAAAAATATATGGACCAAGCCAATTTTAGAATTAGACACGAATCGCCGGACTTTGAATAATGCAGACAAAGTATCCGGCGCCACGTGCCGGCAAACACAGGAGACACTTCATGCGGACCAGCGCAGCGCGCCATACTGCCTCTTCGGCCACCCCGGCCGCCTCGGCCATTCCCGCAACCTCGGCCACGCCCGCCCATCCGGTGCCCGACCAGCAAGGCGTCAACCTGTTTGCCAGCGATCCGGACCTGCGCGCGCTGCTGCCGCTCTACCTCCCGCCCGACCTGTTCGCCCACCTGCTGCCCCACCTCGATCGCATGGGCGCGCTGGCCGGCGGCGTGCTGGACACGCTGGCGCATACCGCCGACCAGAACAAGCCCACGCTGTCGCACCGCACCCGCACGGGCATCGACGCGCAGCACATCGAGAAGCATCCGGCCTATGTGGAGCTTGAGCGGGTTGCCTTCTCCGAGTTCGGTCTGGCGGCGGCGTCGCACCGTGGCGGCGTGCTGGGCTGGGACAAGCCGATGCCGGCCGTGGCCAAGTACGCGCTGACCTACCTGTTCGTGCAGGCCGAGTTCGGCCTGTGCTGCCCGCTGTCGATGACGGATTCGCTGACCCGCACCTTGCGCAAGTTCGGCGATCCGGCGGTGGTCGAGCGCTTCTTGCCGAACCTCACCACCCAGGTCTTCGAGGACCTGTACCAGGGTGCCATGTTCATGACCGAGCAGGGCGCAGGCTCCGACGTGGCTGCCACCACCACCCGCGCCGCGCGCGATGCGCAGGCCGAGGGCGGCTGGCGCCTGTCGGGCGACAAGTGGTTCTGCTCCAACCCGGACGCCGCGCTGGCGATGGTGCTGGCTCGCGTCGAGGACGAAAACGGCGAGGCCGCGCCCGGCATCAAAGGCGTGTCGCTGTTCCTGCTGCCGCGCACGCTGGCCGATGGCAGCGCCAACCACTATCGCATCATCCGCCTGAAAGACAAGCTTGGCACGCGCTCCATGGCCAGTGGCGAGATCCGCCTGGAAGGCGCGCATGCCTACCTGGTGGGCGAGCTGGGCCGGGGCTTCGTGCAGATGGCCGACATGATCAACAACTCGCGCCTGTCCAACGGCGTACGCGCGGCCGGCCTGATGCGCCGCGCCTTGTCGGAGGGCCAGTTCATCGCGCGCGAACGCCGGGCCTTTGGCAAGCGCCTGCTGGACATGCCGCTGATGCGCCGCCAGCTGCTCAAGCTCGCGCTGCCCACCGAGCAGGCCCGCACCATGGTGTTCCAGACCGCCGAGGCGCTGCGCCGCGCCGATGCCGGCGAGGCCGATGCCTATCCGCTGATGCGCGTGCTGACGCCGCTGATCAAGTTCCGCGCCTGCCGCGATGCGCGCAAGGTCACCGGCGACGCCATGGAAATGCGTGGCGGCTGCGGCTATATCGAGGAATGGAGCGATCCGCGCCTGGTGCGCGACGCGCATCTTGGCTCGATCTGGGAAGGCACCAGCAATATCGTCGCCCTGGACGTGCTGCGCGCGATCCGCCGCGAAGGCGCGCTGCCCGTGCTCGAGGCTCACCTGGCCGGCCTGCTGCAAGCCACGCCGATGCATGCCGGCGCACGCGGCGTCTTTACCACCGCGATCGCGCGTGCCACCACGCTGGCCGCCCGCGCCGCCGAAGCCGGCGCCGATGGCGACGTGCTGGCGCGCCAGGCCGCATCCGGGCTGTACCACGTGACCAGCGCGGTCGCCATGGCTTGGGAAGCGGGCCGCATCGGTTCCGTGCGCCGCATGCGCCTGGCCCAGTTGGTGCTGCTGCATCGCGTGCTGCCGCAGGATCCGCTGGCAGGCGAGGCCGAGCCCGACTGGCTGGCCGACACCATTGCGCCGCCAGAGGATGGCGCAGTGGACGCCGCCACGACCGTGGCGCAGGTCAACCTGTTCTGATCCCGCAAGGGCAGGACACAGCCCCCGCTGCGCCGCCAGAAGCCGGCGCAGCACACTTCACCATGGCGCCCCGCCGGGTGGACATCGACCTAATAGACCAATATCAGGAGACAACCATGACCCTCTGGCAACGCCTCGCCGCTGTCGCCGCCTGCACCCTCTGCGTGGGCATTGCCCCCGCGCTGGCGCAGAAGGACTACCCGTCCAAGCCCATCATGATGATCGTGACTTACCCGCCCGGCGGCCCCACCGACGTGATGGCGCGCACCCTGGCGTCCGCGCTCAAGGGCAGCCTTGGCCAGACCGTGGTGGTGGAAAACCGCGCCGGCGCCGGCGGCAACATCGGCGCCGAAGCCGTGGCGCGCGCCGAGCCGGATGGCTACACGCTGATGTTCGGCACCTCGGCGCCGCTGGCGATCAACGTCAGCCTGTACCGCAAGATCAAATATGACCCGATCAAGAGCTTTGCGCCGGTGATCCAGATCGGCCAGTTGCCCAATGTGCTGGTGGTGAACCCCTCGGTGCCCGTCAAGACCGTCGGTGAGCTGATCGCCTACGGCAAGGCGCACCCCGGCAAGCTGAGCTACGCCTCGTCGGGCAATGGCGCGTCCTCGCACCTGGCTGGCGTGCTGTTCAACAACCTGGCCGGCACGGACTTCCAGCACGTTCCCTACAAGGGCACCGGCCCGGCGCTGAACGACCTGCTTGGCGGCCAGGTGAGCATGAGCTTCACCGACGTGCTGACCGCGCTGCCCTTCATCAAGAGCGGCAAGTTCCGCGTGCTGGGCGTGACCACCAAGGCCCGCTCGCAGGCGCTGCCCGATGTGCCCACCGTGGCCGAGCAGGGCGTGCCCGGCTTCGACGTCTCGGTGTTCTTCGGCGTGGTCGCCCCGGCCGGCACGCCGCCAGCGGTCATCGCCAAGCTCAACCACGCCTTTGCCGATGCGCTGCAACAGCCCGAAGTGCGCAAGACCCTGCAGGCGCAAGGGCTGGAACTGCCGCCATCGACCTCGCCCGAGCAGCTTGGCAGCTTCGTCAAGGCAGAGGTGGCCAAATGGCGCGGCGTGGTGCAGAAATCGGGTGCTCAGCTGGACTGAGCCAGGGGCACGCTCCGCCAAGCCAGGCTATGAATCATGGCCGGTTCGGCGGTAGTATCGACGTTTGCCAACCTGCGTGCAGTCCAATGCACCTGGCGGCATGTGGGCGAATTCGTGGGCATCGCGGCATAGCGGTGCCCGCTTTGCCTTCATGCGGCCCCAACCTACTCTGTGCCCGCCATGACCGATCTTTCCTCGCCCGCGCCCGTCAACGAATTTGCCGGCGAAGCGCCGGGCCTGCTGTTTGCCCTGCCGATGCCCATGGCCCGCGTGTTCGGCCTGACCGGCGTGCACATCAACGCCAATGAGGCGCGCGTGAGCATGGCCTACCACCCGGACCACACCAACAGCCGCGGCGACGTGCACGGCGGCGCGCTGGCCACGCTGCTCGATTGCGCGCTGTCCTGCGCCGCGCGCGGCCACGATCCGCGCCGCTTTGGCGTGGCCACGATCGACTTGTCGGTGCATTTCACCGCCCCCGGGCGCGGCGAGTTGACCGCCACCGCCTGGTGCGAGCGGCGCGGCCGTTCCCTGTGCTTCGCGCGCGGCGAGATCCGCGATGCGCAGGGCGAGCTGCTGGCGCTGGCCACCGGCACCTTCAAGTTGCTGGATCGCACGCCCGCGCCGGCCGCCTGAGCCAATCCGCGTTTTTTGTCGCACGTTCATCGCCGCAGTTACGGAACCCCTCTCATGAGCAAACTCCCTGTCTCGCCCGGCGCGCTTGCCGGTATCCGCGTGGTCGATCTCTCCCGCATCCTGGGCGGGCCGTTCTGCGGCCAGATCCTTGGCGACCATGGCGCCGACGTGCTGAAGATCGAGCCGCCACAAGGCGACGATACCCGCACCTGGGGCCCTCCGTTCAAGGACGGCGTGGCCTCTTATTACTTCGGCCTGAACCGCAACAAGCGCGTGATGCGGCTGGACCTGACCACCGATGCCGACCGCGAGGTGCTGCTTGCCCTGCTGGCGGACGCCGACGTACTGGTCGAGAACTTCAAGACCGGCACGCTGGAAAAATGGGGGCTGGGGTTTGACGCGCTGTCGGCGCGCTTCCCGCGCCTGGTGCACTGCCGGGTTTCCGGCTTTGGCGCGGATGGCCCGCTGGGTGGCCTGCCCGGCTACGACGCGGCCATCCAGGCCATGGCGGGCATCATGAGCATCAACGGCGAAGCCGGCGGCGACGCGCTGCGCGTGGGCTTGCCGGTGGTGGACATGGTCACGGGGCTGAACGCCGCGCTGGGCGTGTTGCTGGCCCTGCAGGAGCGCGAGCGCAGCGGGCGCGGCCAGTTTGTCGAGGCGGCGCTGTACGACTCGGGCCTGTCGTTGCTGCATCCGCACGCGGCCAACTGGTTCATGAGCGGCAAGGAGCCGACCCGCACCGGCAACGCGCACCCGAACATCTATCCGTACGACACCGTCGCCACCGCCACCGACCCGATCTTTCTCGCGGTCGGCAACGATCGCCAGTTCCGCATCCTGTGCGAGCACCTGGAGATGCCCGGGTTTGCCGACGATGAGCGCTATGCCACCGCCGGCGCGCGCTCGGTCAACCGTGCCGCGCTCAAGGTGGAACTGGAAGCGCGCATGGGCAAGCTGGATGGCAAGGTGCTGGCCGATACGCTGGTGGCCGCCGGCGTGCCGTGCGCGCCGGTGCTGTCGGTGGCGGACGCCTTGCAGCATCCGCATACCGTCCACCGCGAGATGGTGGTGGAGATGGCGGATGGCTACAAGGGCCTTGGGTCGCCCGTCAAGCTCAGCCGCACGCCCGCCACCTACCGTTACGCGCCCCTGGCCGAGGGTGACCAGTTCCTGCCGCGCGACGCCGCCAACGACAGCGCCTGAGCTTGGCGGCCATGCCCGCTTAGTGGGGAATCATCCCCGTGAACACGTAAGCCTGCAGCATGGTGATGATGCCCACGATCACCGCGAACAGCAGGCTGTGCTTCACGGTAAAGCGGAACAGCTCGGATTCCTTGCCGACCAGCCCGGTGGCCGCGCAGGCTACCGCGATGGATTGCGGCGAGATCATCTTGCCGGTCACGCCGCCGGTGGTGTTGGCCGCCACCAGCAGCGTGTCGGACACGCCGATCTGGTGCGCGGTGGTGCTCTGCAACGAGCAGAACAGCGCATTGGACGACGTGTCCGAGCCAGTCAGGAACACGCCCAGCCAGCCCAGGAAGGGCGAGAAGAACGGAAACGCCGCGCCCGTGCCGGCCAGCAGCAGCGCCAGCGTCGACGACATGCCCGAGTAGTTGGCGACAAAGGCGAAGCCCAGCACCAGCCCGATCGACAGGATCGGGCGGCGCAGCTCCATCAGCGTTTCGCCGAAGGTGGCCAGCGCATCGCGCGGCTTCATGCGCAGCAGCACGGCGGAGATCAGCGCGGTCAGCAGGATGGCGGTGCCCACCGCCGATACCAGGTCGAGCTTGAACACAGCTTCGTAGGCCTTAGGCTGTGCCACGATCGGCGCGGCCTTGATCACCAGCTGGTCCAGCGCCGGCACATGGAACTTCAGCACCCACCCAGCCAGCGCGCCGTTGCCGGCGAACAGCGCCTTGAACGACGGCAGGCTCCAGACCGTCACGATGGCGGTAAGGATGCCGAAGGGCGCCCACGCGCGCACGGTCTGTGCCACGGTGTAGGGCGAGGCGCGGCGGTTGTTGCCCGCCCCGTCGCCCGCCCCGTTGCCGAAGCTGCCCGCATCGCTTGCCAACCCGCCACCCATGCGCGCCAGTGCTGCCGCCCCGCCGCTCGCCTTCACCGCGCCGCCAGCCCGCTGGCTTGCGCTCTTGGGCTGCCACACCTTGAGGAACAGCGTCAGCGACACCAGGCTCACCAGCGCCGACGTGATGTCAGGCAACTCCGGCCCGATATGGTTCGAGGTGAAATACTGCGTCACCGAGAAGCTCGCGCCGGTCACCAGCGCCGCCGGCCATGTCTCTTTCACGCCGCGCTTGCCGTCCATGATGAACACCAGCCAGAACGGCACCGCCAGCGACAGCAGCGGCAATTGCCGGCCCGCCATCGCGCCGATGTGCATGGCATCGATGCCGGTCACCTGGCCCGCCACGATGATGGGAATGCCCATGGCACCGAAGGCCACCGGCGCGGTGTTGGCGATCAGGCACAGGCCCGCCGCATAGAGCGGGTTGAAGCCCAGGCCCACCAGCAGGGCCGCGGTGATGGCCACCGGCGCGCCAAAGCCCGCCGCGCCTTCCAGGAAGGCGCCGAAGGCAAAGCCGATCAGCAGCATCTGCAGGCGCTGGTCATCGGTGACGGCGAGCACGGATGCGCGGATGATGTCGAACTGCCCGGTCTTCACCACGATCTTGTAGAGGAACACTGCGGTCACGATGATCCACGCGATCGGCCACAGGCCGTAGGCAAAGCCGAAGCCCGCGGCGGCGAGCGCCTGCCGCACGGGCATGCCGTAGGCGAAGATCGCCACGCCGATGGCGAGGAGCAGCGTGATGGCTGCTGCCACATGGCCTTTCATGCGTAGCACCGCCAGGGCGAGGAAGAAGAACAGGATGGGCAGCGCTGCCGCGAGCGCGGACAGCCACAGGCTGCCTAGCGGTGTGTAGGTCTGGGTCCAGGGTTGCACGGTGGGTCTCCTCCGGGGATTGTGTTTGAGTGAACTGGGGTGGGGCGTTTTGTTGCTTGTGTTTTTTTGTCTGGTTTTTGTTGCCTTGTTGCCTGACGGCGAAGTCAAAGGCTTAAGGTCAAAGGCTTAAAGTCAAAGGCTTAAAGTCAAAGGCGGTTTCACCACCCCTGCGGGGCGGCGACCTACTTTCTTGTCTTGCCAAGAAAGTAGGCAAAGAAGGCGCGCCGGATGGGGCGACACCCCCTCGTCGGCAGCCAAAAAGAGCGGCCGGGGGCCAAACTCACATCGCCTTAAGGCGATGCTCAGACACGGCCCCCTCTTTTCCGCTCTTTTTGTCTGCCGACGAGGCGCCCCATACGGCCTGGTAAACCTTGACGGCTCGCTTCGCATCGCTTGGGGGGCTCGCTTCGCATTGCGCTGTGTTGCCCGCTGGCGGGCCTACTCCGCCTGTCCACGCTCGCGCAGCAAGTCCGACAGACTGCGCGGCGCTGGGGTAAGCGGTGCGCGGTGCCGGGTCCACCCGAGTTGCTGTTTTGGCGTCAGCACCCGCAGCCGCGTGGCGGCCCAGCGGAACAGCCGGTAGGCGAGCGGATGCGCGAACGCGCCGCTCCAGAAGCGCCAGACCAGGTGCTCGCCGCGGCTGAACTTGGCGCCTTGGCCGCGCAGCGGATGCGCAACCTGTTCGTCGGGATCGCGGTTGGCTTCGGTGCGCAGGCGGATCAGCAATTGCGGAATCGGGATGCGCACGGGGCAGACTTCGCCGCAGGCGCCGCACAGGCTGGAGGCGGTGGCGAGGTCCGCCGTGGCATCGAGCCCGAGCAGGTGTGGCGAGATGATCTTGCCGATCGGGCCGGGGTAGGTGGTGCCGTAGGCATGGCCGCCGATGCGGGTGTACACCGGGCAATGGTTCATGCACGCGCCGCAGCGGATGCACTGCAGCGTGGCGCGCAGTTGCGCATCGGCATAGGCCTGGCTGCGGCCGTTATCCAGCAGCACCAGGTGCACCTCGCGCGGGCCGTCGCGCTCGCCCGCGCGGCGCGGGCCGGAGATCAGGTTGAAGTAGGTGGTGATGGCCTGCCCGGTGGCCGAGCGCGTCAACAGGCTGGACAGCGGCACGATGTGCTCAAGCCGGGCCACTACCTTCTCCATGCCCATGATGGCGATATGCACATCGGGCACGGTGGTGGACAGGCGGCCGTTGCCTTCGTTTTCCACCAGCCACAGCGTGCCGGTGTCCGCGGCGGCAAAGTTCACGCCGGACAGGCCGATGTCCGCGTTGACGAATTCCTGGCGCAGCGCGCGCCGGCCGGTCTGGATCAGTTCGTCCACGTCCTCGGTATAGGGCGTGCCGGGGATATGCTGCTCGAACAGCGCGGCAATGTCGCCGCGCGTCTTGTGGATGGCCGGCATCACGATGTGCGACGGCTTCTCGCCCGCGAGCTGCACGATGTACTCGCCCATGTCGGACTCGATGCAGTCGATGCCACGCTCGGCCAGGTAATGGTTCAGCTCGATTTCCTCGCTGGCCATCGACTTGCCCTTGATCACGCGGCTTGCCTGGCGGGCCTGTGCGATGCCGTGCACGATCGCATTGGCCTCGTCCGCGGTCTCGGCCCAGTGCACCTGCACGCCGGCCGCGGTGAGCTTGTCCTCCAGTTGCACCAGCAGGTCCGGCAGTTGCGACAGTGCGTGCTGGCGGATCGCTTCGCCCAGGTCGCGCAACTGCTCCAGCTCATCGCCGTCGGGGAACTGCACGGCGCGCTTGGCCTGCAGGAAGTCCATGGCGCCGCGGAAGCTGCTGCGCAACTTGGGGTCGTCCAGCGCCGCGCGCGAGCGCGCCTTGAAGTCCGCGGCGGGCACGAAGTGCAGGGGTTTGGCACCAGCCTGAGTAGTCGTGGGCGTACTCATTGCGCGGCTCCTGTTCCGGCGCTGCCGGTCACGATGATGACCCACAATTCGCGCGGGCCGTGCGCGCCGTAGGCCAGCGTTTGCTGGATGTCCGAGGTCTTGGATGGGCCGGAGACCAGCACCAGGTTGGTCGGCATGCCCGCGCTCCAGCGCTCGGCGCGCGCGGCGCAATGCAGGTCCGGATGCAGCGTTTCGGCGTATACCAGCGCGATATGCAGCGGCGGCACCAGCGAGACCGTGCGTGGCGTTTGCGCGTCGGGCGCCAGCACCAGCGTGCCGGTGGCGGCAATGCCGGAGCGCGCCACGGTAAAGCCCGCGTCCACGGTGTCGAAGAGTTCCGCCTTCCACGCTTCGATGGGGCGCGCGTAAGACAACGGCGCCACGCTGGCGGGCAGGGCGCGCATCAGCGCGGCGCCTTGCGCGGAGGCGGGGTCCAGCAACAGGCGGCGCACGCCGGCGGCAGCGAGCCTGCCTGCGAGTTGCGCGGGCCAGGCCTCGGCGCTGGCGCACCAGGCCAGCGCGTGCGAGGCGCCCAGTGCCGCCTGCATGGCCTGCGCCAGCTCGGCGGGGGTGGCCGCCTCGCGGCGGGCGTCGTAGTGCGCGTCGATGCGCGCATCCAGCTGGCTGGCATCGGCAGTGGCAGCGGGTGCGGGTGCGGCCGCGCGTAGCCGGCCGAGCATGCGCTCGCGGGCGCTCAGTGTGCTCATGCTTGCTCCTTGGCGGCACCGCCGGTACGCCGCCACAGGAAGGTGGCGAGGTGCTCGACAGGCAGCGGCGCCCCCTGGTGCCTGGCCGCGTGCCCGATATTGAGCAGGCAGCCGCAGTCGGCGGAGACCAGCCGGTCGCAGCCGGTGGCGCAGGCCGAGGCGATCTTGTCCTGCACCATCGCACCGGAGATGTCGGGATGCTTGAGCGAGAAGGTGCCGCCAAAGCCGCAGCATTCGGATTCGCGCTGATGCTCGGTACGCGTGACGCCGGGCAGGGTGTCGACCAGGGCCACGCCATGGTCGCGCGTACCCATTTCTCGACGGGCGGCGCAGGAGGTGTGCAGCACCACGGTTTCGGGTGGCTGGCCGGCGACGCCGCTGACATCGAAGCGGACGTTCAGCACGTGCAGCAGGAATTCGCTCAGCTCGTACACGCGCTCGGCCAGCAGGGCGGCCTTGGGGCCGGCCACGGGATCTTGCGCGAACAGCTGCGGCCAGTGGTGCCGCATCATCCCGGCGCAAGAGCCAGAGGGCACGATCACCGGCCACGGTTCGGCGAATAGATCCAGTTGGGCCAACGCCACGGCCCGGGCCTGTGCCGGGTTGCCGCTGCTATAGGCGGGCTGCCCGCAGCAGCTCTGCCCACGCGGGAAGTGCACGGTCAGGCCCTCTCGCTCCAGCAGCCGCACGGCGTCCAGGCCGGCTTGCGGCACGAACATGTCGACCAGGCAGGTGGCGAACAGGTAGACCTGTGCCGGGGCAGGGGGATAGCGCCTTTGCTTCATGTCTCGCTCCGTGGGGGCGGCCGCCTGGCTGTGGGGCTCAGGGCTGGCCGTTGTTTGAGCGCATAATTCCGCGAGACGCGCGCCAGTTCAAATTGGTTGGACCAGTTGGGCGTGGCGAACGGATTTCGGAGCGAGAGGATGGCGGCGGGCAGGCAGGCGCGCGGGCGCGTGGAAGAGGTGATGCGGAAACTGGAAACGGCGATGCTGGACGGCACCTGGCCGGCTGGTGCCCGCCTGCCCGCGGAGCGGCTCCTGGCCGAGCAATATGGCGTGGCGCGCAACACCATCCGCGAGGCTACCCAGCGGCTGGCGGCGCGAGGCTTGCTGCAAAGCCGGCAGGGCGCAGGGGTGTTCGTCACCGAGCAGCTGCGCACCGGCTTTGCCTCGCCATGGCGCCAGCTGGTGGCGGACCACCCGGTGCTGCGTGACGATATCCTGGAGTTTCGCCGGGTGCTGGAGGGCGCTACCGCTTACTTTGCCGCAATGCGCGCGGATGCCGCGGATCTCAAGCGCATCCGCGGCCTGCTCCGCGCGCTGGAAGCCGCCCGCCAGCAAGACGACAAGGCCGCCGAGGCCGGGGCGGACGCCAAGCTGCATGAGGCCATTGCCCAGGCCTCGCACAACACCATGTTCCTGCACCTGCATACCAGCGTGATCGGCATGCTGCGCGAACACATCACCATCAACGGCACGGGCCTGCGGGTGCAGGACGAGGATGCCTCCGCGCTCTTGCTGCTGCAGCACCGCACGCTGTGCGAGGCGATCTGCGCGCGCCGCCCGGAGGAGGCGCGCACCGCCATGCAGACACACATCGACTTTGTGCGCAGCCGGGTTGAGCAGCAAGGAGACGGGGCAAGCCCCTGAAGCCGGGCACCGGATCGGCGGGCGCTGTATTGGCGGAAATTGGTCCTACCGGTGACGCCAGGCGTCAGATCAGGCCCTTGTTCGACAGCTCGCGCTTGAGATAGGCGTAGTAGATCGGCCCGGCAATCACACCGGCGACGCCATACAGCGACTCCATCAGCAGCATGACCGTGAGCAGTTCCCAGGCGGCGGCATTGATACGCGCGCCGATGATGCGTGCGTTGAGGAAGTACTCGAACTTGTGGATCAGCACCAGGTAGAACAGCGAGGCGATCGCCATGGGCAGCGAGATCGACAGCGAGGCCACCACGATGCCCGTGTTCGACACCAGGTTGCCCAGTACCGGCAGCAGCCCGACCAGGAACGTGAAGGCGACCAGCGTCTTGGCCAGCGGCAGGTGCACGCCAAACAGCGGCAGCACCACCAGCAGGTAGACCGCGGTGAGCGCGGTGTTGATCAGCGAGATCTGCACCTGGGCGAAGATGAACTGCGAGAACGCCAGCTGCAGGTTGCGGGCACGTTCCACCAGCGCCGAGGCCAGCGGCCGGCGGTTGGGCTTGGAGATGGCGCGGTACAGCGCGACCATCGCGCCGATCACCAGGCCGATCAGGATATGCGCGAGGCTGCGCAGCACCTCGGTGCCGAACTTCTGCGCCATCTGCGCGTGCTCGCGCAGCCAGGCAATGAGGGCGTTGGCCAGTTCATCCACGCCGCGCGGCAGCGCGTCGCTGACCCAGACCGGCAACTGGGCGCGGGACTTGTCGATGATGTCGGCGGTGCGGATCAGCAGGGTGTCGAGCGTATTGCCGTCGCCGCTGACAAAGCGCACCAGCGCCCAGCCCCCAAGCGTGAGCCCCAGCAAGGTGACAGCGGAGAGAATCGCCACCGCCAGGGCGTCGTGGCGCTGGTGCAGGCCCACCAGCTTGGGCGCCAGCACGTCCACCAGCGAGTACAGCAGCAGGCCCGCCATGAGCGCCGCCACCAGGTTGGCCTGCATCACCATCCAGAGCGCCAGGGCGGTCAGGATATAGGCGGCAGTCGTGACATTGAACCACTTTGCATCCGGCAAGCGGGGTATGCGTGGCGGATCGGGTTGATTCATCAAGTCTCCTGCATTGAGGGGCCGCGCCGTCTGGTGGACGGCCGGGCGTCTGTGCATTGTACGGCGCTCGATTGTCCGATGGGCGGACGGCGAAGGCAAGCGCCCGGGCGGCGACAATGTGCGCCCGTGGTTGCTATGATCGGGCTGTTCGCGGGCCCGCCAGCTGACCGAGACAGATCCCATGACCTTTGCCCACACCGTAGCCTCGCGGCGGCATCTCTTCGCCGATCTCAAGACCCTGCTGGCCAAGGCCAGCCCGGCGCGCTCGGGCGACTACCTGGCCGGGCTGGCGGCTGCCAGCGAGGAGGAGCGCATGGCCGCGCGCATGGCGCTGGCCGAGGTGCCGCTGGCGCACTTCCTGGCCGAGGCGCTGGTGCCCTACGAGGACGACGAGGTCACGCGCCTGATCATTGACAGCCATGACGCCCAGGCCTTTCACGAGATCGCGTCCTTCACCGTGGGCGACTTGCGCAACTGGCTGCTGCTGCACGAGACCGACTCCGCGACGCTGGCGCGCGTGGCGCCGGGCATCACGCCGGAGATGGCGGCGGCGGTGAGCAAGCTGATGCGCAACCAGGACCTGATCGCGGTGGCCCGCAAGTGCCGCGTCGTCACGCGCTTTCGCAACACCATCGGCCTGCCCGGCCGGCTCTCGGTACGGCTGCAACCCAACCATCCCACCGACGATGCCCGCGGCATTGCCGCCTCGATGATCGATGGCCTGCTCTACGGCTGCGGCGATGCCACCATCGGCATCAACCCCGCCACCGACAGCCTCGGCGCCATCGTCACGCTGCTGCGGCTGGTCGACGACCTGCGCTGCCGCTTCGATGTGCCCACCCAGTCCTGCGTGCTGACCCACGTCACCAACACGCTGCGCGCCATCGAGCAGGGCGCGCCGGTGGACCTGGTGTTCCAGTCGGTGGCCGGCAGCGAGCGCGCCAACGCCGGCTTCGGCATCAGCCTGGCGCTGCTGCGCGAGGCGCATGACGCCGCGCAAGGCCTGGCGCGCGGCACGGTGGGCAACAACGTGATGTATTTCGAGACCGGGCAGGGCAGCGCGCTGTCGGCCAACGCGCACCACGGCGTGGACCAGCAGACCATGGAGGCGCGCGCCTATGCGGTGGCGCGCGCGTTCTCGCCGCTGCTGGTCAATACCGTGGTGGGCTTTATCGGCCCCGAGTACCTGTACGATGGCAAGCAGATCATCCGCGCCGGGCTGGAAGACCATTTTTGCGGCAAGCTGCTCGGCGTGCCGATGGGCTGCGATGTCTGCTACACCAACCACGCCGAGGCCGACCAGGACGATATGGACACGCTGCTGACGCTGTTCGGCGTGGCCGGCATCAACTTCATCATGGGCGTGCCCGGCGCCGACGACATCATGCTGAACTATCAGAGCACCTCGTTCCACGACGCGCTCTACCTGCGCGACACGCTGGGCTTGCGCCCCGCGCCCGAGTTCGAGGACTGGCTGCAGCGCATGGGCATCCTCGGCGCGGATGGCCGCTTGCTGGAGCTGGCCGAGCGCCAGCCGCTGCTGCAACTCGCGCACGGCCTGTAACGCGTCATGGCCAGCCAACGTTTTCCCGCCCGCACGAGGCCCGCGTCATGAGCCAGAAGCTGATCCACGACAACCCCTGGCAGCGCCTGCGGCAGTTCACCGTGGCACGGATTGCACTGGGCCGCTGCGGCAACAGCCAGACGACGCAGACCGTGCTCGCGTTCGGCCTGGCGCATGCGCAGGCGCGCGACGCGGTGCATGCGCCGCTGGCGCGTGCAGCCATTGAACAGGCATTGCGCAATGCCGGCTTCGACACCGTGGCCGCGCACAGCGCCGCACCGGATCGGCAGCACTACCTGCGCCGCCCGGACCTTGGCCGCCAGCTTGACGACGCCAGCCGCGCGCTGCTGGCGCGGGCGCGCCCTGCCGAGCCGCCCGACGTCGTCTTCGTGATGGCCGACGGCCTGTCCGCGCTGGCGGCGCAGCGCCACGGCGTGCCATTGCTGCTGGCCGTGCGCGAGCGCCTGCCGGGCTGGCGCATCGGCCCCGTGGTGGTGGCCGAGCAAGCCCGCGTGGCGCTCGGTGATGAAGCCGCGCTGCTCCTCGGCGCGCGCCAGGTGGTGATGCTGATCGGCGAGCGCCCCGGGCTGAGCTCGCCCGACAGCCTCGGCGTCTACCTGACGCACGACCCGCGCCCCGGCCGCACCGACGCCGAGCGCAACTGCATCTCCAACGTGCGCCCCGAAGGGCTGCCCTATGCGCAGGCTGCGGCCAAGCTGGCCTTCCTGTTGCGCGGGGCGCTGGCGCTCGGGCACAGCGGGGTGGATTTGAAGGACGACAGCGAGCATGGGGTGTTGCCGGAGCCATCGGCGCGGCAAGGACCGTTGGGGAACTGACTGGCCATCGCGGATGTCCTACTCGTTTATCGGTAAACGATATACAATTCCGCCATGATCCAGTCGTTCAAATGCGAGGACACTGTAGCGTTGTTCTCAGGCCGGCGCGTTCCACGATTCGCCAACATCAGGGCAACGGCTGAACGCAAGCTGGAGATGCTTGCGGTTGCTGCCTCGCTCGACTTCCTGCGGTCCCCGCCTGGCAACCGGCTCGAAGTGCTGGGAGGCGACCGCAAAGGGCAGCACAGCATTCGCATCAACGATCGGTGGCGAGTGTGCTTCGTTTGGACACCCGATGGCCCGGAGGCCGTCGAGATCGTGGACTATCACTGAAAGGAGATCACCATGGCCCGCTTCCATAACGGTATGCGACCGGTCCATCCCGGCGAAATCCTCCGCGAGGAGTTTCTCGTCCCGCTTGGCATGAGCGCCAATGCGCTCGCCGTGGCGCTGCATGTCACCGCGGCTCGCATCAACGACATCGTGCGCGAGCGCCGGGGCATTACGCCGGACACCGCCATGCGGCTGGCTCGCTACTTTGGCGGCGACGCCGAGTCCTGGCTCAACCTGCAGCAGTCTTATGACCTGAAAGTGGCTCAGCGCGAACACGGCAAGGAGATCGCGGCCCAGATCGCGCCACGCGACCTGGAAGCGGCTTGATGACATTTTCCCGCCTTTCAGGCGGGCTTCTTGCTGCGCTCACGCAAGATCAAACACCCGCCCTGGGCTGAGGATGTTGTGCGGGTCCAGCGAGCGCTTGAGCAAGCGCATCAATCCCAGCTCCTCCGGCGTGCGCGAGCAGTGCAGGTAGGGCTTCTTGTGAAAGCCGATGCCGTGCTCGGCGGAGACGCTGCCCTTGAACTCCTGCACCACACCGTACATCACATCGGAAATCTCATGCTCGGGGAAGTCGTGGTCGGTGGCGCCGGGCAGGTACACGCTGACGTGCAGGTTGCTGTCGCCCACGTGGCCGAAATTGACCGGCTCGGCATGCGGCCACACCGCCAGCAAGCGGGCGCGCAGCGTCTCGGCGAATTCACCGATGCGGCCGATCGGCAGGCTGATGTCATAGGCGGCATTGGGCGACCACATCACCGGGAATTCGGCCACCGCATCGCGCAGTTGCCAGAAGCTCTGCGCTTCCTTGTGGCTGGAGGCGACCGCCGCGTCCTGGATCAGGCCGGCTTCCATCGCGGATTCCAGCATGCCTTCAAAGACCGGCGCATCCTGCGCGGCGTCGTTGCCTTGCAGGTCGAGCAGCACGTAGAAGGGATGGCCGGCGGGCAGCGGCGCGCGCACGCCGGGCACGCGCGTGGTCACCAGCCCGTAGAAATCCGCCCACATGACTTCAAAGGCTGACAGCCGCCCCGAGAGCTTGCGCTGCGCATGGCGCAGCAGGCGCACCACGTCATCGTAGGTTTCGAGCGCGCACAGCGCCGTTTGCGTGGCGCTGGGCAGCGGTGCCAGACGCAGCACGGCGCGGGTGATCACGCCCAGGGTGCCTTCGCTGCCGATAAACAGCTGGCGCACGTCGTAGCCGGCATTGTTCTTTTGCATCTTGTTGAGCGACGACACCACCGTGCCATCGGCCAGCACGGCTTCCAGCCCCAGCACCTGGTCGCGCATCATGCCGTAGCGGATCACGCGGTTGCCGCCCGCGTTGGTGGCGATATTGCCGCCAATCTGGCAGCTGCCGCGCGCGCCCAGGTCCACCGCCAGCAGCCAGCCGGCCGCGCACGCCGCTTCCTGCGCCGCCTGCAGCGTGGTGCCCGCCATCACGGTCATGGTGCCGGCCTGCGCATCGATCTCTTCCACGCCGCGCATGCGCTCCAGCGAAAGCACCAGCTCGCCGCCTTCGGGCGTGGCGGCGCCGGCCAGGCCGGTCAGCCCGCCTTGCGGCACCACGGGCTGGCGCAGCCGCTGGCATAGCGCCAGCACGGCGGCCACGTCTTCCGTATTGCGCGGGCGCACCACCGCCAGCGGCGGCACCGCGCCGAGCGGCGCGTACCAGTCCTTGCGAAAGCGGGTCTCGATGGCGTCGCCGGTTTGCAGCCCGGGCGCGTCCAGCAGCGTGGCGAGTTCCCTGAGCAGGGCGGAGGACGGAGCGGATTGGGGAGCGGGGCTTGCCATGTGCGGTGTGTGTGAAGGAGAAGGGTGTTAATGCTATGGGAGGATGGGCACAGCGTTAAGGGCCAATCGGGCCGGTGACGATGGCACCATCGCCGCAATGGGGCTCATTGCGCCATGAACGCCGAGATCGCCTGGGCCAGGAAGGCGCGATCGGCCGGGATGCTGTGCGGGTTCCCGGCTCGGTGCCCGTAGTCCGAGGGAATCGGCCGCAGCGTGGCAGTGCGGGCTCCGGTGAGCTTGCCGATTTCCGCGGCGTTGTCCTGGGCCTGGAAGTAAGCATCGGTCTGGCCGGGCATCAGCAGCACGTGCGCCCGGATCGCCGCCAGCGCGCGGTCCAGGTCGCCGCCGAAGGCATCGCAGCGGCTGATATCGCCGTTTTGCCACGTCCACAGTTGCGCCAGCAGATCGTTGGCGTCACGGCGCGAAAAGTTGACGTCCCAGGTCCTCGCCAGGAAATCCTCCAGCGAGGCAAAGCCCGATTGCCGCCACAATTCGTCGCGGTAGAACGCATGCGACAGCGCCCAGCCGGCGTACACGCGGCCCATGGCGCGGTACCCCGCTCGCGGCGCCTCGGTGAAGCGGCCGTCCTTGAATGCCGCATCGGCAGTGAGCGCGGCCCTGACGCCTTCGAGGAAGACCTGGTTGAACGGGGAGCATCGCGCGCTGCCGCAGACCACGGCGATCCGCTCGACCATGTCCGCATGGCAGGCGCCCCAGTGGTAGGCCTGCATGCCGCCCATCGACCAGCCGTACACCAGAGCGATCTTCTCGATGCCGAACACCTCCTGCAGCAGCCTGCGCTGCACCGCCACGGCGTCGTGGTAGGTCACGCAGGGGTAGGCGCCCGGGGCGAACCGTGCCGCGGCATTCGACGGCGACGCCGACAGGCCGTTGCCAAACAGGTTCGGGATGATGACGAAGTAGCGTTCCGGATCCAGCACCCCGCTAGGTGCGACCAGCCATTCGGTGTCGTAGTGCTGCGCGCTGAACGAGGTCGGGTAGACGATCACGTTGTCCTTGCGGGCGTTGAGCGTGCCGAAGGTCTTGTAGGCCAGCTGCATGCCGGGGAAGGCCTGGCCGGATTGCAGCGTCACGGTGCCGGCATCGAACAGCGCGTAGTCTTTGTCGACGGTCATGTCAGCAGCTCCAGGTAGGGATGGCGGCTATTGTGCCCGCACTCGCGTCATCACACTCAAGCACCGCTCCAGGCTTCCCGGTTGATCCCCGCCACCGGCGCGCGGCGCGGCGCCTGCGTGCGTGCCAGATGCTCCAGCGCGGGTTCGATCACTTCCGCCAGCTTGTGGAAGGCCGGCGCGATCTCGTCGTCCGGCACGCAGGCATACCCCAGCAGCAAGCCCTGGTTGGTCGCCCGCGCGGGGTCCGCGAAATAGCGCGACAGCGGCCGCGTCGACAAGCCCTGGGTACGCGCCGCCATGCTGATGCCGAGGTCGTCGGCGCCCGGCGGCAGGTGGATCACCATATGCAGCCCGGCTTCATGCGTGGAGGTGGGCCAGTCCGCGCCCAGGCGCGTGGCGATGGCCTCGCGCAGCAGCCCCTGGCGTTGCGCGTAGCGCTGGCGCATGCGGCGGATATGCGTGGCGTAATGCCCCTCCTCGATAAAGTCGGCCAGCACCGCCTGCTGCACCAGCTGCCCCTCGCGGAACAGCTCCGACAGCCCGGTTGCGAAATGCGGCGCCAGCGGCTTGGGCAGCACCATGAAGCCCATGCGCAGGCCGGGGAACAGCGTCTTGGAAAACGTGCCCATGTAGATCACGCGGTCATGGTCATCCAGCCCCTGCAGCGAGGCAAGCGGGCGGCCCTCGAAGCGGAATTCGCTGTCGTAGTCGTCCTCCACGATCCACGCGCCGCGCTGGCGCGCGTATTCCAGCAGCATGCGCCGGCGCGACAAGCTCATCACCATGCCCAGCGGGTATTGGTGTGACGGCGTGGCAAAGATAAAACGCGGCGGGTTCTGCAGCGTGGCCGCATCCGGGGCAAGGCCTTCGCTATCCACCGGCACGGGGATGGTTTCGATGCCGGCGCTGTTGAGCAGGCTGCGCGTGCCCCAGTAGCCGGGGTCTTCCATCCAGGCCTTGTCGCCGACATCGCCCAGCAGCCGCGCGATGAGGTCGATGGCCTGGTGGATGCCGGTGGTCAGGATGATCTGCTCCGGCTCGCAGCGCACCGAGCGCACCAGCCGCAGGTGCTCGGCCAGCACGCGGCGCAGCGGCAGGTAGCCACCGTTGTGCGCATACGTCAGTAGCTCGGGCTTGGGGGCGCGCCAGTGCTTGTTCAGCAACCGTGCCCAGACCGCGTGCGGAAACAACGAAACGTCGGGTACGCCGGAGACGAACGCACCCCATTGGCGATCCGACGCACCGGAATGCGACACCAGATGTTGCCCCCGCCGCGAAAGCGTGAAGCGATTCGGATTTTGCTGCGCCGCGAGCACCGGCATGGTGCCACTTTGCGCCCTAACGTTGTGCAATGCACTATGGTCGGGAAAACTCTGCGACACGAAGGTGCCACTTCCGCTGGCCGCGGTGACATAGCCCTCTGCCAGCAGCTGCTCAAATGCGTAAAGCACGGTATTGCGGGAAACCCCTATCTCCTTCGCAAGCAGGCGCGACGCAGGCAGCTTGCTACCCGCAACCAAAGACCCAGCAAGGATTTCCTGCCGAATGATCTCGTAGAGCTGGCGGTTCATATGCGCGCCGTTTTTGTCCGCCGCACCGTCCGCGGGCCGCTCCAGACGCTGCAGCAGCAGCTCCGACAAAATCGTCTCTTTCAAAGTGGCCCCGCGCGAAAAGAAAAATATGGATCTATGTATGGTACCAATGATCGGCTAAGTTTCGACACATCTTGTTTCGATCGTCGTTTTTCTCAACGACGTTTTGCCAATCAGGCCGATTCGATCCTCTCCGGGCACGTTCCAAGCGCGCGCACCGGACAGCCAGTGGAGCCACTTATGCAACGTCCCACCGCTATGCCCTCTACGTCCTCTACGTCCTCTACGTCCTCTACGCCCTCTATCCCCGCCACCCCCGCGCTTTCCACCGATGCCATCGCCGCCGCCGTGCGCGCGCTCGAGCCGTACATGGTGCGTACGTTGTCGGAATTCGTGGCGGCACCCAGCCCCTCCGGGCAGGAACAGCCGGCCGTGGCGTTCATGGAGGGCGCGCTGCGCGAGCTGGGCCTGGAGCCGGAGCGCATCTACCTGCGCAGCGAGACGTTGAAGGATCTGCCGCTGTTCTCGCCGCCATGCTGTCCGGACGGCGGACGCTATAACCTGCTGGCTACGCATCGCCCGGCGACGAAGGGCGGCCGCTCCGTGCTGTTCAACGGCCACCTGGACGTGGTCCCCACCGGCCCGGAGTCGATGTGGCGCCAGTCGCCGTATGCGCCGTTTGTCGAGGACGGCTGGCTGTTCGGCCGCGGCGCGGGCGACATGAAGGCCGGCATCATCTGCACGCTCGCCGCCTATAAGGCGCTGAAAGATCTCGGCGTGCAGCCCGCCGGCGCGGTCGGCTTCAATGCCGTGCTCGAAGAAGAGAACACCGGCAACGGCGCGCTGGCGACCGTGGCCGCGCTCGCCAGCGCGGTGGGCGCCGGCAAGCTGGCCTCGTTCGACACCGTGGTGATTCCCGAACCGCTGGGCGAGAGCCTGATGAGCGCGCAGATGGGCGTGTTCTGGATGTTCGTCGAACTCACCGGCCGCCCGGCGCATGCCGCCTACATGACCACCGGCGTGAACCCGGTGGAGGCCGGCATCGAGGTGATGGCCGACCTGCGCAAGCTCGAGGCCGAATGGAACCTGCCGGAAAACCGCCCCGCCGTGTACCGCGACCACGCGCACCCGATCAACTTCAACCTCGGCCAGATCCAGGGCGGCGAATGGAACTCGTCGGTGCCCTGCACCTGCACGCTCGGCATTCGCATCGGCTTCTACCCGACCATGAGCGTGACCGATGCCAAGGCGCGCGTCGAAGCCTGCGTGCGCGGCACGCTGGAGCGCCTGGCCAGCAACCTCACGCTCGATCTGCGCTACGAAGGCTTCCACGCCCCGGGCTGCGAGTTCGATCTCGATGTGCCCAGCATGCAGGCGCTTGGCGAAGCCCACCGCAAGGTCAATGGCGAAGAGGTGCGGCGCGAAGCCACCACCGCTACCACCGACGCGCGGCATTTCCGCCTGATGCTGGAAACGCCGGTGACCTGCTACGGCCCGCAGGCCCGCAACATCCATGGCATCGACGAGTCGGTTTCCATCCAGAGCATGGTGCGCGTTGCCACCACGCTTGCACAGTTCATGCACGACTGGTGCGGCGTAGAGCCGGTCAGCGCTTGAAGTCCACGCAGAAAATCGTCTTCGCGTATTCGCAGATCACGATCACCACCACAGGAAACTGACCGATGAAACACCTCACCCAACACCTGAAAAAGAGCTTTGGTAAAAGCCTGGTGTCGATGGCGCTGGCAACCGCCGGCCTGGCCCTGGCACCGGCACTGTTGCCCGCGGGCAACGCGGTTGCGCAGACCGTTGGCGGCACCTTGTCCGGCATCGTGCAACCCGAGCCGCCGATCCTGATCAGCGCGATGAACTCGCAGGCGCCCACGCAATATGTCGCCGGCAAGATCTACCAGGGCCTGCTCACCTACGGCCCCGACCTCAAGCCGCGCCCGGAGCTGGCCAAGTCGTGGAAGATCTCGCCTGATGGCCTGACCTACACGTTCGAGCTGCAGAGTGGCGTGAAGTGGCATGACGGCAAGCCCTTCACTTCCGCCGACGTGGTGTTCTCGATCGACAAGATGCTGCGCGAAGTGCATGTTCGTACGCGCGCCGTGCTGAACAAGTACATGGAATCGATCCGCGCCGTGAACGACGGCACGGTCGAGATCAAACTCAAGGAAGCGTTCCCGCCGTTTATCTCGATGTTCGAGACCGGCACCATGCCGATGATGCCCAAGCACATCTACGACGGCACGGACTACCGCAACAACCCGGCCAACCAGAAGCCTGTCGGCACCGGCCCCTTCATGTTCAAGGAATGGAAGAAGGGCGCCTATATCAAGCTGGCCAAGAACCCCAACTACTGGAAGAAGGGCAAGCCCTACCTGGATGAACTGGTGTTCTACGTGATCCCGGACTCGGCCTCGCGCGCGGTGGCCTTCGAGAAGGGCGACGTGCAGGTGCTGCGCGGCGGCGACGTGGACAACGTGGACGTGAAGCGCCTGCGCGCGTTGCCCAATGTGGAATACACCACCAAGGGCTGGGAGCTGTTCTCGCCGATGTCGAACCTGTTGATGAACATGCGCAAGCCGCCGTTCAACAACGTCAAGGTACGCGAGGCGGTGATGCACGCGCTCAACCGCAAGATGATCGTGGACAACATCTTCTTCGGCATGGGCAAGCCGGCGGTCAGCCCGTTCGCCTCCGCCACGCTGTTCTTCGACAAGACCACACCCGTCTATGACTTCAACCTGAAGAAGGCGCGCGAGCTGATCAAGGAATCCGGCGTCAACGTGGGCCAGTACCCGGTCAAGATCCTGTCGTCATCCTATGGCGCCAACTGGGACCGGCTTGACGAGTACATGAAGCAGATGCTGGAACAGCTTGGCTTCAAGGTCAGCATCGAGTCCGCCGATGCCGGTACCTGGTCCGCCCGCGTCAGCAACTGGGACTTCGACCTGACCGCCACCTACACCTACCAGTACGGGGATCCGGCGCTGGGCGTGGAGCGGCTCTACGTGACCAAGAACATCGTCAAGGGCACGCCGTTCGCCAATGTGCAGGGATACAGCAATCCGCAGGCCGATGAACTCTGGGCCAAGGCCAGCGTCACCATGGACCCGGCCGAGCGTCAGAAGCTCTACAGCCAGGTGCAGAAGATCCTGATGACGGAAGTGGCCGCGGGCAACCTGTTCGAGCTGGAGTTCCCCACGCTGTACCGCAAGAACGTCAAGAACCTCGTGACCACTGCCATCGGCCTGAACGAGTCGTTCGACAACGTTTCCATCGAGAAGAACTGAGTACGCCAGAGTACGCCAGAGTACGCCAGAGTACGCCGCTACCCAGGTAACAAGTCGCCAGTCAGTTCACGCGCCGGGCCATCCGCCCGGCGCGCGCGTGGAGCATGTCGTGAATTTCCTCTCTTTCCTGCTATCCCGACTGTGGAAGGCCCTCGTGGTCGTCCTCGGCGTGGTCGTCATCAATTTCTTCCTGATCCGCATGGCGCCTGGCGACCCCGCCACCGTGCTGGCGGGCGAGGCCGGCGCGGGCGATGCCGCCTTCGTTGGCCAGTTGCGTCAGCAGTTCGGGCTGGACCAGCCGGTGCTCACGCAGCTTGGCATCTATCTCAAAGGCGTGGCCAAGCTCGATCTTGGCTACTCGTATCGCAATCACCTGCCGGTGCTCGACCTGATCCTGGACCGGCTGCCCGCCACCATCGTGCTGATGAGCGGTGCCTTTGTCTTTTCCCTCGTGCTTGGCGTGTTTCTCGGCGTGATCTCGGCGCGCACGCGCTATGAGAACAAGCGGCGCTGGATCGACAGCGCGGTGATGTCCGCGGCGCTGCTGTTGTACGCCACGCCGCTGTTCTGGCTCTCGCTGATGGCCATCATCCTGTTCTCGGTGGTGCTGGGCTGGCTGCCGGCGTTTGGCATGGAAACCATCGGCGCAGGCTATACCGGCCTGGCGCGCATCCAGGATGTGGCGCTGCACATGATCCTGCCTACCATCTCGCTCGGCTGCTTCTTCATGGCGGTGTACGTGCGCCTGACCCGCGCCTCGATGCTGGAAGTCATGGGCATGGACTTCGTCAAGACCGCGCGCGCCAAGGGCGTGCCCGCTGGCCGCGTGATCCGCGTGCACGTGCTGCGCAACGCGCTGCTGCCGGTCATCACCTTTGCCGGCATCCAGCTCGGCCAGATGGCAGGCGGCGCGGTGCTGACCGAAACCGTGTTCTCCTGGCCGGGCATTGGCCGGCTGATGTTCGACGCCCTGCTGCAACGTGACTACCAGCTGCTGCTTGGCATCTTCTTCGTCACCTCGGCGCTGGTTGTGTTCTTCAACCTGGTGACCGATATCGTCTACCGCTTCATCGACCCCCGCATCTCGGTGGGCGGCAAGGGAGCCACGGCATGAAAGCCTTCGCACAACGTTATTGCCGCAACTACGGCGCCGTGATCGGCCTGATCGTGCTGATGCTGGTGGTCGCCGTGGCGCTGCTGGCGCCGGTGCTGTACGAGGAGTCGCCCTGGCTGATGGTGGGCGATCCGCTGGTGCGTCCGTTTGCCGACGCGGCGTTTCCCTTTGGCACCGACATGCTCGGGCGCGACATCACCGCTGGCATGCTGTACGGCGCGCGCGTCTCGCTGCTGGTGGGCGTGATCTCCACCGGCGTGGCGCTGGTGTTCGGCATCCTGATCGGGTCGGTGGCCGGCTATTGCGGCGGACGCATCGACGACGCGCTGATGCGCTTTACCGAGTTCTTCCAGACCATCCCGCAGCTGGCGATGGCGGTGGTGATCGTGGCGATCTTCAATCCCACCATCTACTCCATCGTCGCCGCCATCTCGGTGGTGTCCTGGCCGCCGGTGGCGCGCCTGGTGCGCGGCGAGTTCCTTACGCTCAAGCAGCGCGAGTTCGTGCAGGCTGCGGTGGTGATCGGGCAGAAGCCGCTGCGTATCATCCTCACGCAGATCCTGCCCAACGCCATGTCGCCCATCATCGTGTCGGCCTCCTTCATGGTGGCCACGGCAATCCTGACGGAGTCCGCGTTGTCCTTCCTGGGCCTGGGCGACCGCAACATGATGAGCTGGGGCTTCATGATCGGCGCGGCCCGCACCATGATCCGCGAGGCCTGGTGGATGAGCGTGTGGCCCGGCGTGGCCATCCTGCTGACGGTGCTGTCCATCAATCTGATCGGCGAAGGCCTGAACGACGCCATGAACCCGCAACTGCGCCGCCGTGGCGAGTAACGACAAGGAAGACGCCACCATGCAAGCACAAGACAAGCTACCGCTGCTATCCGTGCGCGACCTCACCATTGCGCTGCCTACGGGCGGTGACCGTGCGCACGCGGTGAAGGACGTCAGCTATGACCTGCACGCCGGCGAGATTCTCTGCATCGTCGGAGAATCCGGCTCGGGCAAGTCGATGAGCGCCAACGCCATCATGGGCCTGCTGCCGCCGTACCTGAAGCCGCAGGGCGGCCAGATCCTGTTCCAGGGCAAGGACTTGCTCACGCAGGATGAGCAGACCTTGCTGTCCATGCGCGGCAAGGCCATGGCCATGGTGTTCCAGGAGCCGCTGTCGGCGCTTAACCCCGTGATGACGGTGGGCGACCAGATTGCCGAGGTCATGCGCGTGCACGACGCCTACCCCGGCGAGGCGAGGACAAAGCGCGTGCTGGAACTGCTGGAGTTCGTCGGCCTGCCCGATCCGGCCACGCTGATCCACAGCTATCCGTTCCGCCTGTCGGGCGGGCAGCGCCAGCGCGTGGTGATCGCCATGGCGCTCGCGCTGGAGCCGGCGCTGCTGATCGCCGACGAGCCGACCACTGCCCTGGACGTGACCACGCAGGCCCAGATCCTGGCGCTGATCAAACGCATCCAGGCCGACAAGGGCATGGGCGTGATGTTCGTCACGCACGATTTTGGCGTGGTGGCGGAAATCGCCGACCGCGTGGCGGTGATGGAGCGGGGCGTGCTGGTGGAGGTAGGCCCGGTGCAGCAGGTGCTCAACCATCCGCAGCATCCCTATACGCGGCGGCTGATTGGCGCGGTGCCGCACGGGCGCGCCAAGGCGCGCGACCAGCAGGCGGCCGAGACCGTGCTGGAAGTGCGCGACCTGCGCAAGACGTATTCCTCCGGCGGCGGCCTGTTCAGCAAGAAGCGCGTGGTCAACGCCGTGGACGGGGTGAGCTTCAGCGTGCGGCGCGGGCAGACGCTCGGCATCGTTGGCGAATCCGGCTCGGGCAAGTCCACCATCGGCAAATGCCTGCTGAAGCTGACCGACATCGACGGCGGCGAGCTGCTGTTCGACGGCCAGGACATCGCCCGGCTGACGGAGCGCCAGTTCCGCCCGCTGCGCAGCGATGTGCAGATGATCTTCCAGGATCCGTTCGCCTCGCTGAACCCGCGCCATACGGTGGGCCGCATCATCACCGATGGGCCTGTCGCCAATGGCGTGCCGCTGGCGCAGGCGCAGGCGCGCGCTCGCGAGCTGCTGCAGCTGGTGGGCCTGGAGCCTTCCGCGTTCGACCGCTATCCCAACCAGTTCTCCGGGGGGCAGCGCCAGCGCATCGGCATTGCGCGCGCGCTAGCGCTGGATCCCAAGTTGCTGGTGGCGGACGAGTCCGTCTCCGCGCTGGATGTCTCGGTGCAGGCGCAGGTATTGCAACTGCTGGCCGACCTGCAGAAGCGCCTGAACATCGGCCTGATCTTTATCACCCACGACCTGCGCGTGGCCGCGCAGATCTGCCACCACGTGATCGTGATGCACAAAGGCCGCGTGGTGGAGTCCGGCCCGCCAGACCAGATCTTCGACGCGCCGCAGCATGCCTACACGCAGCGGCTGATTGCCGCGATTCCCGGCAAGGAGTGGGACCCGGCCCTGATCCGCGCCGCGGCCTGAACTCAACAGCACAACCCCGACAGCACAACCGATATCAAAGATGGAGCAACAGATGAAGAATGCCGAACTGGTTCGCCGCAAGGATGCCGCTACGCCCCGTGGCGTTGGCGTGATGTGCAACTTCTACGCCGAGCGTGCCGAGAATTCGGAGATCTGGGATGTGGAAGGCAAGCGCTATATCGACTTCGCCGCCGGCATCGCCGTGCTCAACACCGGCCACCGCCACCCGCGCCTGGTCGAAGCCATACAACGCCAGCTTGAGCGCTTCACGCACACCGCCTACCAGATCGTGCCGTATGCCAGCTATATCGAGCTGGCCGAGCGGATCAACCAGCGCGCGCCAGGCCGCAGCGCCAAGAAGACGGCGTTCTTCACCACCGGCGCCGAGGCGGTGGAGAACGCCATCAAGATCGCCCGCGCCGCGACCGGCCGCCCGGGCGTGATCGCCTTCTCCGGCGGCTTCCACGGCCGCACCATGATGGGCATGGCGCTGACCGGCAAGGTGGTGCCGTACAAGGTGGGCTTTGGCCCGTTCCCCGGCGAGGTCTTCCACGCGCCGTACCCGTGCGCGCTGCATGGCGTGTCGGTGGAGGACGCGCTCAAGGCGATGGAGCACTTGTTCAAGGCCGACGTGGATCCCAAGCGCGTGGCCGCCATCATCTTCGAGCCGGTGCAGGGCGAGGGTGGCTTCAACGTGGCGCCGCCGGCCTTCGTCAAGGCGCTGCGCGCGATCTGCGACGAGCACGGCATCCTGCTGGTCGCCGATGAAGTGCAGACCGGCTTCGGCCGTACCGGCAAGCTCTTTGCCATGGAGCACTACGACGTGGCGCCTGATCTCACCACCATGGCCAAGAGCCTGGCCGGCGGCATGCCGCTGTCGGCGGTGTGTGGCCGCGCGGAGGTGATGGACGCCCCCGCGCCCGGCGGCCTGGGCGGCACCTATGCCGGTAATCCGCTGGCCGTGGCCTCGGCGCTGGCGGTGCTGGACGTGCTGGAAGGCGAGCAGTTGATCCCGCGTGGCGCGGCACTTGGCCAGCGCCTGGTAGAGCGGCTGGAAACCCTGAAGGCGCGCGTGCCGCAGATCGCCGAGATCCGTGGCCTGGGCGCGATGGTGGCGGTGGAATTCCGCCGCGCCGACGGCGCGCCGGATGCGGAGTTCACGCGCGAGGTGCAGAACCGCGCGCTGGAGCAAGGCTTGCTGCTGCTGTCCTGCGGCGTGTACGGCAATGTGATCCGCTTCCTGTTCCCGCTGACGATTTCCGACGCGGTGATGAACGAAGGGCTGGATATCCTGGCCGATGTGCTGACGCGCTGAGCCACGAATTCATCCAAGAAGCCATCCACCAAGCCATCCACGAACAGACAAAGAGAGTCAGAACGATCATGCAACTCAAAGACCCCACCCTGCTGCGCTCGCAAGCCTTTATCGGCGGCCAATGGCAGAACGCCGACAGCGGCGCCACCTTCCCCGTGACCAACCCCGCCGACGGTTCGCTGATCGGCACCGTCCCGCTGATGGGCGCGGCGGAAGCCACCCGCGCCATCGAGGCGGCCCGCGTGGCGCAGGCCGCATGGCGCCGCAAGACGGCCCGCGAGCGTGCCCAGGTGCTGCGTGCCTGGTACGACCTGATGCTGGCCAATGCCGACGACCTGGCCGTGCTGATGACCACCGAGCAAGGCAAGCCACTGGCCGAGGCGCGCGGGGAAGCCGTCTACGCCGCCTCCTTCCTGGAATGGTTCGCCGAGCAAGCCAAGCGCGTCCACGGCGACGTGCTGGCCACGCCCGCGTCCGACAAGCGCCTGCTGGTGGTCAAGGAACCGGTTGGCGTGTGCGCGGCCATCACGCCGTGGAATTTCCCGCTGGCCATGATCACCCGCAAGGCCGGCCCGGCGCTGGCGGCGGGTTGCGCCATGGTGCTCAAGCCGGCGGAAGACACACCGCTGTCGGCGCTCGCGCTGGCGCTGCTGGCAGAACGCGCTGGCCTGCCCGCCGGCCTGCTGAGCGTGGTGACGGGCGACGCCGCCAGCTCGATCGAGATCGGCGGCGAGCTGACCGGCAGCCCGGTGGTGCGCAAGCTCAGCTTTACCGGCTCCACGGAAGTCGGCCGCATCCTGATGCGCCAGTCGGCGCCCACCATCAAGAAGCTGTCGCTGGAACTCGGCGGCAACGCACCCTTCATCGTGTTCGACGACGCGGACCTGGACGCTGCCGTGGAAGGCGCCATGGCGTCCAAGTACCGCAACGCAGGCCAGACCTGCGTCTGCGCCAACCGCCTCTACGTGCATGACAAGGTGTACGACGCCTTCGCCGAAAAGCTGGTTGCCGCGGTGAACAAGCTCAAGGTCGGCCACGGCCTGGAGCCTGGCGTACTGCAAGGCCCGCTGATCAATGAAGACGCGGTCGCCAAGGTGGAGCAGCACATTGCCGATGCCCTGGGCAAAGGCGCGCGCGTGCTCACGGGCGGCAAGCGCCACAGCCTGGGCGGCACCTTCTTCGAGCCCACCGTGCTGGCCGGCGTCACGCCGGACATGGTGGTGGCGAAGCAGGAAACCTTCGGCCCGCTCGCGCCGCTGTTCCGCTTCACCAGCGACGAGGAAGTGGTCAACATGGCCAACGATACCGAGTTCGGCCTGGCCTCCTACTTCTTCAGCCGGGACATTGGCCGTATCTGGCGCGTGGCCGAGGCGCTGGAGTACGGCATGGTGGGCATCAACACCGGCCTGATCTCCAACGAGGTGGCGCCTTTCGGTGGCGTCAAGCAATCCGGCCTGGGCCGCGAAGGCTCCTCGTACGGCATCGAGGAATACCTGGAGGTCAAGTACCTCTGCATGGGCGGCGTGGACCGCTAAGCCCTCGGCACAACACAACGCGTTTTCAGGAGAACCCACCATGAGCAGACCCCAGGCCGTACCCACCGTGCAGGTGGACAATGATCGCGTGGTCGTTACCGAGTGGCGCTTTGCGCCGGGCGCGCAGACCGGGCATCACCGCCACGGCTACGACTACGTGGTGGTGCCGATGACCACCGGCGCGCTGCGGCTGGAGACGCCGGCCGGCGAAGTCGTCAGCCAGCTCGTGGCGGGCCACGCCTACTACCGTGGCGCGGGCGTCGAGCACAACGTGATCAACGCGCACGAAGGCGAATGCGTGTTTGTGGAAATCGAGATCAAGCCAGTTGCGCCGCCTCCCGCAGCCGGGAAACCGTGAGTCTCACCAAAAAAACAATCATGCGCGCCTTCTTCTCGGATGACCAACTGCTGCACCAGCCCCGCCAGTTCATGCGTGCGGGCCGCCTGTGCGAACCCACCGACGTGCCCGCCCGGGCCCACGCGCTGCAACGCGCGCTGGCCGGGCGCGGCATCACGCTGGCTGAGCCGGCCGATTTTGGCCGCGCGCCGCTGGAGGCCGTGCACAGCCCGGCGTATCTCGATTTTCTTGGTTATGCGTACGAGCGCTGGATGGCGCTGGCGCGGCCCGGGTTCGAGCCGGGCATCGAAGTGCTGCCCAATCTTTCGCCCTACTACAACGGCCGTGTGGACCAGCCGCGCCGCGTGCCGTGCCCGACGGATTCCATCATTGCCCAGGCCGGCTATTACCTCGGCGACCTGAGCGCGCCGCTCGGGCCGCAGAGCTGGCGCTCCATCCTGCGTTCCGCGCACAGCGCCGTGGCCGCCGCCGAGTACGTGTGCGAGCAGCAGGACCGGCAAGGCATCGCCTACTCGCTGTCGCGCCCGTCCGGCCACCATGCGCACAGCGACCGCGCGGTGGGCTTTTGCTACGTCAACAACGCAGCCATCGCCGCCGAGACCTTGCTCAAGCGCTTCGACAAGGTGGCGGTGCTCGACGTGGACGCACACCACGGCGATGGCACGCAGCAGATCTTCTACCAGCGCTCCGACGTGATGACGATCTCCCTGCACGCCGATCCGAGCGCGTACTACCCCTTCTATACCGGCTACGCTAACGAGCGTGGCTACGGCGCGGGCTACGGCTACAACCTGAACTTCCCGCTGCCGCACGGCACCGAGGACGCCGGCTTTCTCGGCGCGCTCGACAACGCGCTCGATGCCCTGCGCGACTACCGTCCGCAGGCACTGGTGCTGGCACTGGGCTTCGACACCTACATCCACGATCCCATCAGCGTGCTGCGCGTGGGGCTGGACGCCTATCGCGGCATCGGCGAGCGCATCAATGCGCTGGGCGTGCCCACGGTGGTGGTGCAGGAAGGCGGCTACGAGGTCGAGGCCATCGGTCCGGCGCTCGATTCCTTCCTGTCGGGCCTCGTGCCTGCCACGGCCTGAGCCACGTGCCGCAACCCTTGCGCTACCCGATGCGCTACCCGATTCCGCTTGAACAAAGAGAGCCGACATGACGACACTGAAGATCGATGGCGACCGCCTCTGGCAGTCCTTGATGGCATTGGCGCGCATCGGCGCCACGCCGCGCGGCGGCAATGCGCGCCTGGCGCTCACCGCGCTCGACGGCCAGGGACGCGACCTGGTCACGGGCTGGATGCGCGATGCCGGCCTTGCCGTCACGGTTGACAAGGTCGGCAATATCTTCGGCCGCCGTGCCGGGCGCAACGACAGCCTGCCGCCCGTGATGACCGGCAGCCATATCGATACGCAGCCCACGGGCGGCAAGTTCGACGGCTGCTTTGGTGTGCTGGCCGGGCTGGAAGTCATGCGTACCCTGAATGACCAGGGCGTGCAGACCGAGGCGCCGCTGGAACTGGCAATCTGGACCAACGAGGAAGGCACGCGCTTTGTGCCGGTGATGATGGGCTCGGGCGTGTTCGCCGGCATCTTCCCGCTGCAGACCGCGCTGGAAGCGACAGACAACGACGGCAAGCGCGTGGACGATGAACTGCATGCCATCGGCTACGCCGGCAGCGCCGAAGTGGGCGGCCGCGAGATTGGCGCGTATTTTGAGGCGCATATCGAGCAGGGCCCGGTGCTGGAGGACGCCGAAAACGTGATCGGCGTGGTGACCGGCTCGCTAGGCCTGCGCTGGTACGACGTGACCGTCACCGGCATGGAAGCCCATGCCGGCCCCACGCCGATGCCGCTGCGCCGGGATGCGCTATATGGCGCGTCATTCATCCTGCAGGAGGTGGTGCGCATCGCGCACGATTTCGCGCCGCACGGGCGCGGCACGGTCGGTGTGCTCGATGTCCATCCGGCCTCGCGCAATGTGATTCCCGGCACGGTGAAGTTCACGGTGGACCTGCGCCACCAGGACGCCGGCAAGCTAGCCGAGATGGACGCCCGCCTGCGCGCGGCCTGCGACGCGCTCGCGCAAGGCAAGACCACGGGCAACCCGCTCGGCGTGCAGATCGAAGACGTGCAGTATTTCCCGCCCACGCCGTTCGCGCCGGAACTGGTGGGCCACGTGCGCCAGCAGGCGGCGGCGCTGGGCTACACGCATCAGGACATCGTCACCGGCGCTGGCCACGACGCGGTGTATATCGCCACGGTGGCGCCTACCGCCATGATCTTTGTCCCGTGCAAGGACGGCATCAGCCATAACGAAGTGGAAGACGCCAAGCCCGAGCACCTGGAAGCCGGCGCCAATGTGCTGCTGGGCGCAATGGTGGCACAGGCTGGTGGCGTGAGCGGCTGATCCGCGACGTTCCCGGAGCCGTCACGGATCGGTCCAAACCAGTGCGCCACACAAGCAGGATGCACCGCGGCGCGAAGCCCCGCTGACCATCGCGGTGCGCTAGCCAACCCAACACCACGGTAACGGCGGGGGTGGCCCAGCCGCGTCCGCGCGGACCGGCTTTCCGGCTCAAACCGGATGGCACAGCACTTGCAATTCAAGCGCATCGCCCGTCGCTGCCACCACGACGGTTCACGTCTTCACTTCCGCAAAAGCAAGGAATCCCATGTCCATCCGTTTGCTCCAACACCGCACCGGCGCCATCGTGCTGGCGGCCATGCTGGCCACCGGCTTACTTGCCACGTCCCCTGTATCGGCGCAATCCACGCACGACTGGCCCACCCAACCCGTGCGCATCGTCGTGCCGTTCCAGGCCGGCTCCGCTACCGATCTCATCACGCGCCAGCTCGGCATCGGCCTGGGCCGCGAGTACGGCCAGACCTTCGTCGTCGAAAACCGGCCAGGCGCCGCGGCCATGATCGGCAGCGAAGCAGCCGCGCGCGCGCCTGGAGACGGCTACACCTTGCTGATGTCGGGGCCTGCTTCCATGGTGACCAACCGCTTCCTCTACAAGAAGCTCAGCTACGATCCAGACGCCTTCGAGAAGGTCGCGGTGGTGGCCATCACGCCGAACATCCTGCTGGCCAGCCCCGGCCTGCCCTTCAAGACGCTGCCGGAAATGATCGCTTACGCCAAGGCCAATCCAGGCAAGCTGACCTATGCGTCGTTTGGCGCGGGCACCACGTCGCATATGGCAGGCGAGATGCTCAAGGCGCTGGCCGGCATCGATATCGTCCACGTGCCGTACAAAGGCGCGGGCGAGGCGATTCCCGCCTTGCTTTCCGGACAGGTGTCGATGTACTTCGACACCATCATGACGGGGTTGCCGTATGTGAAGGCGGGCAAGCTGCGTGCGCTGGGTGTTTCCAATGCCAGGCGCTCGCCGATGGCGCCGGATATTCCCACCATTGCCGAGCAGGGCTATCCGGGCTTCGATATCGCGCCCTGGTACGGGATTGTCGCGCCGAAAGGCACACCAGCCGAGGTGGTTGCCAAGTTGAATGTCTCGATCAACAAGCTGCTCAAGGACCAAGGTTTTCGCGAGAGGCTCGCTGCAACCGGCGCGGAGCCGCGCGGCGGTTCGGTGGCGGATTTCAACGCCATGGTAGGCGCGGAAATCCCGCGCACGGAGAAGCTGGTCAAGCAGTCGGGGATCAGCCTGCAGTAAGGCCGCCGGCGCGAGGCAAAAACACGGGCTTCGCTTCAAGTGGCTCCTAGCTAAGCCACGCCTCTCCCCGGCCCTCTCCCCATGAGGGGAGAGGGAGAGACAGCCGTCGTCATGGCGCGCGGTTTTGGCCCGTTCGGCGGCTTCGGCCCGCTACATCATGTGGCGCGAGAAGCGCCCGTGCTCGGCACCGACCATCAGGTCGGCGAACTGTTCGCTGCTCATGTGCACGAGTTGTTGGTGATCGCCGGCTTCAAAGAACACTTCGGGCTGGGCCAGCAGGGCTTCGTCGAGGTAGGTGTGCATGCCGTAGGCCATGGCTACCGGCGGGATGGCGCCCAGGTCGCAATCCTTGAAGACTTCGCGGATCTCGTCTTCGTGGGCGAGTACCAGCGTGCGGCCGGATTGCGCGCAGATGGCTGCCAGGTTCAGGTGATGGCTGGACGGGATCACCGCGGCTACGTAGCCGATGTCATCCTCCAGCAACAGGGTCTTGGCCAGGCGATCTCCGGGAACGTGCGCTGCCTCCGCAGTGGCCATGCTGCTGAGGGTGTAGGGATGGCGGATGGTGTCGAAACGGCTGTTCCTGCTGTTGAGGCAATTTGCCAGGGTGGTAGCCAAGGCCATGATGCGTCTCCTTCGCTGTACGTTGCGCTCAGGGCCGCGACGGACCCTAGCGCTTCCTACTATAGACGGTGCCTTTGGCGCCGGGGTGCCATGCGCGGCGTGTCATGCTTCGTCGTGCGCATCCATGGGCGGCAAGCGGCGCGGTTGTGGCCACAGGGCCTGCAGTTCGGTCTTGAGGAAGTTCAGCAGGTAGCGCGTGGCCATGGTCTGGTAGCGGTTGGGCATGGTCAGCATGTAGAGGCGGCTGCCGAACACGCTGATGTGGTAATCCGCCAGCACGGGCAGCAGGGTGCCCGCGTCGAGTTCCGCGCCGATGGCATAGAGCGGGAAGATGCCCAGGCCCAGGTCGCCCAGCACGCCGTCCTTCAGGAAGGCGAAATTCTCCGAGCTTAACGTGGGCTCCAGCGCCACTTGCTCGCGCACGGCGTCGCCGCCGGTGCCGCGCGTGCCAAAGGCCTTGAGCTTCTGGCCGATGGGCGAGGCGCAGACGATGGCGTGGTCCTTGAGATCGGCCAGGTCGCGCAGGGGCGGCTGCGTGGCCAGGTAGCCGGGAGACCCGCATACCACCCACTCGACCGCGCCGATCTCGGTCGCCACCACCGAGTCCGGCGGCGTGGAGATGATGCGCAGCGCCACCTCCACGTCTTCGGACACCAGGTTGTGGATGCGGTTGTCGAACACCACATCGAGGGTGATGTCGGGGTAACGGTGCTTGAACTTCACCAGCAGCGGCGAAAGCATCGAGTGCCCCAGCCCGGTAGGCACCGACAAGCGCACATGGCCATGCAGGCTCTTGCCCATGCTGTTGATCAGCGCGTTAGCCGCCGCCACTTCACCGAGGATGTTGCGCCCGTGCTCGTACAGGCCGGCGCCCACGGGAGTGGGCTCGACGTGCCGGGTGGTCCGGCGCAGCAGCTGCACGCCCAGCGCTTCTTCCAGCGCCTTGAGGTGGTAGCTCACGTTGGCGCGGGTCATCTTGAGCTTGCGCGCGGCAGCCGAGAGGTTGCCGGCGTCGACGATGTCCACGAAAAGGCGTAAGGCGTTCAGGTCCATTTGGTGGCTTGCTCTTGTTCGGGTGAAAGCGTGCTGGCGTTGACGGGCATGGCAAACAGTTTATCAAGCCGCCGCGCGTCTAATGCGGGAGCCAGCCATGCTGGCCGCTCCTGGTGGCGGCACGCCATCTAAAGACGGGCAAGCCAAGACAACGCAATTGCGTCAAAGGCCGATGCGCAAAGGATTGCGCCGAGGCATTCCCTTTATTCCCTTATGCCCCCTGATGTCCCCTGATGTCGAAGCGATGATCTTCGCAAGCAACGGTTTCTTCCAGTGCGGGGGAGCGGATTGCCACTACAGCGGAGAAATATCCGTTGCCGATATTGCGTTCGCTCACCACCGTGCGCTGGTGATCGGCGATCATCGATTGATTGTGCATGCGCCGGTCCAGGCGCCGGAAATTGGTGGCGAATTCCAGCCAGCGCCAGGCGCGCCACGACAGCGTCCAGGCCGGATAGGAGCGGGTAGAACACGGATTCGCCGGGGTGTTACGCCTGGCCCGGCGCCAGCGCACCGCGGCGGCGGAACTCGCGCGGTGCTATCGGCGTCTCAGGGATTTGCTCCGGACTATGCGACACGGCGTTTCCCCCCAAATTGGCGTTGCCGGCTCACTTTGGAATGGCGCGATTTGCACGGTATCACCGGCCCGGTCGGTAAGGAAAGGAGAAATCCGCACGGCCTTTGCGTGCAATGCGGTCCGGCGCGGTCCAGCGCCTATTGGAATGACATTGAACACTGGATTCCGCAAGCGCGAATGCAGCGTATCAAACGCCGTGCGAGAGCCGGTCCGCCGGGGCTTGCATCGCGCTAGCGGATTGCCATTTCCTGTTTTTGAATGATGGATGGGGCTTGAATGCCAGGCATCCAAGTCAGGATCGAGTCCAGGCGTGGATGCATGCGAGCTTGCGCTAAAAAGTGGATATTGCTTAGCTTCAGGCCCATGCGATTATCCGGTTTGGGGGCAATTACGGCAAAGCCGGGCGCGCTCCGACAGGCTTTTCTATCACATTGTCTGTACATTTTTTGTGGCAGAACGGGAATTGCGGCTTCCATGCCTGCGGGGCAATGGCCTTTCAGGAACCTTTCGGAATGTTGTCATATTGTGTCATCGCGCTGTCGGGTGAATGCACCGTCAGGGCGCATGCCAATGGGGGGATCCAATGGGGGGGGCCAATGGGGGGATCCAATGGTGGCGATGGCATGGCAGAGAAATCCCGCATATAGGGTATTACCTGAACCCGCATTGCGATCCGCAATGCGGAGGCTTCGCACGTGCGATCCGGCGTCCAATCGCACCCGCATTCGGCGTGTCCACGGCGTTTTCTATTCTTGTGCAAATCTGGTCGGTTGTATCAACTTCTTACGCGATTGGATTTTCTTTAATCAAACGTGGTAGGCTATGCCAGCAAATTTTCCCCTATCATTGAATTAACACCGCTCCAGGAGAATCAAAATGGCAACTTACAAGCAGCTGATTGCAGAGAAGGAAGCGCTCGAAGCAAAGCTGGCCGAGATGCGTGCCAGCGAAGTGGCGGGCGTTATTGCGCAGATCCAGGGCCTGATGGCGGAATATGAGCTGACGGCAGACGACATCGCCCCGAAGCGCCGCCGGGGCCGCCCGGCAGCCAGCGCGAATGGCGCCGCGGCTAAGCCCAAGTCCACCCTGCCCGCGAAGTATCGCGATCCCAAGACTGGCGCCACCTGGACCGGCCGTGGCCGCGCACCGGGTTGGCTGGGTAAGAACCGTGCCCGCTTCCTGATCGCCGAAGCCTGATCGCATTGCTGTCTCAATGACGCAGTGGCGCCGGCCCCGCCGGCGCTAGCTTCCCCTTTGTGGGCACTGCGGCAAGCCATTGGCGCAAGCCTTGCGCAAGGCCAATGGCGCTCCTCATCAAATTCCCCCCCTGCCAGACCCCAGACCCGATATGAAAAAAGCGCTGCTTTCCGCGTTGCTGCTTTGCGCGTCTTTTGCCGCGCAGGCGGATGAAAAATTGTTGTCAAAGCAATACGGGGCCTGCATGGATCGTCCGGATGTCACTACCGCTGGCATGCACGACTGCATCGCGGCGGAGACGGCGCGGCAGGATAAATCGTTGAATGCCGCCTATAAAAGCCTTCAACAGGCACTGCCTCCTGCCAGGAAAGCAACATTGCTCGACGCCCAGCGCGCTTGGCTGAAGTTCCGGGACGCCAATTGCAGCTTCCAGGCCGATCCCGATGGCGGCACGATCGCCGGTGTCAACGCGTCCGCCTGTTTTATGCAGATGACGGCGGACCGGGCGCGGGAGCTTAGCGATTTCGCCGCCGAAGCGGCAGGGCGCTAGCCGGCAGGAGGCCAGCGGCACCAAGAATATGCCTCTTTATGCTCTTATCCTTATTGTCAAAAGGGATTATCCATTCTGTTCAAGACCTGTGGGATTGTCAAAATCGGGTGACGGCGTACCATGTTGGGCACATCGTTGCTTGCTTTGACCGGAGATCCCCATGAGCCTGGATGCAGAATCCTTTTCGCTGCTGCGCGCGTCGGTGCAGCGTTTCATCGACGAACGCCTGAAGCCGGCGGAAGACACGCTCGAGGAAACCGACGATGTGCCGGCGGACATCGTTGCCGACATGAAGGAGATGGGCCTGTTCGGGATCTCCATCCCTGAGAACTATGGTGGCATCGGCCTGTCGATGTCGCAGGAATGCGACGTGGTGTACGACCTTGGCCACACAGCCTTTGCCTTCCGCTCGGTCTTCGGCACCAATGTCGGCATCGGCTCGCAGGGCATCCTGATGGACGGCACCGAGGCGCAAAAGCAGGAATACCTGCCCAAGATCGCCAGCGGCGAACTGGTGATCTCGTTCGCGCTGACCGAGCCCAATGCCGGCTCCGATGCGGCTTCGCTGCAGACCAAGGCCGAGCTCGACGGCGACCACTACATCATCAACGGCACCAAGCGCTTCATCACCAACGCACCGCGCGCGGGCGCTTTCACCCTGATGGCGCGCACCGGCGGTGCCGGCGCTTCGGGCATCTCCTCGTTCATCGTGCCGGCCAACACCCCGGGCATTTCGCTTGGCAAGCCGGACAAGAAGATGGGCCAGCGCGGCACCAAGACCTGCGACGTGGTGCTGGAAAACGTGCGCGTGCCGGCGGCCAACATCATCGGCGGCGTGCCCGGCGTTGGCTTCAAGACGGCCATGAAGGTGCTCGACCGCGGCCGCCTGCATATCTCGGCGCTGGCCTGCGGCATGGCGCACCGCCTGATTACCGATGCCGTGGCCTATGCCAAGGAGCGCAAGCAGTTCGGCCAGCCGATCGGCGATTTCCAGCTGATCCAGGCCATGCTGGCCGATAGCCAGGCCGAGCTGTACGCCGGCTTGTCGATGGTGCGCGATTGCGCCCAGCGCTACGATGCCAAGACCCCGGGCAAGAGCGATCCGGAAGTCAGCATGCTGGCCTCCTGCACCAAGATGTTCTGCACCGAGATGGTGGGCCGCGTGGCCGACCGCGCTGTGCAGATCCATGGCGGCGCCGGTTATATCGCCGAGTACAAGGCAGAGCGTTTCTATCGCGACGTGCGCCTGCTGCGCCTGTATGAAGGCACCACGCAGATCCAGCAACTGATCATCGCCAAGCAGCTGCTGCGCGACTGATCGGAGGGCGCGGATGCCTGCCGGCATGACCGGCGGGCTCCGCGAGAGGGCCCGTGCCGCACTAGTGCCACTTGTGGGCAGCGTGCATCGGCCCGGCCAATGGACACGCGCAACGCAATGTCCTGTTGTCTCAACGGAGGCTGCCCCGATGGCGATTGCCGCTCTCAAGGTTCCCGCTAGCTACGCCGGTTTTCCGTCCATGCGTGCCCCTTGCCAACTCGATGCGCCGCCCTCGCAAACGGCGCCCGGCAACGACCACGCGGGCCCGGATAGCACCGCACCTTGCTACCCGATCATCGCAGCGCTGATGGCCCGCGCCGCGCGGCCCGCCTACATGCCGCTGGACTGCATCCGCCTGGCGCTCGATGCCGCCGGCGCGCTGGGCCGCGACGATCCGGTTTCCTCGGTCCAGCCAACCCGCCTGCAAAGCTTCGACGGCGCGCTGTATCGCACGGGCACGGGCGCCTGGACCATTCTCTACAGCGATAGCCTGGCAGCGCCGGATGTGCGCTTCATGATTGCGTACCTGCTAGGCCGCCAGCTTCTGGGTGGCAGCGAGCTGGATTACGTGGAGTGCACCAACGCCGAGCTGATGGCCATGCCGGACGATGACTCGGCCGGCGGGCTCGCCTATGCCTTTGCCAGCCGGCTGCTGATGCCGCTCAATGCCTGCCGCCTGGCCTTGCCCGGCGCGGTGGACCTCGACGTGCTGGACGCGCTGGCCGAGCGCCTGTGCCTGCCGGTGCATCACGTGGCGCGGCGCTGGCTGTCCTATACCTCGCACAAGGCCGTGCTGACGCTCAAGCGCGATGGCGCTGCGCTGGGCATGTGGGCGAGCGAGACGGCCTTCGGGCTGCGGGCCGATGACCTCGGTGGCGGCATGGGCGTGCGCACGGCGTCGCAGGCATTGTTGCTTGGCGATGGCGTGGGCATCGAGCTGGCCGTGGGCCCCAGGCACGTGGCAAGCCGGGCAGGCGCGCGCCAGCGCGCTGCCTTTCCCATCTGACGCGCTGGCGCGTCAGTGCTCGTGGTGCAGGTACCTGGCCTGCCGCGGCAGCCGGAAGCTGACCAGGAACACGATCACCATCATCGCCGTCACGTACCAGTAGAAGCTGGATTCGTGGCCTAGCGATTTCAGGTCCAGCGCGACATACTCGGCCGAGCCGCCGAAGATCGCGTTGGCCACGGCATAGGCCAGTCCCACCCCCAGCGCCCGGATCTCGGTCGGGAACATCTCGGCCTTCACAATGCCGCTGATGGAGGTGTAGAGGCTCACAATGGCCAGCGCCAGCGAGATCAGCACGAAGGCGACAAAGGGACTCTTCACGCTCCCGAGCGTCGTCAGGATCGGAACCGTGGCCAGCGTGCCGAGCGCGCCGAACAGCAGCATATTGGTGCGCCGCCCGATGCGGTCCGACAGCGCGCCGAAGAACGGCTGCATGCACATGTAGAAGAACAGGCAGCCGGTCATCACGTAGCTGGCTGTCTTGATCGACATGCCGGCCGAGTTGACCAGGTACTTCTGCATATACGTGGTGAAGGTATAAAAGATCAGCGAGCCGCCCGCGGTGTAGCCAAGCACGGTGAAGAAGGCTGCCTTGTGGTTGCGGAACAGCTCCGTCAACGTGCCGGCCTCCTTGCTCGCCCGGGTGGCGGCGGAGGTCGTTTCATGCAGGGTGCGGCGCAGGAACAGTGCTACCACCGCCGTGGCGGCGCCGATCACGAACGGGATGCGCCAGCCCCATGCCTTGAGCTCAGCCTCGTCGAGGAACTGCTGCAGCACCACCACCACAAGCACCGCCAGCAACTGCCCGCCGATCAGCGTGACATATTGGAACGAGGAGAAAAATCCCCGCTGGCCCTTGAGCGCCACCTCGCTCATATAGGTGGCGGTGGTGCCGTATTCGCCGCCGACGGACAGTCCCTGCAGCAGCCGCGCGACCAGCAGCAGCGCCGGCGCCCAGGCGCCAATGCTGTTGTAGGTAGGCAGGCTGGCGATCAGCAGCGAGCCGCAGCACATCATCGTCACCGAGATCAGCAGCGAGTTCTTGCGGCCATGCCGGTCGGCAATCCGCCCGAACAGCCACCCGCCAATCGGCCGCATCAGGAAGCCTGCGGCAAATACGCCGGCGGTGTTCAGCAATTGCGCCGTGGGATCGGATTTGGGGAAGAAGGACCCCGCGAAGTAAATGGCGCAGAACGCGTAGACGTAAAAGTCGAACCACTCGACCAGATTGCCGGAAGACGCGGCCACGATCGCGTAGATGCGCTTGCGCTTTTCCTCGGCACTCGGCGGCGCATCGAGCAGGGGGGCGGACAGGTCTGTCATGGTTTGTCTCTTCCTTTCGGCATGTCGCCCACGCTAACAGGCCGTGGTGCGAGATCGGCACGCAGAATTCCAGTGTAGTGCGATTGCGCCGTGATGGCGGCGCAGGGTGACCTGTCTTGCACTACTTGGGGGGCGGAAGGGAATGGCTGGCGAGGCGGCGCGATGCCCGCACCGGCGGGGTGCCGGCCGAAAAACGCGTCTGGCCGCATCGCGCGGCAGGGCTGGCGCCGTGGGTCGGGGCAGCGGGGCGAGGCGATGGGCCAGGTCCGCTGCGTTTGACGTGAATGACGCCTATTAGTGGGTCTTGCTGTGTCTTGCTTGGTCTTGCCGCGCTTTGTCTGCGTTACTGCGCTTCTTGCGGCCAGACTCCGTCCACATCCCTTAGCAGATGGCCTGCCAGGATGTAGTCGCCCAGTCGGGTCGCCTTGGCTTCGAGATCGAGCAGTTCATGGTCGGCAAGCGTGCCGAGATCGAACTGGCAATACAGATTGCGCTGCCTGAAGGTGGTCTTGGTCTTAGCCAGCCCTTCGATCAGGGCCTCGCGCGAATGGACGGCAATGCTTTCCTGTCCGCGGTATTGCACTTTGATGCCGCGTTTCTCTCCGAGCCGGCCAAGTTCGACGGCGTCCTGCCATCCGGTTTCATAGTCCAGCTCAAGCGCCAGCACATCTTTCGATGCGAGAAGCCGAAGCGCTTCTGCTTTGCTGCTAGCTCGCACTATTGACATCCACACCTCTTATATCGTCTTATACTGTACGAATATACAGTCAACGCGTCATTGCAGCAAGGGGTTGCCCCCAAGCCGTTTGGACTACTGCGCCAGCGGTGTCCCACACCGCCCTGCGTTGCCACTATTTTCCTCCAGTATTGCCTTTTAGGGGACGGCCACGGCTTCGTTTGCCGGCTCATTCGCCTCTATCGCCTTTATTGTCTTTATCGTCGCCCCGGCATCTTGCACTGCCGTGACAGAAAAATCTCCCGCATACACATGCACCGCCCGCGCCGGGTCCAGGTGCTTGCGGATGGCCGCGTTGACCTGTTCGACGGTCGCCGTGGCGATACCTTGCTCGTATTCCGTGACAAAGCGCATCGTGCGCCCCAGAAATAGCTGGCTGGCGAGCGTGCCGGCCAACGCGGAATCGCTGGTGCGGGCCAGCGTGCCTTGCTGCAGCAGGCCACTCCTGGCTTGTGCCAGCTCCTGCGGCGTGATGCCGGCGGCTGCCAGCCGCGACAGTTCTTCTTCCACGCCACGCTTGAGCTTGCCCAGGTTCTGCGGCGCATAGAGCGCTTGCATGCCGAAGCGCCCGTTGGTGTCGAGCGCACCCACCTGAACGAAACTGCCGACACTGTAACTGATGCCGTCGTGTTGGCGCAGGCGATCCGCCAGCCGGCTCTTGAGCGCGCTCCCGCCGAACACACGATTGGCGATCACCAGGGCCGGATATTCCGGTGCATCGCTGGTCAGCGCGACCGGCAGCGCGGCCAGGTAGATGGCATTGGCCTTGTCCGGCGTCTCGCGGGTCAGGTGCGCCGGTGCCAGCGGCACAAAGGGGCGTTCGATGCGCGCATACGGCGCCTGGGCCTGCCAGTCGCCGAACAGCGTGGCCAGTTGCGCCTGCGCCGCCTCGCGGTCGAAGTCACCGACCAGCGCCACCTGGCCGTGGCTCGCGCCGTAGAAGCGCGTGTGGAAGGCGCGCAGGTCGGCCAGTTGCACTTGCCGCAGCGCCGCGATGTCCTCCTGCGGGGTGCCGACATAGCGCGGATCCCCCAATGGGTAGGGATTGCCGTGACGGCCAAGCACGTTCGACGCGATCGCCTCGGGCTGGCCCAGGCCGCTCTCGATGCCGGCGATGGCGTTGGCGCGCAGGGTCTCGAACTCCGCGGCGGGCAGGCTCGGCTCGCGCAGGATGTCGCGCAGCAGCGCGAGCGTGTCGGCCAGCGTTTCGCGGCGCGCTTCAAAACGCACAGTGACCGCCTCGGCATCGCCCTGGACCGACACCACCGCCTTGAGCGCGGACAGTCGGTCGGCAATCTGCTGCCGCTCCAGGCGGACGGTGCCGCGCATCAGCATGGCGGCGGTGAGGCTGCCGACCGCATCCTGGCCTTGCAGGCTGGCGACGTCGCCCATGCGCAGGATCAGCGTGCCGTTAACAGTCTGGCCGCGGCTGGGCTTGGGCAGCAGCGCGAACTGCATGCCGTTGGCCAGCTTGCCGCGCAGCGTGTGCGCCTCGATATTGTCCGGGCTGGGATCAAAGGCGGCCACCGCGGCCTTGGGCGGCTTGCCCTGGTAGGCCGCCACCAGCGCGGCGACGTCCGGCGCGGCGGGCATGGTGGCCCGGGCCAGCGTCTCGGCCGGCGCATCGCCCGGCATGTCGATGGGGATGAAGCGGCCGAGCGTGCGGTTGCTGGCGCGCAGATAGTTCTGCGCGACCCGTTGCAAGTCCGCCAGCGTGACGCGCTCGGCCTGCTGGCGTGCCACCAGCAGCAGGCGCCAGTCGCCCTTGGCGATGGCCTCGGACAAGGCGACGGCGTAGCCGGAAGGATTCTCCAGCAGGCGCTCGTAGCTGTTGAGCAGGCGGGTGCGGGCGCGGTCCAGCTCCACCTGCGTCACCGGCCGGGCGGCAAAGCCCTCCACCTGCGCCACCAGCACCTGGCGCGCGGCTTCGAGATCCTGCGTCTTGCTCAGCCCGGCGGCGAACAGCACCGAGCCGGGATCCTTCATGCCCGATACCGAGCCAGACTGCCAGCTGGCCTTGCCGCTCTCGACCAGCGCCTTGTACAGGCGGCCGCCCGAGCCATCGGTCAGGATATCGGCGAGCAGCTGCAGGGCCACCGTATCCGGATGCGCGCCCGGTGCGATGTGATATTGCACCGCGACCAGTTGCGAGTCGCCCACGCGGCGCAGCGTGACCTCGCGCGCGCCCTCCTGCGGCGGCTCCACGGTGTACTGGACCGGCAGCGCGCGCGTGGGCCGGGGGATCGCGCCGAAGTACTTGCCGATGCGCGCGAGCGTGGCGGCCACGTCGAACTTGCCCGCCACCACCAGCACCGCGTTGTCAGGCTGGTAATAGCGATGGTAGAAGTCCTGCAGGTTGCCGATGGCGACGTGCTCCACGTCGCTGCGCGCGCCGATCGGCGCCTTGCCGTAGTTGTGCCAGCGGTAGGCGGCCGAGCGCATCTGCTGCATCAGCATGCCACCGGGATTGTTCTCGGCGCGCTCCATCTCGTTGCGCACCACCGTCATCTCGCTGTCGAGCGCCTCGCGGGCGATAAAGCTGTTGACCATGCGGTCCGCTTCCATCTTCAACGCCCAGTCGAGGTTTTCCTCGCTGGCGGTGAAGCTCTCGTAGTAGTTGGTGCGGTCGAACGCGGTGGTGCCGTTGAACTGCATGCCACGGCGCGTGAGCTCCTGCGCAATGGTGTTGCCCGGCAGCGCCGGCGTGCCCTTGAACAACAGGTGTTCGAGCAAGTGCGCCATGCCAGTCTCGCCATAGTTCTCATGGCGGCTGCCGACCAGGTAGGTCATGTTGACCGTGGTGACGGGCTGCGCAGCATCGGGCGCAAGCAGCACGCGCAGGCCGTTGGGCAGCCGGTACTCGGTAATGCCTTCCACGCTGACGACTTCCGCCGGCGCCGCGCTGGGCAGCTTCGCGGCAGCTGGCGCCGGCGCGTGGGCCACGCCCGGCGCGGCGTTTGCGGATACGCTGAAAGCCAGGGCTAGCAGCAAGGAAAGGCGCTTGATGACGAGACGCATGCGGAATTCGAAGTCTGGATTGGCTCCCTTGTTGCGGAGATCTGTGCGATTCCGCGGGGCGCGGCAAGGCAGCGGTAAGGCTGGCCCGATGGCCGATTCTAGCTGTTGCCGCGCCCACAGCGGCATGTTGCTGCGTTTCTCAACCGGTGTGCAGTGAACTTGGGAATGTTCCGCACCCCTCAAGCTGTGGCAGCGCGCTGGCATCATCCATCGTCACTCTCGCCTTTCGGCTCATCCATCGCGGCAGCCAGTTCGCTCAACACCAGCGTCTCGTGCGCAAGCACGGCCACCAGCGAAAGCAGATGGGCCTGGGTCTCTTCACCAAGGTTGCAGAAGGTGCCGCCCGCCGCGTTCTCGACGGCGACAGACAACAACGCGTTGAGTTGCGCGGTCTTTTCGGCAGCGAGGCTTAGCGGGCTTTCGGATGGAGCATGCGCGGTCAGGAAGGTATCGCGGCCTGCGCGTTGCGCGGTGATGTTGTAGCGCGGGTAGTTATACATCGAGCATCCTCCATTGGGGTGCGCGCACGCGCTGGCGGATGACGGGGAGCTTGGGGGATGCGATTTGCCCGGAATGGGCGAATGAAGACTGGGGCATGGAGGTGCCTCCTTCTGGCGGTTGTCCGCCTTCCTAAACGGGCTGCTAAACCCGGCCGCTGTGGTGGCAGCGACGAGCGAAGTATAGCGTCGCGCAATGCAGCCTAACCCAGCCGCAACAAAAAGTCACATTCGCTACACCACTCAAGAAATATTCATCGCAGATCGAGATTTGTCTCATTGATTCCGATGAGGAATTACGCGCAAATGGGGGCGAATTTGCGCACAAGGCCCATCCTGAAGGAGCTGCAGGAGGACAAACGTTGCAGAAGGCGCCGCCCGCCGCGTTCTCGATGGCAACCGACAACAACGCATTGAGCTGCGCGTTTTTTCGGCAGCAAGGCTTAGCGGGATTTCGGATGGGGCATGCGCGGTCATGCAGGTATCGCGGCCTGTGCGTTGGGCGGTGCTGTTGTAGCGCGGGTAGTTATACGTCGAGCAGCCTCCACTGGAAGGCGCGCAGGCGTTGGCAGATGGCGGGGAGCTTGGAAGATGCGATTTGCCCGGAATGGGCGAATGAAGACCGAGGCATGCCGGTGCCTCCCCTGTCGGCGTACTTTGACACCGCTCCCCGCTGCTAATCGGGGTGGGCGGGCGCAAGGCGGGGTTAGCAGACCGGGACAGAGAACCGGCGAGCCCGAAGGCTCCCCCGCCTAGGCCCGCCCATAAGGACGTGCAGAGGCACGACGGACGCAAAAACGCCGCCTGGTGGCGGCTGTCCGCCTCTGTCATCCGGGCTGCTAAACCCGGCCGCTGTGGTTGCAGCGACGAGCGAAGTATGGCGTCGTGCAATGCAGCCTAACCCAGCCGCAACAAAAAGTCACACCCGCTACACCAGTCAAAAAATACTCATCGCAGATTGGGATTTGTCTCATTGATTCCGACGAGGAATTACGCGCAAATGAGGCGAATTTGCGCGAAAGGCCAACTCGACGGTAACAATTTTTAACGCCGGTCCTAGCCGAAATTCGTACTTGTCCGATTTCAATCGACGCCCTCCATTGCTACGCTGCGCAACCTGATAGCCGTTGCAGGCAGCGTAACGCTCCACGGCGAAATCGCAAACGGCCAGATCCGGCATCGCTGCACGAAGCCGCCATCCCTTGCAACGTCTTTTTGCATTGGCGCGCTCGCAACGGAACGTGAAACGCCGCGACTTCCGCGTTGATGCCCAGCGCAGGGTGGGCGCATTCCGGCTTCGCCGGCATTTCCGTCCAACCAAGACAACGATTGAGCCGATTGCATGGGTCCATGCCTTGCTCCGTTTCTGCGCCGCGCCTGCGCGGCAGCCCTGTGAAAGGCCTGCACTACGACGCCTTCCTCGCCTGGGGTCTCGTCAAGCCCGCCAATTTCCCTACACGCTCGCCGACAGGCGGGTTTTCGGTGTCTTTCCAATACCAGGAGAACAAGGATGCAAAAAAAGATGAAACCCGCGATGGCCGCGATGGCCGTGACGACCTTCCTGCTCGTCGCCTGCGGTGGCGGGTCGGATGGCAGCAGCGGAGCCAAGCCCAATGACGCGCCGGCCGCCACCGATAGCGCAACAACACCCGCGCCGGTGAACACAGACCCGCTCGATGCGGCCTGCCTGGCGGCGCCTGCCGCCGGACAAAAGGTCACCGCGACGCTGAACTTCGGACCTGTGAGCGAGGTGGCAACCTTTGATGCCACAGCCATTGGCACCACAGTCTTCGACGGCGGCAGCTACGACACGCTCGAGGTCAAGCTGGTCAATGGCCTCTTCAATGGCCACGGGACGAACGCGCGGCTCTATATCGATCCGGCCTCCGCGATTTTTCCAATCGGCGCAACCGATTACGGCGACCTCGATCAGGGCCCGTACAGCAAGTACACCAAGTACACCAAGTATCGCCGTTTCACCTTCAAGGACAACGTGTCGGGACAGACAGGCACACCAAACCTGGTTGGCATGAAGCCAAACGAGACACGCAGCTTCACCATGTCGGAAGCGAACGCCGAGGCTCTGGCGACCGAGCCGCAACCCGCCCTCAAGCCGATCGGCCGGGTCGTCAGCGTTGCCGTGCAATACATCGGCCGCGAAGACGTGACGGCCAAGGGGGTGACGTACAAGGGCGCTTGCAAGCTGGCGCTGCATTACGACCGCAAGTATCCCGGCACCCTGTTCCCGCTGCCCGTGCTGGAAGGGACGGCCTGGCTGGCTCCGGGCGCCGGCATCGTCAAGCTCTCCGGCGCGCCGCTGGTGGGCGTGGCCACCGTAACGGCTGAAACGACAGGCATCGTGGCCGCGAACTAGTGCCCTGACAACGCGTGCCCTGAATCCGAAAGCGCATTACGGCTGACTGCCGCACCTCCCAGCTTGTGACGCCTGGACGCAATGAACAACAATCGCTATCGCCTGGTTTTCAACATGACGCGCGGCATGCGGATGGCTGTTGCCGCATGCTTCACTGTTGCGCACAAAGCTGCGGCGGGCGCATGCCCCCGGGCACGCTGATCGGCCGGGCACCGCTGGTGGTCAACATCAATACGCCCTCCGGGGCTGGCGTGTCTCATAACCAGTACCAGCAATTCTCGGTCGCGGGGCGTGGCGCCAAACCGGTTGTGATGCCAGCGCGCTGCCGCTCTGTTGACCTGGGCCGGTCGAGGCAGCCGGAAAGGAATATGCTGGCAAGGGTGACCCAATTGCCGGCACCGGCAGCACAACGCTGACTGGCACCACGGTGGCGGCACGGGGCATGGCCAATGTGTCGTCCGCCAACTCGATGGCAAGGTGGCCGCGTCCAATCCACATCGCTTGGGGTGCGGCAGGTCAATACACGCCGCCGAGGCAAATGTCCGAATCCAGCTAGTTCCGCATGCGCAACGGAGTAGCATGCTGGCTATGAAACTCGATCCGGATACCTGCTACAAGGCCGTGGCTTCGCACGACCGCCGCTTCGACGGGCGGTTCTTCGTGGGCGTGTCGTCCACCGGCGTCTACTGCCGGCCGATCTGCGCGGTGCGCACGCCCAAGCGCGAGAACTGCACCTTCTACGACAGCGCCGCCGCGGCCGAGAAGCAGGGCTTCCGGCCCTGCCTGCGCTGCCGGCCCGAACTGGCGCCGGGACACGGGCTGGCCGACCTGTCGGGGCGCCTGGCCCAGGCCGCGGCCACGCTGATTGACGAGGGTTTCATGGTGGATGCCGGCGTGGCCGGGCTGGCGGCGCGCATCGGCATTACCGAGCGCCACCTGCGCCGGCTGTTCGATGCGCAGTTCGGCGTCTCGGTGCTGGAGTATGCGCAGACGCAGAGGTTGCTGCTGGCCAAGCGTTTGCTGACCGATACGGGGCTGACCGTGACCGACGTGGCGCACGCTGCTGGCTTTGGCAGCGTGCGGCGCTTCAATGATGTGCTCAAGACGCGCTACGGGCTGACGCCCATGGCCATGCGCAAGCGCGCCGCCGACAACGTGGCCGACGAGCTGGTGTTCGAGCTGGGCTACCGCCCGCCGATGGCGTGGGCGGCGTTCCTGCAATTCCTGGGCGTGCGCGCGGTGGATGGCATCGAGCAGCTTGGCGATGGCAGCTACGCGCGCACGCTGGCGATCGACAGCGGCGGCCGCATGCATGTGGGCTGGCTGCGGCTGGAGCATGTCGCGCGCCGCCATGTGATCAAGGTGACGTTGTCTGGTTCGCTGGCGCATGTGATTCCGCAAGCGCTGGGCCGCGTGCGGCGCTTGTGCGACCTGGGCTGCCGGCCCGATGTGGTGGATCAGCATCTGGGCCCGCTGGCTGCCGAAGCGCCTGGCATGCGCTTGCCGGGCGCGGTGGATGGCTTTGAGATCGCCGTGCGTGCGGTGGTGGGCCAGGTGATCTCGGTGAAGCACGCGCGCACGCTGCTGGCGCGGCTGGCCGAGCGCTACGGTTTGCCGCTGGCGCAGCCCACGCCGGCACTGCGCGTGACGTTTCCCGGCGCGGCTGCGCTGGCTGGCATGTCGCCCGAGGCCTTGCGTGAGATCGGCATCCCGCTGGGCAAGGGCCGGGCCATTCATGCCATCGCTGCCCGCGTGGCGGCGGGCGCGCTCAAGCTGGAGCCTAACGCCGCGCCGGAAGACACCATGGCGCGCCTGCGCGAGGTGGAAGGCGTGGGCGACTGGACCGCGCAGTACGTGGCGATGCGCGCGCTCGGCTGGCCGGATGCTTTTCCGGGCACCGACTATGTCTTGCGCAAGGTGCTCGGCATCGCTACCGTGCGAGGCATGAACCAGCACGTCGCGCAGTGGGCGCCTTGGCGCGCTTACGCCGCCATCCACCTGTGGCGGCGCTACGAAGAAGGCAAGTCGGACAAGTCGGAACGAAACGACAAGACAAGAGACACAACAAGGAACACACCATGATTGCCTACCGCATCGTCGCCAGCCCGTTGGGCGAAGTGCTGCTGCGCGTCGACGGCGCGCGCTTGAGCGGGCTGTTCTTCTCCGGGCAGAAGTACTACCCGGCGGCGGCCACGCCGGACACCAACGTGCCCGCCGCCGCGAAGCCCGTCTTCGAGCAGGCCGCCGATGAGCTGGCCGATTATTTCGCCGAGCGCCTGCAGGTCTTCAAGGTCCCCATGGTGCTGGGCGGCAGCCCGTTCCAGCACGCGGTCTGGCAGGCACTGTGCGAGATCCCGTTCGGCGAGACCACGTCATATGGCGAACTGGGCGCTGGGCTGGGCCTCGCCCCCACCCATGCGCGCGCGATCGGCGGGGCGGTGGGGCGCAACCCTTTGTCGGTGATCGTGCCTTGCCATCGCGTGCTGGGTGCCAGCGGCGACCTCACCGGTTATGCCGGTGGCACCGACCGCAAGCGCGCGCTGCTCCGGCTCGAAGGCACGGCCGCGGCCATGGCACTGCCCATCCTGCGTCAGTCGGCGTTGGCGTTTTGAGCGAGCGGCATCGCGCCGCTGCGCTTGACCACCCGCGCCAGGCCGTCACGGGAGGTGAGACTGATGGCACGTTTGTTCGTGGCGATTGAGGTTCCGCCAGCGCTGGCGTCCGCGTTGCTGGCTCGCGTGCCGCGCGTGGCGGGCATCCGGGCGGCGGCGCCGCATCAGGTCCATCTCACGCTGCACTTCCTCGGCGAGCAGGACGACGCCACCGCGGCATGCATCGAGCAGGCGCTTGGGGGCGTCTGCGGCGCGGCCTTTGCGCTCACGGTGAAAGAGGCCGGCTATTTTCGCGGGCGGCGGGCGAGTGTGCTGTGGGCGGGCGTGGCGCCCCATGCGGCGCTGGACAGCCTGCATGCGCAGATGGCGCAGGCGCTTGCCGGATGCGAGGGCACAACGTTACCCGATGCGGGCTTGCAGCAGCGTGCGGGCTTCCATCCCCACATCACGCTGGCGCGCTGCGGGCCTGCCGTGGCGGATACCGCGCTGCAGGCATGGCGCGACGCGCAGGCCGGGCTGGTGTGCGAGCCGTTCCCTGTGGCGCGCTTCATCCTGTATCAAAGCCACCTGCGCGCGGGCGGCGCGCAGCATGTATGCCGGCGTGCGTATGGGCTGGATCCGGCGCCAGGCTGATGCCGCCGGCAACGGCCCGCGTCATGCGAGGTTGCCCAGGCCAAGCGCCACCCCCAGCGCCAGCAACACCGAACCAATCACCCGATCCAGCCAGCGCTGGCGCCGCAGCATGGCGGCGCGCAACGCGGGCGTGGAAAAGCAGCACGCAATCAGGCCGAACCAGGCCAGGTGCGCCAGCGACATGAACAGGCCATAGCCGAACTGCACGGCCAGCGGCGTTTGCGCATTCACCACCTGCGTATAGGTGCTGACCACGAACAACGTGGTCTTGGGATTGAGCGCATTGGTGAGAAAGCCCATCTTGAGCGCGCCGAGCGCTGTCAGCGCAGGTGTGCCCGCATCCGCACCGAGCGGCGGCGCATTCGGGTCCGGCGCGCGCTTGCGCAGAGTCTGGATGCCGATCCAGATCAGGTAGGCGGCGCCGAGCAGCTTCACCACCGTCAACAGCTTGTGCGCGTGCTCCATCAACAACGCCACGCCAAACATCGTGTAGAAAACGTGCACCTGGACGCCAAGGGCGATGCCGAGCGCGCACAGCAGCCCGGCCTTGCGGCCATGCACGAAGCTGTTGCGCATCACCATGGCGAAGTCGGGGCCCGGGCTGATCACGGCCAGCACGGTGATAGTGGCGACGGCCAGCAGTTCGGTGAGAGGGTGCATTTTGTATGAGGATCCTTGACCGGATAGAAATCGGGTTCCAGGCATTCTCTGCGTTGATATGTGGCGCCACAACCGATTTATACTCGTGCAAATCCGTGAGAAAAACTGACACATCAAGGCGAGCATGCACTGGCTGGGCGGGATCCGATTCTTCGAGGCCGCGGCGCGGCACCAGAGCTTCATGCGGGCTGCGGACGAACTGCACCTGACCCACGGCGCGGTCAGCCGCCAGATTCGCCAGCTGGAGGAGGCGCTCGGCGTGGCGCTGTTCGAGCGCCGCAACCGCGCCGTGTTCCTGACCGAGGCGGGGCACATCCTGCATGCCGCCGCCACGCAGTCGCTCGAAGTGCTGGGCGCGGCGGCGCAGCGCATCCGCGCGCATGGGCAGCCCAGGGCGCTGGTCTTGTCGTGCGAGCCCACCATTGCCATGCGCTGGCTGATTCCTCGCCTGCCGCGCTTTACCGCGGCGCATCCGGAGGTGACGCTGCACCTGATGGCCGCCGGTGGTCCGGTGGACTTCGCGCGCAGCGGCGTGGACCTGGCGCTGCGCCGCAACGATTTTCATGTGGGGTCGGAGCTGCATGCCCATGAGGTCGCCGAGGAATGGGTGGGCGTGGTCTGCCGCGTCGGGGCTAGTGTCGGGGCGTTGTCCCACCGGCTGCACACACGCTCGCGCCCGGATGCCTGGCAGCGCTGGGCCAAGGCCGCCGGCGGCGCGCAGCGCTTTGGCGCGGATGCCTGGTACGAGCATTTCTACCTGACCATCCAGGCTGCCGCGGCCGGGCTTGGCTGCGCGATCGCGTCGCGCCTGATGGTGGCCGACGAGCTCGCCGACGGCCGCATCGCCGCGCCGCGAGGCTTCGTGCGCGACGGATCTTGCTATCAGTTGCTCTCGCCAGTGGCGTTCGAGCACGATGCGCGGCGTCGCGCGGTCAGGGACTGGCTGTGCCAGGAGGCGCAAGCATCGCTCGGCGCGGATCCGGCCCAGGTGGCCGCATCGCCACATCCGGCACGCGGGGCCAAGGGCGCGGCAAAACAACGTGGGCGTGAAGACGGCAAATGAGGCGCGAACCCGTCCCGGCGGGCTACCCCTCGGAAGTCTGGCTCAAGTTTTGCCACACTTCGCCGTTGTTCAAACAAGAGCTTGCGCAGCAGCAGGCGTCGCGCTTAACATGCGGCGCTAGCCGCTCGCCCCCGCTTGCATCCGGGTATGCGGGTAGCCCGAATTCCCCCGTCGCAAGCCAGTCTGGCGCGACGCAGGCCTCTCTCAGACGTTTGCGTGATTTTCATGAGTCTCCAAGATTCCCCGGAGCAATCCGAGCTTGACGCCGGCGCGTTGCCAGACGACCGCTATCGCCTTACCCATTCCTCGCAGATCGGCACCGTGCTGCGCGACCTCGCCTGGCAGAAGTGCATCCTGAACGTGCGCGCGCGTACCGCCCACGAGATGGTCACGTCCGTGCTGCATGTGGATCCGGCCAGCCGCACCTTTGTCTTCGACTGGTGCTCCACCGAGCCCGAGCGGCAGGCGCTGCTGGCTTCCAACGAGAATGCCTTCTCGGCATCGCTGCGCGGGGTGCCCGTGAACTTCATGATCGGCACGCCCGAGATCACCCAGTACAAGGGTGGCCCGGCATTTTCCGCGCCGTTCCCGGAGAAGCTCTATCACTTCCAGCGCCGCCGTCATTTCCGCGCACGCACGCTGGTCACCAAGGGCTACGTCTGCACCATCAAGATGAGCGACGGCACGGTGCTCAAGCTCGATATTGCAGATCTCTCGCTCTCGGGTGTCGGGTTGCGCTCCAAGACCGTGGACGCCACGCAGCTGCCGGTGGGCACCACCATCTCCGGCGTGCATCTGGATTTTGGTGCGCTGGGCAAGCTGGACCTGAGCCTGCAAGTGGTGGGCCACTGGCTGGCCGGGCGCGATGACAGCGCCATCCACCATTTCGGCTGTGCGTTCTCCAACCTTGACGGCCGCATGGAGAATTTCCTGCAGCGCCTAGTGTTTGCACTGGAGCTTGCCAGCCGCGGCTAAGCGCATCTGGCTGCGGTTTCCGCTGCTTGCGCTCAACCCGCGCTGATGCGAATCCGGTTGCGGCCGGCCCGCTTGGCTTCGTAAAGCGCGCGGTCCGTGTGCGCCAACCATTCGTGGTGGCCCGCCATGCCGGCATCAAAGGCGGCCACGCCAAGGCTGGCGGTGTGGCCGCGCAGCGCGGCAATGCCCGCCCCGCAAGCGGCGCCCGGCTGCAGCGAGCGCGACAGACGCTCGGCCATTTCCACCGCCTGCGTCAGGCTCGCGCCACTGAGCAGCACGCCAAACTCCTCGCCGCCGTATCGTCCCACCAGGCATTGCCGCGCTTCACCGCGGCCAGCCGGGCCTTGCTGCGCGGCGTGCTGTACCACCAGCGCGGCAAAGGCCTTGAGCGCTTCGTCGCCGGCCAGGTGGCCGTGGGTGTCGTTGAGCTGCTTGAAATGGTCGATGTCGAGCAGCACCAGGCTGGCGGTACTGCGCCGCCCGGTCTTGCAGGCCTGGAACTCCGCGGCCAGCATGGCCTCCCAATAGCCCCGGTTGAGCACGCCGGTGAGGCCGTCCAGGCGGCTGTTGGCCTCGATCTCCTTGCCGTGCGCGGCCAGCCGGCGGGAGATGCTGTAGGTGGTGCGCCCCAGCGCCAGCGGGTAGAGCACCAGCATCGGCAGGCTGGCGACGATGGTGGTGAGGTTGGCCTCCGGATGCCAGGCTGCGCCGAAGGCCACGATGCCCGCCAGCACCCCCGCCAGGTGCCACCCCAAGCCATGCAGCAGCAGGCGCGTGCCGCCTGCCGCCACATTGTTCATGCTCATCATCGACAGGATCAGCACGCTCGGCAGCAGGTTGAATTTCATGCCCGCGGCCCAGATGCCACCGAGCACGGCGTCGATCATCATGTTGCGGGTTTCCGCCCGGAACGGCACCTCGCTGCGCCTTGAGCGCCAGGCAGCGACGTGCGGCCAGACAAAGCCGTGCAGGAACACCAGCGCCAGCAGCCAGCGCGGCGCGCCCGCTTCCAGCATGGCCGCCGCCACGGCAAAGAACCCGATCGCCAGCCCGATGGCGCGCATGGCATAGACCCGCCGGACAAAACGCATGCCCTTGCCTGCCAGCGGGTTAAGGGTGCTTTGCGCCATGAATCTGCGGTTCCTTGTCGGTTTTGGTTTTAGGCGGCTCAGGCGGCTCAGGCGGCGATCAGCTTGCCGATCGCCACTGCCGCTTCGCGCATGGGCGGCAGCAGGCGCGAGATCATCTCTGCTTCCGATACCTGCGCCGCGCGCACGCTGACGCTGATGCCCGCCATGACGCTGCCTGAGATGCCGCGCACCGGCACCGCGATGGCGCGCAGGCCGGGCTCCAGTTCTTCGTCGATCAGCACGTAGTCCAGTTCGCGCGCATGCGCAAAGCTGGCCTCCAGCTCGGGCCGCGAGATCTTGGTCTGCAGCGTGCGCGGGCGCAGGTCGACGTGATCGAAGAAGTCTTCCAGCGCCGGCTCGGCCAGGTGGGCCAGCAGCATGCGGCCGATCGATGTGCAGTACGCCGGTAGCCGGCTGCCCATGCCGAGCGAATAAGTGAGCACCCGCTGCACCTCCGAGCGCACTAGGTAAAGGATGTCGGTGTCGTCCAGGATGGCCAGTGCCGAGGTCTGCTGGATGCGCGTGCTCAGCGCGTCGAGGATCGGCTGGGCCAGCGACACCAGCGACGTCGACGAGAAATACGCATGGCCCAGGTGCAGCACGCGCGGGCGCAGCGCGAACTGGCCGCCTTGCTGGCTGACGTAGCCAAGCTGCTCCAGCGTGTACAGGCAGCGCCGTACTGATGCGCGCGAGAGCTGGGTGCGCTGCGCCACCTGGGAAATGGTGAGCGGGCGCTTACGCTCCGAGAAAGCTTCGAGCACGCTCAAGCCGCGCGCCAGCGACAGCATGAAATTCGGGTCGCCGGCAAAACTGTTGAGAAGGTCGGCCTGGGGGCGGGCGACGCGGACAGTGGCGGCCGTTGCCTGGCCAGGGCTGCTGGGAATGGGGGCGTCCATGTGGGCGAGTGCGCGCGGATTGTTCGATAATCGCGCATCTTAAACCGGCTGGGCGCCTCGGGCCAGCGCTTTTGTTGCGGCCGATCCCCGTTTTGGTGCGGGGATCGGGTTGGCTGGTAAAAAAACGTCGCCGTCTCAAGGGCACGGCGACTGGAAGGGTGTGTCATCAAGACGGGGGTCTCAGCGACATGTCCAGCATAGGACGCGGTGGTTAGACATTAAATACAACTTCCGAGGGGATTCATGCCTCGCGATGTCTCAGCCGCCGGGCGCGCGTGACGCCTGGCGCCCCCGCCGTGGCGAGGGGGGTAAAATCGCGCCCTTGATGCCGCCGCCGTCCCGGTCCGCCCCCGCCAAGTATTGCGTGGCGCCCCGGCCAGCGCCCGCAGCCCACCGCGCAGCCCCGAATTGAAGCCAGCCATGACCCATCAGCCCGAACTCTCCACCGAAGCCGACGACCAGGACGCCGCAGGGGACAACGCAGAAAAGATCCAGGAGCCGCGCCTGTGGCGTGCCGACGGCTGGACCGCCCGCGTGATCAAGAACGAGGACGACGACGGCTGGGCCGTTGCCATGATCAAGGACGGCGAGCCCGAGCCCGCCCTGGTTGGCCCCTGGACCATGGGCCGCGACAAGAAGAACCCCAAGCCGCTGGACACCAACGCCTTCTCGACGCTGGTCAAGACGGCCTCCGAAGTGCTGCGCCGGCACGAGCAGCAACTGCACGCCATGCTGCACAAGAGCGTGATCGTCGACACGGACACGGCGCGCATCAGCGTGACGCTCGACATCGTGCCCGACGAAGACAATCCCTTCGCGGTGCTGCGCGCCACCGACGAGCTCGGCGACGAACTGGCCCAGGTGCGCGTGTCGCCGGGCTTCAAGCTGAGCAAGGCCAGCGCCGCGGACTGGATCGAGAACGAATACCGCAAGCCGCGCTGAGCGGCCCTGAGCGGCCAGGAGAATGCTCACACAGCGCGGTTGAACAGCGCCGAGGCCGAGCTTGCCAGCGCCAGTTCCGCGGCGGCGGCAAGCAGCGCCGGGCCCAGCGCCTTCATGCGCTGCTCGGTCAGCCGGCTCAGCGGGCCCGCAATGCTGATCACGCCGATTGCCGGATAGCCCCCACGGCGCTGCACGGGGGCCGCCATGGCCGTCATAGCCGGCGCAAAGACTTCATTGATCGTGGCATAGCCGCGCTCGCGCGCCCGGTGGATGAAGCCCAGCAGGGCCTTGATGGTGGTGGGCGCATTAGGGCCGTACTGATTCGGTTGCCCGAACCCTTGCCGCGACACCAGCTCCAGGGCGCGTTCGTCCGTCATGGTCTGCATCCAGGCGTGTCCCGTCGCGCTGCACGAAAGAATCGTGTCCATGCCCATGTCGGGGTCATAGCGCAGTCCCCGCAGCGCGCCTTGCGCCTTGGCCACCCAGGTCAGGCGATCCCCGTCGACAATGGCCAGGCGCACCAGCTCGCCCGACGTATCCGCCAGCCGGTCCAGCCTGGCCTGCGCGATGTCCACGATGCCGGACGTTGCTAGAAAGCCCAGCCCCATTCCCACCAGTTTGGTTGTCAGGATGTAGTCGCCGTGGTCCCGCAACTGGCGTACATAGCCCGCATTCTTGAGGTCGACCAGCAGGCGGTGGCACGCGCTGCGCGGGATGTCGAGATCGTCGGCGATGGCGGCGAGCGGCACGGCCTCGACCTGGGTACAAAGATATTCGAGGATGCCTAGTGTGCGTAGTACGCCTGACATGGCGAACTCCCTGCTGACGTCAATATAGTTCGTGACTATCTAATACGAATTTCAATTCGTCAAGATTGGAATGATATTCACAAACCCTTGCTAGCATGCTTTTACCGATCCAACCGGCACGAAGGCAGAAGCGCGAGAGCGTTGGACGGCTTCAACGACATCGGAAGGGCAGCGACGCCTACCCTTCCCAGGAAGAGAATGCCAGGAGACAAAATGACTGCAGAGACACTACGCCCGGCCAATGCAGCGATGCGCACGCGCGCCGTGGCGGCCGCCACCATCGGCACCGCACTGGAGTGGTTCGACTTTACGCTTTACGGGGCATTGGCGGCCACCATCCTGCCCAGGCTGTTTTTCCCGGCCATGGAGCCAACATCCGCGCTGCTGGCATCGCTGGCCACCTTCGGCGTTGGCCTGGCGGCACGGCCCCTCGGTGCCATCATTTGCGGCCACCTTGGCGACAAGCTCGGGCGCCGCAACCTGCTGCTGGGCACGGTCACGATCATGGGGCTGTCCTCCGTGCTGATGGGCTTGCTTCCCACTTACTCGCAGATCGGCGTCTGGGCGCCGGTGTTGCTGGTGCTGTTGCGCATCCTGCAGGGCTTCGCGCTCGGGGGCGAATCGACCGGCGCGCAACTCATGGCTATCGAGCACGCCAGCCCGGACCGGCGCGGCAAGTACTCCGGCCTGCTGGGCCTTTGCTCTCCGCTGAGCCAGATACTTGCCAATGGCGTGCTGTTGCTGCTTGCCTCCACGATGTCGGCGGAATCGTTCGACGCCTACGGATGGCGCGTGCCGTTCCTGCTGAGCTTCATCCTGGTGATCGTCGGCGTGTATATCCGCCTGAAGGTCAGTGAAACGCCGGCATTCGTCGAGCTGCGCAAGAGCCAGGTGGCCGAGGTGGGCAACCCGCTGCGCGATGCATTGCGCCTGCACGGCAAAACGGTGTTGCGCTGGATGCTGTTCTTTTGCGGCCCGGCGGCGATCTTCTACCTCATTGTCGTGTTCTCGCTGAGCTACATCACCAAGACGCTTGAAGTGCCGAAGCAGACCGGCTTCCTGCTGTTGATGGGCGCCAATGTCTGCGCCATCGTCGGCGCGCTGGCGGGTGGCATGCTCAGCGACAAGATCGGCCGCAAGAAGGCGCTGGCCATTGGTTCCGTCGCAACGCTGCTGATCCTGTTCGTCTACTTCCAGATCCTCGACACCAAGAGCTTCCTGCCGATGCTCGCCATCATGGGCCTGTTCCTGGGCTTCACCCAGTTCCAGAGCGGCATCCAGCCGGTCGCCTTCGCCGAAGCGTTTCCGACCAATGTCCGCTATTCGGGATCGGCGCTTGCATACACCGGCGCAAACCTGATTGCCGGCGGGCCGATGCCGGTGGTCGCGGTGTGGCTGCTGCAGGTTTGCAACGGCTCGCCGTGGGGCGTGGTCGCCGTCTGCGTCGTGTTCAACCTGATCTCGCTGGCCATGATCCTGACGGCGCCCGAGACGCGTGGCATCGACATGAACCGTTCCGATGCACCCGGCGTCATCGCCGAAGGCGCTCGGTTCATGCCGATCGGCACGCGCAAATCTCACTAACCCTGCAAATCCCACTAACTCATTCAGCGCGCGGCGCATTGCCGCGCGCCACAAATCATGACCGAACTCGTCTATGTCCTGAATGGCTCCAACCTCAACATGCTGGGCAAGCGCGAGCCGCACCTGTATGGCACGACCACGCTTGCCGAGGTCCAGCAGCGGGTTGCGGCGCTGGCGGATGAACTGCGGATCGCGTGCGATTTTCGCCAGACCAACAGCGAAGCCACGATGGTGGACTGGTTGCAGGAAGCGTTTGAGAAGAACGCGGGCGTGATCATCAATCCGGCCGGATTCTCCTTCGCCTCCATCCCCGTGCTGGATGCCGTCAAGCTGATCCAGCGTCCGGTGATTGAGCTGCACATCACCAATATCCATGCGCGCGAGGAGACCCATCGCCATTCGCTGATCTCGCGCGCGGCCACCGGCGTGATCTGCGGGCTTGGCGTTGCCGGCTACACGCTGGCGCTGCGCGCCATGGCCGAGGCCCTGCGCAGCTAGTACGACGCCAAGCCTGCCGGCCGCCTCAGGCCAGCAGCACCAGTGCGATGGCGATCGCCGCCGGCAAGCCCTGCACCCACAGGATCTTGCGGCTGGCCGTGCAGGCGCCGAAGATGCCGGCCACCAGCACGCAGCACAGGAAGAACAACTGCACCGGCACCGCGGCGGTGGCCAGGCCCCACAGCAGGCCAGCCGCGAGAAAGCCGTTGTACAGCCCCTGGTTGGCCGCCAGCGCCTTGGTGGCAACGGCGAACTCGTGCGTCAGCCCGAAGGCCCGCATGCCCTTGGGCTTATCCCACAGGAACATCTCCAGCACCATGATGTAGACATGTTCCAGCGCTACCAGCGCCACAGCTGCAAGGGAAAACCATTTCATGGCGGGGATCTCGAAAAGAGAAAAAACGGGAAGGGGTTTGGGCGGTCTGCCGTTTTAGCGCATCAGCGCATCAGCGTTGTGGCGCAGGGGCGAGCCGCGCGATCAGTGCGGCATGGCGCGGGTGCGATGCCAGCAGGCTGTCGGCATCGGCCAGCTCGAACTCGCTGAACTCAAAGCCCGGCGCCACGGTGCAGCCTACCAGCGAGAAGCCATCCGGATCGCTGCGCTCGGCGGCGAACCAGCAGCCAGCCCGGACCACGGCCTGGAACACCGCGTTGTCATCGCTGAGCGCATTGCCCAGCCGGTGCGTGGTGAGGCTGCCGTCTTGCTCCAGCACATGCACGTTGAGCGGGCAACCCGCGTAGAAGTGCCACACCTCGTCGGAGCGGATGCGATGCCAGGCGGAGTATGCGCTGTCGCACAGCAGGTAGTAGATCGCAGTGGAGGCGGCATGTGTGGCGGGATTGCCTGCCCCTTCACGCGACAGATGCGACACACGCGAAACACGCGAAACACGCACGGCGTCGCGATGGGTCTCGCGGTAGTAGCCGCCTTCCGGATGCGGCTGCAGGCCGAAGCGCTGGATCAGCTGGTCTTTGTCTTGGTATTGCGAGTCAGGTTGGGCAGGCATGCGCGGGGCTCCGGGATCGGTAGCCGCCATCATGCCCGCTTGCCGGCGCGGTAAGCAACCAGCAACCACGCGAAAACAACTCCGCAGGATGAGCGACTCCGCAGCCTCAGCGCATCGCGTTATCCGCCTGCGGGCCGATCCATGCGCGCACGGCGCGCACCGCGTCGTCGTCGCGCCGGTGTGCCGGGTAGACCAGGTAATAGCCGTCGCCCTCGATGGCCGGGCCGCAGGGCTGCACCAGCGCGCCGCTGCGCAATTCCTCCTCCACCAGTGTCAGGCTCAGCAAGGCGACGCCCTGGCCGCCAAGCGCCGCGAGGATGGCGTGGGTCTCGTCGGAGAAAACGGGGCCGCTGGCCGCATCCAGCCGGTCCAGCCCGGCCTCCTGCTGCCACAGGGCCCAAGTTATGGGGCGGCGCGCGTGGCTGCGCCATTGGTGGTGCAGCAAGGTCTGGCGGCGCAGCCCTGCGGCGCTCTTCACGCCTAGCAGCGGGCTGCAGACCGGGGCAAAGCGCTCACGCCATAGCAGCTCGGCGTCCAGCCCGCGCCATTTGCCGCTGCCGTAGCGGATGGCGGCGTCGGCGTGGCCCGCATGCAGGTCCACGGCATCCAGCGAGGCATGCACATGCAGGTCGAACTCCGGCGCCACGGCCCGCAGCCTCGGTGCGCGCGGCAGCAGCCAGCGTGCGGCGAAGGCCGGCGTTGCCGACACCGTGAGCGTCTTGCGCGATGGCGGCGCGCGCAGCCTGCCCACGGCCCGCTCCAGCGCATCAAAGCCCTCCCGCGTGCCCGGGTACAGTGCGGCGCCGTGCGCGCTCAGCACTAGCCGGCGCGGCAGGCGCTCGAACAGTGTCACGCCAAGCACCTGCTCCAGCAGCCGCAGTTGATGGCTCACCGCCGTCGGCGTGACCGACAGCTCTTGTGCGGCGTGCTTGACGCTCAGGTGCCGCGCGGTGGCTTCGAAAGCGCGCAGCGCGGCGAGCGGCGGCAGGCGGCGGGGCGTGGTTTCAGATGAGAAATCTTCAGCCATGAGGCAGAGAAAGGATCGGTTGTGAGGGGATTGTAGCGAGTCTACATTGCCATCACCCCTAATCGCATGTGCTGAGCCATGAGAACGGCTCAGGCATGACCAACCGCAATGAGAACAACATGGCTCACCTCCTGCATATCGACGCCAGCGCCCGCCCGGGACGTTCCGGCACCGACGCCCACGGCTCGCACACGCGCCGTCTCTCGCACCGCTTCGTCAGCCTCTGGCAAGCGGCGCGTCCCGCGGACACGCTGACCTATCGCGACGTGGGACAGCAACCGCCCGCGCCCGTCAACGCTGACTGGATTCGCAGCGCCTTCACGCCACCCGCGCGGCGCGAGCGGTGGATGGATGCGTTGCTGGCCGAAAGCGATCGCCTGGTCGCGGAAGTCGAGCGCGCCGATGTGCTGGTGATCGGCGTGCCGATGTACAACTTTGGCGTGCCTGCACAACTCAAGGCATATATCGACAATATCGTGCGCGTGGGCAAGACCTTCGGTTTTGATCGAGAACGCGTGGGAGAGCCTTACTGGCCGATGTTGGCGGGACGCGGCAAGCAACTGGTGCTGCTGACCGCGCGCGGCGACTACGGCTACGGTGGCCGCCTGGCCCGGCTCGACCATGTCACCCCGGCGCTGCGTGCAGCGTTCGACTACATCGGCATCGATGACACGCTGGAGGTCGCTATCGAGTATGACGAGTTCGGTGGCGAGCGGCTGGCTACCTCGATTGCGCAGGCCGAGGTGCAGGTGGATGCCGCAGTCGCCACGGCGATGCGGCGAATGACCTGCGAGGCCGCTGCCCTGCAGCCCTGAGCCCAGTGCGGTCTTTGCGCGTGGCTCGCACGCATCCAGCGTCCTTGTGCATCCACGCCGCGCTTTGCAGCGTATCTGGTTTAACCGCGCGATTCACGTGTGGCCGGACCAGCGCAAGGCGCTGCTCCCCTGCAAGCCAGCCGCGATCCGCCGATCGCCCAGAAGGAGATTGCCATGCCCCGCCATTTCTTCAAGTTGTTGATGACTTCGGCCGCACTTGCCGGCATTGCCGCCACGGCGGTTCCGGCGCAAGCCGCTGGCCCCCAGGACAGTGCCGTGTCCGGGGACCGCTACGGCTACGTCTTCCATGCGTCGCGTTTCGATGTCTTTAGCGATGGCGCTCGCCTGGACCCGGCCGCCGCGCCGGCGACGGGCGCGGATGCCAGCCGCCTGCGCAAGCCGGATCCGTTCTCGGACGGCGCGCAGAAGCTGGCTGGCATGGACCGCGGCGGTGTTTCCGCGGACCCGGCGCGCACGGTCGATCCGTTCCAGGACGGCGCGCAGAAACTGGCCGGCATGGACCGCAGCGGCCCTTCCGCGGATCCCGCGCGTAAGTTCGACACCTATCAGGATGGCGCGCATGCCTGATCATCGGGGCGATAGCCGAAGCGCTGGCCCGCGGCTTTGCAGGCGCCTCGTTCAGGGTTTTTGAAGTTCGCATGCAAGTCAATGCACTGCACCGCGCCACCTTGGTGGCACACTACTGCCTATGCCCGTCGGCGCGAGCATCCTCGCTCGCGCCGATTACCCTGAAGGGGCGAAAACGGCCATAGCGCGGGAGATCGGTGTGGGTGAATTGCAGTCCTTGCTGGAGAGCCACGGCGTGATGCTCGTGTTTCTCAATGTGCTGGCCGAGCAGGCCGGGCTGCCGGTGCCGGCCGTTCCCATGCTGTTCGTTGCCGGCGCGCTCGGCATGCGCGAGGGCGGCCCCGCGCTGGGAGCCGTGCTGGCGGCCGTTATCCTGGCCTGCCTGATTGCCGACACGGCCTGGTACTTCGCCGGCAAGCGGCTCGGGCAACCCATGCTGCGCACCATCTGCCGCGTTTCCATCTCGCCCGACAGCTGCATCCGCCAGACCCAGTCGCTATACCTGCGCGTGGGCCCGCGCTCGCTGGTGTTCGCCAAGCTGCTGCCGGGCGCCGGCGCATTGTCCACCGCCATGGCCGGCATGACCTCCACGCCGTTCGCGGTGTTCCTGTTCTACGACGCCATCGGGGCGCTGGTGTGGGCCGGCGGCGCGCTGCTGGTTGGCGTGGTGTTTACCGATTTTGTCGAAGTCATCCTGGACGCCTTCAGCACCTATGGCCCGGTGGCCGTCATGGTGGTGTTGGGCGCCTTCGCCGCCTTCGTCGCGTGGAAGTTCTGGCGGCGCGTGCGCCTGTTGCGCCGCACCCGGCGCGTGCCCCGCATGTCGGTGGGGGAGCTGGAAGCGCGCCGGCTGGGCGATCGCTTCCCGCTGGTGCTTGACGTGCGCAGCGACGCGGTGGAGCGGATCCCCGGCGCGATGATCATCGACCTGAATGCGCCGCTGGAATTACTCTCCGAGCATCCGACCAGCATCGACATCGTGGTCTACTGCGCCTGCCCGCATGAGGTGTCGGCAGCGGTGCTGGCGGAACGCCTGAAGGCGGCCGGCTACGCCAATACCTGGGCGCTGGCCGGCGGCTTTGACGAATGGAAGCGCCTGCATGGCGAGGCATCGCAGGCCGCTGCCACCGAGGGCGATGCCGCAGCGGCGCTTGCGCCACACACGGGTGGTCCCGGCGCGCTGCGCTAGCGCCGCGGGGGTCAGCAGCCGACCCAGTAGGCGTAGCCCACCAGCCGGTCGCCGAGGAAATACAGGCGGTACTGGTCGCCGTCGCCGTCCAGCGTGTAGAGCGTGGTGTAGGCGAGCTGCTCAAGCGGGTCGCCCTCGTCGCGGTCGGACGGGCTGCGTACCTTGCCTGGCCCCTCCGCCATCTTCCAGCGCGGGTTCTTGCGCAGGGCCGTGTTGAGCTGCGTCAGCGTGGAGGCCGCGGTAATGTCCTGGCTTTCCAGCTTGAGCGTCAGCCCGGCCGGGATGCCGTGCAGCGCGCGGATCACGGCGTCGCCGCTGCGGCCCACTTCGATCAGCGCATCGGGGTAGTGGTAGTGCATCAGGTGCTCTTCGTCGAGCGCCGTGCCGCATTCATCCTGGTTGGGCGTGATGTCCGGCGGCTTGCCCCACGCCGCCTGCACGTCCGCCATGCTGGTCAGCCCGCGCAGCGCGACCAGTGGGCGGGCCAGCGGCGCGGGCGCAAAGCTGGGCGCGTCGTCCGGCGGGGCGGCGTCGTCGGCGCGCGCCGCCTGCGCATCCGATGAGGCAGCGCCGGATGCGGATGTGGCGGAGGTGGCCGGAGCCGGTTCATTGCGTTCGCAGCCAGGCAGCGCTGCAAGCGCGGCGCAGGCGGCGAGGGTGGACAGGCAGCGGGACAGCGTGGGGCCGTCGGTGTCGTTCAGGCGGAGCATGTTGCAAGAATAGCCGCTCAAGCGGCGACTGCGTCAGGAGCGCAACCATACACCGAAGCGCGCCCGCTGAAAATGCCCGCGTGTGGCTTGCCGCACGTCCGGGCACCGCGGCGCCTCGTTTCAGTGCGCCGTGCCGGCGCGCTGGAAACCTGTCATGTCGGGATAGATCGCGCGGATCTTGCCCCATTCCACCACGTTGAAGAACTGGCACTTGCCCGCGCCGAAGCGCTTGGCCACTTCCACGCAGAAGCGCACGGCTTCGGCAATGTCGATCTCGTGGTTGGCGCTGGTGGCGCTGCCCGAGACCACCGACTTCGCCGTCAGCGCCACGCCTACCACCGGAGCGGCGGTGGCCACATGCGGCTGCATGATGCTGTTGAAGTGGTACAGGCCGTTGTGATAGGGCGTGATGTCCTGCTGCGAGATCGGGAAGGTCACTGCCGGGCAACCGGTGGTGGATTCCATCGCCGCCACCAGGTCCGGGCTCACGCGCAGGATATAGCCTTGCATGGCGGTGGGCGAGATCGCAAAGCCGCGGTGCTTGATGATGCTGTTGCCCTTGGAGGCATCGAGCGACAGGATCGCATCCATTTCGGGCAGCACCTGGTACTCGTTCATGGTGTCGGACGACACCGGCATGCCCATGAAGGGCACCGGATCGTGCGGCTGCATCGACACGTTGGTGGACAAGTGCGTGGTCACGATGACGTCGCCGGCCAGGTGGTCGCCCTTGTGCTTCATCTGCGCCAGCTTGAGCGCCACGGCCAGGCTGCCGATCGGGCCGTCCGCGTCGGACACCAGGCCTACCAGCTCCGGGCGCGCGCCGATGGCGCCATTGCGGCCGATCACGCCTAGCGTGGGGGCTTTGCCGCCGCCGCGCTTGCCTTGAGTGCCGGGGATGACGATGGTGATGAAGTCGGTGGTGTTTGTGGTGGGTTCCGGCGGGGCGTTGTTGATGGTGACGACGTCTACCGTTACGCCGGCGGGGGTGTAGGCATCGAACAGTTCGCGGACAACTGCGCCGTTGGCGTTGGGGCTGTCCAGGGCTTCGTGGATGACGAGGGTTTGTTGCAGGGTCATGGGGGTCTCCTTGAATGGGGTGGGTTGGAGTCAACTTCAAAGGCCTAAGGTCGAAGGCTTAAAGTCAAAGACTTAGAGTCAAAGGCTTAGAGTCAAAGGCAGTTTCACCACCCCTGCGGGGCGGCGACCTACTTTCTTGTCTTGCCAAGAAAGTAGGCAAAGAAGGCGCCCCATACGGCCTTGGCACACCTTGACGGCTCGCTTCGCATCGCGCGTGGGTGATTCCCGCCTGATGGGCGGGAATCACGGCTACACCGAATCGGTGCGCTGACGATGTCGTTTCTGTTGCCGCTGGGGGAGAGGGCGGGCGGCGGATATGCCGCCGTCATTCCAATCCGCGTTGGCCTGCCGTACCTTCAAAACAAATGGCGCATGCCCAGCATCACGGTGGTCTGGTTGTTGCGGCCGTCCAGTTTCTTGCCGCTGTCGCCGGTCCAGTTGGTCGTTGCGTTGCCGAACAGGCCGGACCAGTCGCCATGCACCCAGTCGTACGCCAGCGCCAGGTAGAGGTCGGTGCGCTTGCTCAAGGCGTAGTCCGCCACGCCGTAGGCGGTGGTGCGGTTGCCGCTGAAGGCGTCGGCGCGGGTGCGGTCGTGCATCACGCTGGCGGTCAGCGTGACGGCGGGGGTGACCGTGTAGTTGGCACCCACGGTGAAGAAGTCGTCGCGCCGGCTGCTGCCGAACACCGAGTTGAACGCCGCGCGGTTGGTGGCCGTGGCGGCGGTCGACATGCTGGTGATGGTGGCGGTATCGGTGCCGCCCTTGGACGAGTCGAAACCAGCGTCGCGGTCGCTGTAGATATAGTTGGCGAACAGGCTCGCGCGGCCGACCGAGGCCTTCAGCCCGGCCAGGTAGATGCGCGCGGCGCGGCTCATGCTGTCGCGGGTTTGCTGGAAGTCGCCCACGGCCACTAGCGGGCCCGAGGCGTACTTCACGCCCAGCGAGACCGACGACATCGCGGAGCCCTTACCGGCGGTCTCGCCCAGCGCGTACTCGGCGATCAGCGCCACCGGGCCGTAGTTGCCGGTGTAGCTGATCGCGTTGTCATAGCGCTGACCGGTCAGGAAGACCATCCACGCATTGGACGGCGCGGCGCCCACGCCGAGCGGGTCCACGTAGTACAGCATGGTGTTGGCCGTGGTGTACTGCCGGCCCAGCGCCACTTCGCCGTAGCGCTTGCTGCCGATCCTCACATACGCCTGGCGCCCGAACAGCTGGCCCTGCTGGTCGAGCTTGCCGGTGTCCGCCAGCAGGCCGTTTTCCAGCACGAAGCCCGCCGACAGGTCGTCGCCCAGGTCTTCGCTGCCTTTGAGGCCGAAGCGGCTGCCGGACAGAAAGCCCTCTCCCCCCTGTTGCAGGCCAGCCAGCGCGCTGCCGTTGGGGTCCGAATGGGTCTGGTAGGTGAGCGCGGTGTCGATCACGCCGTACAGCGTGACGCCGCTCTGCGCCATTGCGGCGGCGGGCAGGCTCAATGCGAGTGCGCCAAGCCAGTGCTTGTTAGTCATGGTGTTTCCTCCTCCAAGGGTAATAGGGGGCCCGCGCAGGGGTCTTTCGCCCTGCGTCGGGGTGTGGCGTAGGTGGTTTGGCGCCGCGAGGCGCCTGGAATCAGGTCCCGGATTCGGGCCCGGAAATCAGGCCCGGAAGTCTTGCCAGCCGTCCATGCCGGCCGGCCCGGTGATACGCGACAAAGGGAAGGTCTCGCCCTCGCGCAGCGTCTGTACCTGTCCCTCGGCCGTGAAGTGCAGCGCGTGGCGCTCGCCCAGCACCGTGCCGTTGCTGCCGTCGGAGAACAGCGCGGAGCCCTCCGGCAGCGCGAAGACCTGCTCCGGCGCGTTGATGTGCAGGAACTCCGCCAGGCGCTCTTCGCGGCTTTCGCCGTTATGGCCGGCGGGCTTGCCGCTGATGAAGTGCGGGTTGATCTGGAACGGCACCAGGCGCAGCGCGCGCAGCGAGGGTGGCTGCACGATGGGCATGTCGTTGGTGGTGCGGATGGTCGGGCAGGCCACGTTGCTGCCGGCGCTCCAGCCCACGTACGGCGTGCCGGCCTGCACCTTGGCGCGGATCGCGTCGACGAGATCGGCGTCGTACAGGCGCTTGAGCAGCGCGAACGTGTTGCCGCCGCCAACCGCGATGGCTTCGGCCTCGTCCACGGCGCGGCGCGGGTCGGCGCTGTGGTGGATGGACGCCAGCGCGTAGCCCAGGCGCTCGAACACCGGCTTGACCATGCCTTCATAGGTATCGAAGCTGAAGGTCACGCCGGCGAAGGGGATGAACAAGACTTTGCGTGGCTCGTGCCTGAGCAGGGCATGGATCTGCGCGTCAGCGTGTTCGAGGTAGCCGAGGTTGTCCTTGCGGGAGCTGCTCATCAGCAAGATGCGTTGGTTCATGTCGGGTTCCGGTAGTTCAGTCGTGATGTCAGGCTCAGGCCACGGCGGCGGCGATCAGTTCGGCCACGCGGTCGATTTCCTCATGCGTATTGAAGTAGTGCAGCGAGACGCGTGCCATGGTGGATACGCCGTAGCGCGCCAGGATGGCATCGGCCATGAAGTTGCCAGCTTCGATGATGCACTGCTGCTGCTCCAGCGCGGCTACGATCTTGGCCGGGTCCACGCCGCGCACGTTGAAGGGCACGATGCCGATGCGGTCGGCGGCATTGGATGGGCCGTAGAGTTCGAAGCCGGCGACGGCGGAGAGCTTTTCCACGGCGTAGGCGGTGAGATCCCGCACGCGTGCTTCGATGGCGTCGATGCCGATGCGTTCGGCATAGCCGATGGCGGTGCCCAGGCCGAGGATGGCCGGCACGATCGGGCAGCCGGCTTCAAACCGGCGTGCGCCCGGCACCAGCGACAGCGCGCCGGTGGCGCGGTCATAGCTGCCGTTCCACCAGCCCACCAGCGCGGGCTCGATGGTCTCGATCAACGCGCGGCGCACATAGAGAAACCCCGATCCTTCGGTGGCGCGCAGCGCCTTGCGCCCGCAACCGGCCAGGAAATCGCAATCCAGCGTCTGCACGTCGGAGCGCAGCATGCCCACGCTTTGCGCGGCATTGACCAGCGACAGCACGCCATGCGCGCGTGCCACCGCGCAAATGGCGGCGGCCGGCTGCACCGCGCCGGTCGAATTGGGCAGGTGCGAGAACGTCAGCAGGCGCGTGCGCGGGGTGACGGCGGCGGTGAAGCTGTCGGGGCTCAGCAGACCTTGCGCATCGGCCGCGACCATCTTCACCACGATGCCGTGGGTTTGCTCCAGGCGCTTCCACGGCAGCAGGTTGCTGAGCATTTCCGTGTCGGCCACCAGCACTTCGTCGCCCGCTTGCCAGGCGATGCCGCGCGCCACGATGGAGATGCTCTCCGTGGCATTCTTGGTGAAGGCGATCTCGTCGGCGGCCGCGCCCAGCAGGCCGGCGAGTTGTGCGCGCGCGGCTTCCACGCGGGCATAGGTGGCCTTGCGGAAGGCCGGCAGGTAGATGCCAACGTGGCCGGTATCGAGCAGGTACGCGCGCACCGCGTCGAGCACGGCGTCCGGCGGCGGTGAGGCCGCCGCGGTATCGAGATAGATGGTGGAGGCCGTCAGCGGGGTGTCGGCGCGGATTGCTTGGATATCCATGGAACGTCTCGGGGTGATGCAGGAAAGAAGGTGCTTCGGCAAGGCTTACTTGCGCAGCTTGGTGACCGAGCCGAAGAAGCTGAACAGCGCGTCGCCCGCGATCACGCCGCCGGCGAAGGCGCTCATCTGCGCGATATCGCGCTCGCCACGCAGGCGCAGCAGCACGAAGCGGATCAGCAGCCCTGCGATTACCGCCCAGCCGGCCAGCGGCGAGGCGATCAGCATGCCGGTGGACAGCAGGATGCCAAGCTGGCGCTTGGAGCCGCCCAGCAACTGCAACAGCGCGCCCGGAATGGCCCAGATCACCAGGTTGCGCGCAATCTCGGCGGACGAGCCGGCCTTGATCGATGCGGCATAGACGCGGTCCACCGGCGGCAGCAGGCCCTGCGAGAAGAAGGTGCCGTGGAACACCAGCACCACCACGGCCGCCACGGCAAAGCCGATCATCGCGGCGAAGAACTGTTGCTTGCGCCCGGCCAGCTCCGCCTCCATGTCGCGGCCTTCGCCGCGTAGCAGGTAGCCGGTCTTGAGGTCGTAGCCCATGTCGGCGAAGGCCGGGCCGGTGGCGGCGGAGAAGCCCACCAGCACCGCCAGCGCCGTCGGCGGGAAACCGATCAGGATGCCGATGGTCAGCGTGATCAGCGCCACCGCGAAGGCCGGGAACCAGCCCGAGTGCATGGCCGCGATGCCCACGATGAGCTCGTGCACATAGGCGGCAAACGCGGCGTAGAGCACGAATGCCACCAGCATGCCGAGCGACATGTCGGAGACATGGCCGGCCAGCACCGAGATCAGCAGTGCGATGGCCAGGTAGACCAGGAAGCCGCCCGAGAGAATGCGGCTGGCGCGCGCGGCCGGGACTTCGATGGTGCGGGCGTCGGCGGCGGGGGCGTTGCGCGACTTGTGGATCTCGCGTGCCACCTGGAACAGCGCCACCAGCCCGGCGCCGATCATCAGGCCGTGCGGGATATAGGCCTTGGCAATGTCGATGCCGAGTAGCGGCACCGAGTAGCCGCGCGTCAGCAGCCCCAGGCCGAACATGCTCAGCGCGGCCAGGTTGCCGAGGAACGCAGCGCCAAAGGCCGACATCGGGATGCCCAGCCAGGCCCCGCCCACGCCCACCGCGATGCCCAGGCCGAGAAAGGCCGCCTTGCGCCCGCCGCGGTCGCCAGCCCAGATCGCCTCAGCGGTGGCGATGCCGGCCGGCCAGGTGCCGGTCGCCGGGAAGATCTTGCTGCCGAACAGGAAATACAGCATGGCGCCGTCGACAAACATGGCGATCACCGCGCCGATCAGCATCGGCGTGGCCAGCTCCGGCATGCCCATGGCGTAGGGCACGCCGAGCGGGATCATCAGGGAATTGGCCGCGCCGAAGGTGGCCGAGGAAATCGCAGTCTGCACCAGGTTCTGGCGCTCCAGCACGCGAAAGCGCCGCGTGATCTCCAGCGGGATGCGCGAGAACACGATGGCGATCAGCGCGCCGATGATCGACGTATTGGCCGAGATGCCGAGCGAGACGATCAGCTGCATGCCAATCATCGCGCCGAAGACCGATAGCCCCACCGATACCAGCAGCAGGAAGGGTTCGGTGATGCGCGCGCGTGTGGCGGGCTTGGCCGCCAGGTGTGGGTTCATTGCTGCCGGGGTTTCCATGGTTCTACCTTTCATCATCTGTCCTGCCAGTGTTCTCCGCACGTTTTTTTTAGCGGATGAAGCCGGCAACCTCCTCGATTGGCCCCTTGGCCCGGCGCATCGCGTCCAGCAGGCGGGGAACGGCCTGTACGTCCAGTCTTTGCATCGGCCCGGCGATGCCCAGCGAGCCCACCACCGCGCGCCCGTCGCGCGACCACAGCGGCACCGCCAGCCCGGCCACCGCGGCGGCGGCTTCTTCACGGGTATGTGCCCAGCCGTCGGCGCGGATGCGGGTGAGCTGTGCCTCCAGCGCGTCCACCGCCGCGTCCTGCCAGCCGCCCGCGCGGTACACCTGCAGGCGCAAGGCCTCGTCCTGGAAGGCCAGGATGGCCTTGGCATGCGCGCCGGCAACCAGCGGGAAGCGCTGGCCCACTTCGATGGAAAAGCGCAGTTGGTGCGGGCTTTGTGCAATGTCCGTGCACAAGCCCTCAAAGCCCTCGCGCCAGGACAGAAAGACGGTCTCGCCGCTCTGCGCGGCCAGCGCCTCCAGCGCGGGCTGCACGACTTCGCTGGGCGAGAAAGCCTGGCGCGTGGCCTGCCCCAGTTCCAGCCAGCGCAGGCCCAGGCCATAGCGGCCGGCCGCGTCCTGCACCAGGAAGCCGTTGGCGGCGAAGGTCGCGAGCACGCGATGCACCACCGCATGGTGGATGCCGGCGTGCTTGGCGAGTTCGCGCACGCCCCAGCTCGGCTGGCGCACGCTGAAATGCGTCAGCAGGCCGAGGGCGCCGTTGAGGGTCTTGAGCATGCGATCTTTGCGTCTTGCTGTTTCTGTCTCTGTATAAGAGACAGTGTCTCTTTACATGTAAAATGCTAGGCCTCGCCATGGCATCGAACAATCAGGGTAAACACCGAACGTCGCCGCGCAACGGCGCACGCATGCGTGCTTCGCCACACCATGACGCCGCCTATACTTGGGCGGGAATGTGCAAAGGAAGGGGCCCCGCATGCCAGTCCAAGAGCAGCCTTCGGATGACGAACTGGCCCGCATTGCGCGCCGGCGCCGCCAGCTCGGGATTGCCCGGCGCCTGCGCGATGGCGACAGCAACTGGGCGCTGGCACTCTCGGGCGGCGGGATACGCAGCGCGACGTTCTGCCTGGGCGTGATGCAGGCACTGGCCAAGGCGCCTGCGCCACCGGTGGCCGGTCCTGCGCTGCACGCAGTTGCCAACGAGGCGCCGCCGGACGCCATCCAGGAAGGCGACGGACCGGATGCCATCAACCCCGCCCCCGCGCCAGCCACTACCTCCTTGCTCGGCCAGTTTGACTACCTGTCCACCGTCAGCGGCGGCGGCTACATCGGCGCTTTCTTTTGCAGCCTGTTTGTGCCGGGCCGGTTGAAGCCGGGCACCACGCCGCCGGAGGCTGCGGCACTCGCCTACCGCACGCTGCAGCATGAGCCGCCGGAGCGCATCCACTCGTCGGTGTCCTACGCCCCCGATCCGGGGCGCGCCGCGGTGGCGTGGCTGCGCGAGAACGGCCGTTACCTGACGCCGACCGGCGCCGGCGATTCGCTCTACGCGGCCTCGCTGGTGGTGCGCAACTGGTTCGCCATGCAGTACGTGATCGGCAGCGCGCTGCTGTTGCTGCTGGCGGTGCTGGCGCTGCTGCGCCATCTCGCCATCGGCACCTGGCTCGACCTGGGCCGGCACGAACTGGACCTGCTGCACGACGCTCGCCAGGTGTTCAACGAGGGTGGCCTGGCGATCTGGTGGAGCGAGTTGCTGTGGCTGCCGCTGGCGGCGCTCCTGCTGTTTGCCGTGCCGCCGGGCGTGGCGTACTGGCTGGTCTATCCGCGCGGCGGCGATGGCAAGCTGGCCCTGGGCTTTGACAGCCTCGCCACGCGCCTGGCCGCGCTGGCCGGCGTGGCGATGCTGGTCATGGCCGCGGCACTGCACCACCTGGGGCTGGTGCTGTCGTGCCTGTTGCTGGCGATGGCGGTGTTGACGCTGTTGGGCGTGGCTTGCTGCTTTGTGTTGTGCCGGATGCCGCCGGCTACCGTGCAGGACTACCGGGTGCGGGCCACGCGCCTGCTGAGCCAGGCCATTGGCGTTGCGCTGTGGCTCGCGGCGCTGGGTGTGGCGGACACCGTGGCGCGCACCTTCTATCTCTACACGCAGGCCTCCCATCAGCCCTGGCGCACGCTCGGGCCGGCGGGGACGCTGGGTGGGCTGGTCTGGCTGATCCGCTATGGCGCGGCGCTGGTAGACGGCAAGGGCGGTAACGGCGGCAATGGCAAGGGCGGCACGTGGCGCGCGCGTCTGCCGGTGTCGCTGCTGGCCGGCGCTGCCGCCGCCGTGGTGGCGCTGCTGGTCTTCGTGCTGTGGTCATGGCTGGTGCTGTGGGTGCGCTGGAATGGTGGCGAGCCGCTCGACTGGTTCACCTTCGGCAACGCCTACACCACGCCGGTGCTGTGCACGCTGATCGTGCTGGCGCTCGGGCTGACCATGATCGCCGGGCGTTTCGCCGGCTTCCTGAACCTGTCGACGCTGCAGCCGTTTTACTCGGCCCGGCTGACCCGCGCCTACCTCGGCGGCTCCAACGGCAAGCGCTTCATGCCCGGCAGCGGCGCGGCGCCCGCGCAGCAGCATGGCAGCCAGCGCGCCAGGCTGAGCGTGGCCGAGCCAGCGGACGGCGATGCGCTCAGCCTGAACACCTACTACGATCCCGCCATGCTGGCGCCGCTGCACCTGATCAACGTCACGCTCAACCTCACCGTGGATCCCGCCGAGCAACTGGTGCAGCGCGACCGCAAGGGCAAGCCGCTATGCGTGGCGCCGGGCCCCTTCGTGCTCCCGGCGACGGCCTCGCGTACCATGCCCGACGATTCGTTCGTGCGCTTCACCGTGGACGGGCAGCGCTATTTTCCGGAAACGCACAAGGCGGGCGGCAGCGAGCTCTCGCAATCGCGCACGCTGGGCGACTGGATCGCGACCTCGGGCGCGGTGGTTTCGACCGGGCTGGGCCGCTCCACCACGCTGGGCACATCGCTGCTGCTAGGGTTGGCCAACCTGCGCCTGGGCACCTGGTGGCCGTCGTACCCGCTGGATGCCGGCAGCGCGCCGCGCGCCGGCGGCGCAGACCGCAACTGCGTGCAGGCGGACCTGCCCGGGTCGCCCTGGCTGGGCGGGTTGATCACGCTGTTCCGCACGCAGTACTACCTGGCCTGCGAACTGAGCGCGCGCTTTCATGGCACGCGGCGCGGCTGGCAATACCTGTCGGACGGCGGGCATTTCGAGAACACCGCCGTGTATGAGCTGCTGCGGCCCGAGCGCGGGGTGGGGCTGGTCGTGCTGTGCGATTGCGGAGCGGACCCGGACTACCAGTTCGGCGACCTGGCCAACCTGATCCGGCTGGCCCGCATCGACATGGGGCTGGAGATCGTGGTCGATGCCGCGGCCGCCGGCGATGCCGTGCTGGGCAGCGTGTTCGGCACGCCGGAGGATTTTCTGCCGGCGGCTCGCCAGAACCCGGCGGCGGCCAACAAGTGCGCGCTGCTGTTGAACGTGTACCGTGCGCTTGAGCCCGCCGCCACGCGCCGTCCCGTATCGCGCATCGTGCTGCTCAAGCCCTGCCCGATTGCCTCGGCGCCGGTTGATGTGCAGCAGTACCGCGCCGGCCATCCGGCGTTTCCGCAGGAACCCACGATCGAGCAGTTCTTCAATGAAGCGCAGTGGGAGAGCTACCGCGAGCTGGGGTTCTCCATCGGTCAGCTTGTGTTCGGCGGTGGTGCCGGCGGCGATGCGGTGGCGCGCGCCTTGTGGGCGCGCTAGCGCCCGAAACCCACCACCTCTTCCAGGCGGCGGCTGGCTTCGCGCAGGGCTTCCAGCATGCGCGGGACCGACTCCTCATTCAGGCGTTGCTGCGGACCGGCAATGGCCAGCGAGCCAACCACCTCGGTCTGGTCGCGCGACCACAGCGGCAGGGCCAGCCCCGCCACGCTGGCGGCGGCCTCGCCGCGCGTATGGGCCCAGCCCTGCTCGCGGATCTCGGCAAGCTGCGGCTCGATGACGGCGGGATCGGGCGCGGCCAGCGTAGGCTGGCCCTGGGCGCGCTGCCTGGCGTTTTCCAGCACACGAGCCCGGAAGGCGTCGTCCTGGAAGGCCAGGATGGCCTTGGCGTGCGCGCCCGCGTGCAGCGCAAAGCGCTGTCCCAGCTCGATCGAGAAGCGCAGCTGATGCTGGCTCTGGACCATGCCGACGCATAGCCCTTCATGGCCGTCCAGCCACGACAGGAAGACAGTCTCGCCGCTTTGCGCGGCCAGCTTTTCCAGTACGGGCTGCACCACCTCGGCGGGCGAGAACGTCTTGCGCACCACCTGGCCCAGCTCAAACAGCCGCAGCCCCAGCGAATACTTGCCGCTGGCTGCGTCCTGCACCAGGAAACCGTTGGCGGCAAAGGTGGCCAGCACGCGGTGCACCACCGCGTGATGCACCCCGCTGTGCTTGGCCAGTTCGCGCACGCCCCAGGTGGGCTGGCGCACCGTGAAGTAGGTCAGCAAGGCCAGCGCGCCGTCGAGAGTCTTGAGAGTCATACCGTTATCCTGCCTTGATCCTGCTTTGCATGGGCAGCATGGTACGGATAAGCGGCGTGCGGCTCAATCTTTGTGCTCGCATTGCTGCTGAAAGGGCCGGATCTACGTTGTCGTGCTCCTCTCTCCCACGCGCGGGAGAGAGGTTGGGAGAGAGGGCGGGCGCTCGTTACGCCTGCGTGCTGGAAAACACAAACACCACGGGCTTCGCTTCAAGTGGCTCCTAGCTAAGCCACCCCTCTCCCCCTGAGGGGAGATGGAGAGACAGCCGTCGTCATGGCGCGCGGATTTGGCCCGTTCGGCGGCTCCGGCACGGGCCTGATCCAGGCTACCGGTTAACCACCTTGGCCGGCATCGCCAGCACCAGGAAGCAGCTCGCCACCAGGCAGCCTGCGAACAGGATCAGGCCAGCGCTCGGGCTGTGGAATGTGTCCTTCAGCCAGCCCAGCAGGTAGGTGGCCGCGAAGCCGCCCAGGTTGGCGATGGAGCAGGCCAGCGCGATGCCGGCGGCGGCCGCGGTGCCGCTCAGGAAGGTGGATGGCAGGCACCAGAACACCGGGAAGGTCGCCACGATGCCCACATTGGCCACCGTCAGCATCACCAAGGTGGCGGAGGTGGAGCCGGTGACGAAGGTGCTGCCGACCAGGCCGGCGGCGCCTGCCAGGGTGGGCAGCACAATGTGCCAGCGGCGCTCGCGTGTCTTGTCGGAGTGTGCGCCGTTGAGCAGCATCCCGATCACCGCCGCGGCGTGCGGGATGGCGGTGAGCAGGCCGATGTGCAGCGGGCTGGCCACGCCGGAGTCGCGGATGATGGTGGGCATCCAGAAGCCAATGGAGTACGTGCCCATCAGCAGGCACATGTCGATCAGGCCCAGCATCCACACGCGGCGATCGGCGAAGGCGGCCATCAGCGAGTGGTTGTTTTCCACCAGCACGTCCGTATCCAGATTGCGCTGCAACGTGCGCTTTTCGTCAGCCTGCAGCCACTTGGCATCCTTGATGCCGTTGGGCAGGTAGAAGAACACCATCACGCCCAGCAGCACCGAGGGAATGGCCTCCAGGAAGAACAGCCACTGCCAGCCGGCCCAGCCGTGCATGCCGGCGAAAGCGGTCATGATCCAGCCGGACAGCGGGCTGCCGATCATGCTGGCAAGCGGCAGGCCCATCATGAACAGCGCGATGATCTTGCTGCGCTTGTGCGTGGGGAACCAGTAGGTCAGGTACAGCAGCACGCCGGGCAGGAAGCCGGCCTCGGCCGCGCCCAGCAGGAAGCGCAGCACGTAGAACTGCGTTGGCGTGTTGACGAACATGGTTGCGCCGGACAGCAGGCCCCACGTCACCATGATGCGGGCGATCCAGAGGCGCGCGCCCACCTTTTGCAGCACCAGGTTGCTGGGCACCTCGAACAGGATGTAGCCCACGAAGAACAGGCCCGCGCCCAGTCCGTAGATTGTCTCGCTGAAGTGCAGGTCGTCCAGCATCTGCAGCTTGGCCAGCCCGACGTTGATGCGGTCGAGATAGGCGGCGAGATAGCAGGCGCAGAAGAACGGGATCAGGCGCCAGGTCACCTTGCGGTAGATGTCTGGCTCGGCCGCCGCGGGTAGTACGCCCGCCGCGCCGTCTTGATACTGATACGACATGTTCACTCCTTTACTGTTTACCGTTGTCTACCGTGTGTGTGTCTTTGCCACCGCTGAGAGCGGCTGGCTTGTGCTGTTTGCTATGCAAGCAGCGGGCCAGGCCTGTTCAGTGATGGATGGGCTGTTTTTTTATGGTTTCCTGCGGGCTGGCCGGGGTGTTGCGCGCCGTCCTTGTGCAGGGTGGGCACCGCTTTCCTTCATCCGGCACTCATGTAGTGCCCGCTACATGATCGTTCAGCGTAAGCTACATAAAACAAGCTAGCAAGAGCGTGGTGGTGGTTTTCTCCTCGGGGTTTTCCCCCTGCCGCGCGGCGTATGCACCGGGTACGCGCGGCAGGGGGCGGCGGCAAGGCGGCTTGCCGGAAAAATGGCGGACTGATGGCTTCAGGCCGGCCTGGCGTTGTTCATTGCCTGCTTAATGAGTGAGTTGGTGGGTGGGCGTCGCGCGCAGCCGCGCGAGCGTATCGTCCACGTTGTCCCAGGCGGGTTTGTCGGGGGCGAAGCGCTTGCGCAGGTAGTGCACCAGTTGCGTCAGCTGACGGTCGTCCAGGCTCTCGCCAAAGGCTGGCATATAGCCCAGATCGCTTGTCCCCGGCGTGGGAATGCCATCCAGCAGCACGCGGATCAGGTTGTCCGGCTTGTCGCCGTGCAGGTTGGTATTGAGCGCGAGCGACGGCTTGATGCCGAATTGCCTGATGCCCTGGTCGCTCTGGTGGCAGACCGCGCAGGCATTCTGGTACAGGCGCGCGGCGGGTCCGCCAAGCGTGCGCGCGGCATCGGCGCTGCGTTGCTCAAGCTGCTGCGCCTGTGCGCTGGCCGCCGCCGCATCGGGCTGCGCGTCGCCGAACGATGCCACATAGTGCGCGATGGCGCGCACATCATCCTCGGGCAGCAGCGCCAGCTCTTCGATTACCGGCGCCATCGGCCCGGCCGCCGCGCCATGATGCGGGGCGTAGCCGGTGCGCAGGTAGGAGAACAACGATTGCTCCGTCCACGGCACCGGTGCGTGCGACAGCTTGCCCAGCGCGGGCGCTTCCCAGCCTTCGGCCTCGCCGCCGCCAAGATAGCGCCGCCCGCCTTGCTCGGCGCCCAGCGCGTTGCGCGGCGAATGGCAGGCGCTGCAGTGGCCCAGCCCTTCGGCCAGGTACGCGCCGCGGTTCCACTGTGCCGAGCGGGCCGGATTGGCCTCGAAGGGCTTGGGGCTGTGGAACAGCAGGTTCCATCCGGCCATCAGCGGGCGCAGGTTGTAGGGGAAGGCCAGCGCGGTCTCGGGCGCCTTGGCGCGCACCGGCTCGGCGGCCATCAGGTAAGCGTAGAGCGCCTGCAGATCGCCATCGCTGGTCTTGGCAAAGGCGGTGTAGGGGAACGCCGGGTATAGATGCCGGCCATCGCGATGAATGCCCTGGCGCATGGCGCGCTCGAACGCCGCGTAGGACCAGTTGCCGATTCCGGTCTCGACATCGGGTGTGATGTTGGTGCTGTAGATGGTGCCGAACGGCGTGTCCAGCGCCAGCCCGCCCGCATTGCGCGCGCCGTTGGGTGCCGTATGGCAGACCGCGCAATCCCCGGCCGCCGCTACCAGCCCGCCGCGCTCGATGGTGGCGGCCGAGTAGAAGCCGGGTTCGGGCGGGGCCACGGGCGCAATGGGCGCACGCCATGGCATTGCCGTGGCGAACAAGCCGGCCGCCGCGGTGGCGCCGGCCAGCAGCCAGTTGCGCCTGCGGGCGGCGCCGCGCTTGGGCGTGCCTTCGGGATTGGCCTGCGCGGCCAGCGCAAGCCGGATGCGTTCGCCGCTGAAGGGCGGCTCGCGCAGGCGTACCCCGGTGGCGTCGTAGATGGCGTTGGCCACGGCCGGCGCGGCGGGCAGGGTGGCGGCCGCGCTCGTGCCGAGCGTGGCGCTGGCGGGGGTCAGCGCGCCGGCAACGCGCACTTCCGGCAAATGCGGCAAGTGCGTGGTGGCAAGCGCCGGCAGGCTGGCATGGTGTACCGCGGGCAGGTTGGCGGCGGGCCAGCTATCGAAGCGGCTGCCGTCGACGGTGAGTTGCTGTGCGGCGCGCGCGGCTTCCTGCTGCAAGGCCACGGCATTGGCCCCGCCCTGTTCGCCCGCATCGCTGTCGTGTCCTAGCGTGACGCCGGTGACGCTGACCTCGCCGGTGGTGGCATCCACTTCGACTTCCGCCACCCAGGCCGACCAGCTGTGCACGGGCTGGCCGCCATCGGCCTGCCCGGCTTCGATGGTGCTGGCGTACGCGAAGCCGCGTCCGCGCCGTACGTTCTGTTGCGCTTGCGGGCGTTCGCCGCGTGGCTGCCAGTTGGCCTGCGCCGCGACCCGGCGCACGAGGCCAGCACCGCGCGCGTCGTCGAGATGGCGCAGCCGCAAGGCCACGGGATCCTGCGCACTAGCTGCCGCCACTTCGTCCAGGTGCGACTCATGCGCGAACACGTGGGCGCGCGCTGCCTGCGCCGGCGTGCTTGCCGCGCGGGGCTGTCCCGGCAGGTCGGCCTGCGCGACGCTCAGGCTGTCAAAGCGGTAGGGTGGCAGGATGGCATCGTCGCCCGCGTCGTGCGGGGCGGACGCTTGCGGCTCGATCTCGCTGACCGGCGCTGGCGTGCGCGTTAGCCACAGCGCCAACGGCGGCGCGTGCATGACCGCCGCGCTGCCGCGCGCATCCACGGCTGAGTTGACGGCATAGGCGGCAATTTCGCCATCGCGCGTCCAGGCGCTTTCGATATGGGTGTTGACCACTGCCTGCATGGCGCCAAGTTCATGGGCCTCCACGCGCACGCGCACCGCACGCCGGGCCGAATGCGCCAGCAGGGCGGCATCGGCGGCGGCGTGGTGGGCGTACAGGGGATCTTCGTCGTTGCCTGGAGCCTGCCAGCAGATCAAGGTAATGCGGTCTTCGCCGATGCCGAGCAGGGCGGCGAGTTCGGCCCGCAACGCGCCGGGGCGGCGGCTGGGCAGCCACACGCGCAGCGCGCTGTCGCGCCAGTCCGCAATCGCGGTGCAGCCAGCGGCTTGCAGGCCGGCGAGTGGCCATTGATAGTCCTGCGCGCTGCGGCCAGCGGCATCCGCCATGGCCTGCGCGGCGTCGCCGTGTTCGGCAACGATGCGGCGGGCGAGCGGCAAGCCCGAGGCTGCCGCTTTCGGCGGGGCTTGCCAGTGGGCGCGTAGCGCGTGGGCGGCTTGCAGCGCCTGTGGCGCGGTATCGGCAGCGATGCCGAGAAAGTCGCCCCGGCGCAGTACCGTGGCAACACCGGGCACCGCGCGCGCGGCCGCATCGTCGCAATCGATCAGGCGGGCGCTGAGCAGCGTGCCGGTTTGCCATGCCAGCACGGGCGGGCGGATGACGTGCCCGGCCAGCCACTCCCGCTCGGGCGGCGGCTGCCATGCGCCGGGGCCGGCCTGCGCCATGACGAGGTCGTCGCGCCCGCTCATGCCGCGCCATCCCGGCCTGCGGCCTGGCGCAGCAACACGGCAGCGCGTTGCACCGCGCGCAGGATCTCCACGTGCGTGCCGCAGCGGCACAGGTTGAAGCGCAGCGCCTCGCGGATCTGCGCCTCGCTGGGGTCGGGGTTTTCCGCCAGGAGTGCCTTGGCGGTCATGATCATGCCGTTCAGGCAATAGCCGCACTGCGCGGCTTGCTCATCGATAAAGGCTTGCTGCACCGGATCGGGCTGCCCGCCGGTGGCCAGCCCGTCGAGCGTGGTGATGGCGCGTTGCGCCACCGCTTTCACGGGAATTACGCAGGAGCGCGCCGCCATCCCGTCCACCAGCACCGTGCATGCGCCGCACTGGCCCAGCCCGCAGCCGTACTTTGGCCCGTTGCAGGCGAGGTCATTGCGCAGGACGTAGAGCAGCGGCGTGTCGGGATCGACCTCGGCATCGAGCTGGTACGTGGTCCGGTTGACCCGGAGGCACAGGGGGCGGGGCGTGTTCATCGGGGGGCTGGGGGCGTTTTAGAACATCACTCGCTCGGGGCCGGGGCCCGGGAAGGCACCCGGCGGTCTGGCTGGGGCGTGGCTCAGGCTGCGGCGGCCACGCGCCCGGCTTCCACCAGCGGCTCGTTGAACACATCGTAACCGAAGCACCAGTCCGGGTTCTCGTTGGTGCGCAGCCACGTGTTGTTGTGTGAAACCAGTTGCACCTTGCCGGCACGCTCGGCGCGGTTGGCTTCGTACAGCGAGAACGCGGCGCTGAAGTCCGACAGCCCGGTTTGCTGCAGGCAGCGGGTCAGCATGGCCGCGTCTTCGATGGCCATGGCCGCGCCCTGCGCCATATGCGGCTTCATCGGGTGGCAGGCGTCTCCCAGCAGCACCAGGCGGCCGCGGCTCCATACCGGCAGCGGATCGCGCTCCAGCAGCGGCCACTTGGTCACTTCCACGGTGCCTTCAATCAGCGATTGCACGCCTTCGTGCCAGCCGTCGAACGCAACGCGCATTTCCTCGATGCTGCTGGGCAGCCAGCTCTTGGTCATGTCCCAGGTGGGCTCGGGCACACCGGTGACGTAGTAGATCTCGTCAAGCTTGCTGGTGTCGAAGTACACCATCATATGGCGATCGTCGGACCACCACTTGGTGCAGCGGTCATGGGTGAAGCCCTTGACACGCGCGATCGGGAACACGGCGCGGTGCGCCACGTAGCCGGTGTACTTGGGCGGCTCAGCGCCCAGCAGTGTCTCGCGGATGCGGGAGTTCACGCCGTCCGCGCCGATCACGATGTCGGCTTCGTCCACCGTGCCGTCGGCAAACGTCAGGCGCACCACATGGCCCAGGTCTTCCACACCGGCCAGTTTCTTGTCGAACAGCAGCGTGCCGGGGGCCACCGCCTCGGTCAGCAGGGCGTGGAAATCGCCACGGTGCACGGTCAGGTAGCTGGCGCCGTAATGCGACAGCGCGTAGCGCCCAAGCGGGATCTGGGCGATCACTTCGCCGCTTTGCCAGTCGCGGCTGTACCAGTAGTCCGGGTGGCAGCCCATGTCGTTGAGCGCATCTTCGAGGCCGATCCTGCGCATGACCTTCATCACATTGGGCCCGACGTGGATGCCGGCGCCCAGGCGCGAGAACGCCGGAGCCTGCTCATACAGCTTGACTTGGAATCCGGCGCGCTGCAGCAGGGCGGCCGCGACCGTCCCCCCCAGTCCGGCGCCAATCACTGCGATCCGTGGTTTGCCTTGCACGATATTTCTCCTGGCGGTGTGATGTGGGTCTGAAGTGGCCGTCTGGCCAATCGGTAAATCGAGTGTACACACGATAAATTTGCTTGTAAAGAAGTGACATGCCACCCCTATGGAAAACCCTTATGCCAAAGTGGCTTCCCCGCGTTAATGCCCATAGACCGTGAAATCAAGCACCATATGAGGGGTTGATTCATGAAGTGGGCACTGAAATCGTGCGCCGTGCCCGGTCTAACGTCTTGTTGTGAAAATATCGTGTGTACACTACAATCGTTCGCAGGACACGGAGACCGATGAAGGCTCCGGTCCGGCCGTGCAGGGCGCTTCTCCGCCAGGACGGGCGCCAGGGCGGGTGGACAGAACAAACAGATGACGGAGTCGACAGTGCAGAAAATTTTCCGTATCGGCCAGATCGTGCCGAGCTCGAACACCACCATGGAAACCGAGATCCCGGCGATGCTGACGTTGCGCCAGCAGGTGCGCCCCGAACGCTTCACCTTCCATTCCAGCCGCATGCGCATGAAGAAAGTGGTCAAGGAAGAGCTGGCGGCCATGGACGCCGAGTCCGACCGCTGCGCGCTGGAACTGAGCGACGCCCGCGTCGACGTGCTGGGCTACGCCTGCCTGGTGGCCATCATGGCGATGGGCCACGGCTACCATCGCGTCTCTGAAAAGCGCCTGCAGGCCCATACCGCCGCCAACGGCGCTGACGCGCCCGTGATCACCAGCGCCGGCGCGCTGATCGACGCGCTCAAGGTCATCGGCGCCAAGCGCATCGCCGTGGTTGCGCCGTACATGAAGCCGCTGACCGAGCTGGTGGTGGACTACATCCGCAACGAAGGCTATGAAGTGGTGGACTGGCGCGCGCTGGAAATCCCCGACAACCTCGAAGTGGGCCGCCACGACCCCGCCAGGCTGCCTGGCATCGTCGCGCAGATGAACACCAAGGATGTGGATGCCATCGTGCTGTCTGCCTGCGTGCAGATGCCGTCCCTGCCGGCGGTGGCCAAGGTGGAAGCCATGACCGGCAAGCCGGTCATCACCGCGGCCATTGCCACCACCTACGCCATCCTCAAGCAGCTCGACCTGGAGCCGGTCGTGCCCGGCGCGGGTGCGCTGCTGTCAGGTGCCTATTGATCACGTCTTCGGTAAAGGAAGCCCAGCAATGAGCGAGTTTCTCCAAGGCGGCAACGTGTTCGCCAATGGCATCCGCCAGCATTACCTGCGCTACGGCGGCAGCACCGGCGCGCGCGCGCAACGCGATGCCATGGTGATCGTGCCCGGCATCACCAGCCCGGCGGTCACCTGGGGCTTTGTCGGCGAGCAGTTCGGCAAGCACTTCGATACCTATATCCTGGATGTGCGTGGACGTGGCCTGTCCGAGACCGGCGATGCGCTGGACTACGGCCTGGACGCGCAGGCGGCGGATGTGGTCGCCTTCGCGCACGCGCTCGGCCTGGCGCGCTATGCCATCGTTGGCCATTCCATGGGCGCGCGCATCGGCATTCGCGCCGCGCGCGGCAATCCGGCCGGGCTGACCCGGCTGGTGATGGTGGACCCGCCCGTCTCCGGCCCGGGACGGCGCGCCTATCCCTCGCAGCTGCCGTGGTACGTGGATTCCATCCGCCTGGCGCGCCAGGGCATCGATGCCGAAGGCATGCGCCGCTTCTGCCCGACCTGGACAGATGAGCAGTTGCGCCTGCGCGCCGAGTGGCTGCACACCTGCGACGAGCGCGCCATCGTCACGAGCTTCGAGGACTTCCACCGCGATGACGTGCATGCCGACATGCCGTCGGTACGGGTTCCCACGCTGCTGATGGTGGCCGGCCGCGGCGACGTGATCCGCGCCGAAGACATCGAGGAAATTCGCGGTTTGCTGCCTGCCGTGCAGCTTGCGCGCGTGGCGGATGCCGGCCACATGATCCCGTGGGACGACGAGGCGGGTTTCTACCGCGCCTTCGGCGATTTCCTCGGTGCGCCGCTGCTGCAGGACCAGGCTGCCGCCTGAGCTGCCTGCTTCACCAGAAAGGAGAACACATGCCAGTAAGCGATCACGACCTGACCCAGGCATGGCGCCAGGTGCTCATCCTGTCAAAACTGAAGCCGGGCCAGACGGTCACGGTGCTGACAGGCGCCGCCACGCATCCGCAAACGCTGCGCACGGCGCAGATGGCGGCCACCGCGATGGGCGCCATCGTCAACCGGCTGGACCTGCCGCCCGTCAACGCAGACAAGGCGCTCAGCCGCGACGCGCTGGCTTATCTCGGCACTACGCCGCTGACCGGCAACCCGGCCGCCATCGCCGCGCTCAAGGCCAGCGACCTGGTGCTGGACCTGATGACGCTGCTGTTCTCGCCCGAGCAGCACGAGATCCTCTCCGGCGGCACCAAGATCCTGCTGGCCGTGGAGCCGCCCGAGGTGCTGGTGCGGCTGGTGCCCACCGAAGGGGACCGCACCCGCGTGAAAGCCGCCACCGCGCGGCTGGCGCGCGCGCGGGAGATGCACATCACGTCGGATGCCGGCACCGACCTGCGCTGCGCGCTGGGCGAGTTTCCCGCCATCAGCGAGTACGGCTTTGTCGATGAGCCGGGCCGCTGGGACCACTGGCCAAGCGGCTTCGTGCTGACCTGGCCGGACGAGGGCGGCACCAATGGGCGCATCGTGCTCGATCGCGGCGATATCCTGCTGCCGATGAAATCCTATGTGCAGGAGCCGATCGACATCACGGTGGAGAAGGGCTACGTCACCCGCATCGAAGGCGGCCTGGATGCCGAACTGCTGAGCGATTACATGGCCTCGTTCAACGACCCCGAGGCCTACGCCATGTCGCATATCGGCTGGGGCCTGCAGCCGCGCGCGCGCTGGTCCACGCTCGCCATGTATGACCGCGAGGCCACCATCGGCATGGATGCGCGCGCATTCGAAGGCAATTTCCTGTGCTCCTTCGGCCCGAACAACGAAGCTGGCGGCAGCCGCACCACGGCCTGCCATATCGATATCCCCGTGCGCCATTGCACGGTGCGGCTTGACGGCGAGGCGGTGGTAGAACAAGGCAAGGTGCTGGATCACGAATCCAAGGGAGCCATCCATGCATGATGAAGTGAAGACCTACCAGCGTCAGGGCTTCGGCGCCGCGCTGGAACCCAAGGCACCCTACGGCCTGCTGATCATCGATTTCGTCAACGGCTTCGCCGACCCGGCTGTCTTTGGCGGCGGCAATATCCCCCAGGCCATCGCCAGCACCGTGCCGCTGCTGGCCACGGCGCGCGAGCAGGGCTGGCCGGTGGCGCACAGCCGCATCGTGTTTGCCGACGACGACAGCGACCACAACATCTTCACGCAGAAGGTGCCCGGCCTGCTGGCCCTGAAGGAAGACAGCCACAACAGCGCCATCGTCGGGCAACTGGCGCCGCGCCCGGGTGAACTGGTGGTGCGCAAGACCGTGCCATCCGCCTTTTTCGGCACCTCGCTGGCCGCGTGGCTGAACCAGCGCGGCGTGCAGACGCTGCTGGTGGCGGGCTGCGTGACCAGCGGCTGCGTGCGCGCCAGCGTGGTCGATGCCATGTCGTACGGCTTCCGCCCGCTGGTGCTGTCCGATTGCGTGGGCGACCGCGCCATCGGGCCGCACGACGCCAACCTGTTCGACATGGCGCAGAAGAACGCGACGGTGATGCCGCGCGACGAAGCGCTGGCGATGCTGGCGCGGGCTACGGCGGCGGCTACGGCTACGGCTACGGCTTAAGGGGAAGGCATCCGGCGCTGCGCGATGACCGCCGGATGCGAGGCTCAGGCGCGCTTGGCGCGTGCCGGCTTCTTGCGGGCGGCGGGTGCCGCCGCTTCGGCTTCGGCAGGGGCCTGCCCAGCCGGGGCGATGCCAGTGCCCGGCACGCAAACCGTGCTCAGCACCGTACGCTGGATCACATCGCGCCAGTGCTCCAGCGCGGGCTTGCTCATCATGGGCTCGCCCAGGAATGCGCTGAGCGTATGATGATTCGAGTTGTAGAAGTAGCCCAGCGACGCGATCACCAGGTAGATGTCGCGGGCGAGCACATCGGGTTGGAACAGCCCGGCAGCCTTGCCGCGCGCCAGGATGCCGTCCAGCACTGACAAGGCGTAGCTGGAGATCTCCCTGAGCCGGCTCGACTTCTTGGCGTGCTTGCCCTGGCTCATGTTCTCGCTGGACAGGATGGCGACGAACTCGGGATGATCGAGGTAGTAGCCCCAGACGAAGTCGATCAACTGGGTCAGCGCGCGCACCGGATCCTCGGGGTCGAGCTTGAGCGCCTGCTCGGCCTCGTTGAGCTGGATGTAGATGGTTTCGAGCACTTCGACGAACAGCTTTTCCTTGCTGCCGAAGTAGTAATAGATCATCCGGTCGTAGGTCTTGGCCAGCGAGGAGATCTTCTCCACGCGCCCGCCTTCATAGCCGCGCAAGGCGAAGACCTTGATGGCGGCCTTGAGGATCTTGGCTCGGGTGTCCTGAGCTTGCCGGGCCCGGGTTCCGGCTGCCGCGCTTTTCTTAGCGGTCGGGGTGCTCATATGTTTGATACGTATTGCTTGTTCGAGGCTGGCAGTATAACGGCCAGGGCGGGCGGCGCCGGAATCCGGCAGTCCGCCAGCGTGCCTACCTGAGACATGGAACGAATGGAAACGACACCCGGCTCCGGACCCCGGTCCGCCTCTCTTCCCGCATCGGCGCCGATGTCCCCGGGCGCGCAGCGCGACGCCCTGCTGCAGGCGCGCGGTGTGCTGCTGGTGACGCGCGCGCCGCAAGCCGCGCCGCGGCCCGCACCTGGCCAGCCCGGCGCGGCCTCCGACTACATCGCCGCGCAGCCCGACATCTTCGTGGCGGTGCGCGACACCGGCGAGATCCTGGCCTTCAATGGGCACGTTGACCTGGGCACCGGCATCCGTACCTCGCTCGCGCAGATCGTGGCCGAGGAGCTGGAGGTGCCGGCGGCGCGTGTGGCGATGACGCTGGGCCATACCGAAGCAACGCCCAACCAGGGCCCTACCATTGCCAGCGCCACCATCCAGATCTCGGCGCTGCCGCTGCGCCGCGCGGCGGCGCAGGCCATGGCCTGGCTGCGCGAGCGCGCGGCGCAGCGTCTTGGCGTGGCGCCCGAAGCGCTGATCGCCGAAGATGGCCGCCTGCGCTTGCGCGGCGAAGGCAATGAGAACGCCGAAGGCCTGGCCTACGGCGACCTGCTGGCCGGCGAGCATATCGAGCTGCCGCTGGCCGACGCCATTGCCACCAAGCCGGTCAGCGCATACCGCGTGGTCGGGCGTGCCGCGCCGCGCGTGGACATTCCCGCCAAGGCCACGGCGCAGCTCACCTTCGTGCACGATGTGCGCGTGCCCGGCATGCTGCACGGCCGCGTGGTGCGCCCGCCCTACGCCGGGCGCGATAGCGGCGGCTTTGTCGGCACCAGCTTGCGCAGCGTCGATCGTGCGTCGATCCGCGATGTGCGCGGTGTCATTGACGTGGTGGTGCAGGGCGATTTCATCGGCGTGGTGGCGCAGCGCGAGGAGCAGGCCATGCAGGCGGCGCGCCGCCTGTGCGTGGACTGGAAGCCGGCGCCGCCGTTGCCCCCGCTCAGCGAGCCGGAAGACACCGAGGCCGCGCTGCGTGCCAATCCCGCGACACGCCGCACGCTGGTGGAAGAGGGCGATGCCCAAGGTGCCTTCGACTCCGCCGACCGGATACTGTCGCGCGGCTACACGTGGCCCTACCAGATGCACGGCTCCATCGGCCCGTCCTGCGCCGTGGCGGACTACCGCGAAGATGGCCTCACGGTCTGGTCCGGCACGCAAAACCCGCATGTGTTGCGCATCGACCTGGCGCGCCTGACCGGCCTGGACGAAGGCCGCATCGAGATCGTGCGGATGGAAGCCGCCGGCTGCTATGGCCGCAACTGCGCCGACGACGTTTGCGCCGATGCGGTGCTGCTGTCGCGCGCGGTGGGGCGCCCGGTGCGGGTGCAGCTCAGCCGCGAGCAAGAACATCTCTGGGAGCCAAAGGGGGCGGCGCAGCTGATGGACGTGCGCGGCGCCATCGGCCCCGGCGGCGAGTTGCTGGCCTACGATTTTGTCAGCCGCTATCCGTCCAACGACGCGCCCACGCTGGCGCTGTTGCTGACCGGCGTGGTCGACAACGCGCCGCGCATGCTGCAGATGGGCGACCGCACCGCGGTGCCGCCTTACCAGTACGCCGCCACGCGCATCGGTTGCGACGACACGCCAGCCATCGTGCGCGCCTCCTGGCTGCGCGGCGTGTCCGCGCTGCCAAACGTGTTCGCGCACGAGTCCTTTATCGACGAGCTCGCGCATGAGGCCGGCGCCGATCCGCTGGCGTACCGCCTGCGCCACCTGCCTGATGCGCGCGCCACCGACCTGCTGCGCGCGCTGGCGGCGCATGCCGGCTGGCGCGAAGGCGCGCGCGGCACGCGTGGCCAGCCGGACGCGGATGGGCTGCTGCGTGGGCGCGGCGTGGCCTATGCCCGCTATATCCACAGCAAATTCCCGGGCTTCGGCGCCGCCTGGGCCGCCTGGGTGGTGGACCTGACGGTCGCGCCCGATACCGGCCAGATCGTGGTGGAGCGGCTGGTGGTGGCGCAGGACACCGGCATGATGGTCAACCCCGACGGCGTGCGCCACCAGGTGCAGGGCAATGTGGTGCAGGCGCTTGGCCGCGTGCTCAAGGAACAGGTGCGCTTTGACGCCAACGGCGTGGCCAGCCGCGAATGGGGCAGCTATCCGCTGCTGACCTTTCCCGAGCTGCCGCCCATCGAAGTGCTGCTGATGCCGCGCCAGGAGGAAGCGCCGATGGGCGCGGGCGAATCCGCGTCGCTGCCGGGCGCGCCGGCCATTGCCAATGCGCTGTTCGATGCCACGGGGGTGCGGCTGCGGCGCGCGCCCTTCACGCCGGAGACGGTGCTCGCGGCGCTGGCCGGCCAGCCCGCCTGAGGCGGGCTTACTCCGGCTCGCCGTCCGGTGCGTTGCCGCGCTCGTCGCGGTCGTCGAACTCGCTCATCTTGCGCAACAGGTAGGTGATCGCCACCCGCTCGGCGGGATTGAGGTCGCCAAAAGTCTGCTCGGAGATCTTGTGCGCGAATGGCACGGTTTCCTCGATCAGTGCATGGCCGGCCGGGGTCACCGTGACCACCACCTTGCGGCGGTCGTTGGTGTCGTGCGAGACGGCCACCAGCTCGCGCGCCTTGAGACGCTCGATGATGCCGCGCACGGTGGCCTGGTCGATGGCGGTGGCTCGCACGATTTCGCTGAGCGAGCACGAGCCGCGCTCGTTGACCGCGCACATCACCACGAACTGTGCCGCGGTCAGCTGCGAGTCGGCGATGGTCTGCTGGAAGATCGCCACATGGCGCTGGTAGGCGCGCCGCAGCAGGTGCCCGACTTGCTCGGTGAAATCGTAGTCTGCGGCGGCGGGTTTTTGCGCGGCGGTCTTGCGCGCGGAGGAGTTGGGCACGATGGGCGGTCTGCAGGCATGAGATAAATGTGCCTCAGAGTATACCGAGTGGGGCCGCGCGCGGCGGGTTTTTTGCGCGCGCGGCTTCGCTCGGGTTTTGCCCCCACGCAGTGTGCGTCCCTTGGCCTGTCGCCACGGGCCGCTCGTGCTCAGGTAGCTTCGGCGTCCTCAACCTGCCGTTCACCACCACAATATGGGGCGCAGTCCTTCGGCCGGGCCGCTGCCAGCGCCTTGGGGATGGTCGCGGCCACCTGGCCAGCAACCGCCGATGCGTCGTTGCTAGCCTCGGTAAGAGGGGATCGCCGGCTCGTGGCCATATGGGCCCCGTCGGCGCACCCGTCAGGCTTGTGCATGCCTGCACAGATGGAACCTGCATGTGCCTGGATTTGCCCAAGCCTGGCGCCATCCGTGTATGGGTCAACCGGCCGTACCCCCGCGTTTGCAATGCCTGCGGCGGCACCAAGCGCCGCAAACGATGCAACGGATACGAATGCCTTCTTCAACGGTTTCATATCGTTCTCCTGCATTCAACCCACGAGAACCCCCTCCTCAGCAGGAAGTATAGGGTGCGGATGCACGCATAAGAGCTGGCCCGTCATACGAAATTGTCATGCATGCTTTCGCGGTATCGAACGCAGCACGTGAGCGCGTTTCATCATGCAGTACGCGAAGCGTGCACTTCGACCGTTACGTGCGACAGGCTCTTGAATTGCCTTAGGCGTGAGTGGTAATACTGCGGCCCGCGTTGGGGCGCATTGGTGACCACGGAGACCACGGCACTCAGGTGGCCCGGGCCAACCCGCCAGACGTGCAGGTCGACCAGCTTGTCGCCATCGGCCTCGATTGCCGCCTTGAGCTTGCCCGCCATGCGCTGGTCGGGGTTGCGATCGACCAGGATGCCGCCGGTGTCACGGATAAGGCCATACGACCAGTTGGCAATTACCAACGCGCCCACGACACCGGCAAACGGGTCCATCCAGAGCCAGCCAAACGTCTTGGCCAGCAGCAGACCGATGATAGCCAGAACGGAGACGGCTGCATCGGCGACAACGTGGATGTAGGCGGCCCGCATGTTGTGGTCACGGTGATGCGCGCCGTGCCCATCCGCGTGGCCGTGGTCGTGCTCTTCGAATTTCACGGTGTGCTTACCGCCGGCAAGGTCGACCACCGCAGTGAAGGCATGCGGCTCGGGAATCTCGATCGCGGACTCCAGGCAGTCGGCCTTGCGCAATAACGTGAATTCCTGCCGGCTGTCGTCTGGCCGAATGGTGGTCACGGTCACTGCGTCGACCGGCAATTCCGCGTTTGTCGTTTCTGCTGTGAGGCGAAAAACCGGTGGCACGCCATCTTCGAAGATGGATAGCGAGAAGTCGCCTGCTGGCGTGGAAATATGCTGTACCTCCTCGTCGTGGTCATGCTCGTCGCCGTTCGCGTGTCCATGACCATGGCCATGGCCATGGCTGTGCCCATGATGGTCGCCGCCGCTCAACAGCCAGGCACTCGCGATGTTCACCAGCAATCCGACCACTGCAATGGGAATGGCTTCGTCAAAGTGAATCGGAACGGGTGAGAAGAATCGTGCGACCGCTTCATAGGCAATCAGCAAGGCAATCATGGCCAGGATGATGGCGCTGGTGAAGCCGGCGAGGTCGCCCAGCTTGCCGGTGCCAAAGACGAAACGGGGGTCGCTGGCGTGCCGGCGCGCGTAGGTGTATGCAAGCGCGGCAATCAGCATGGCACCGGCATGCGTCGACATATGCAGCCCGTCCGCAACCAGGGCCAGTGAACCGAACACGCTGCCACCGACGATTTCGACAATCATCATCAGGGCGCAGAGGACAATCACGGCCCAGGTCTTGCGCTCGTTCTTCTCGTGCCCGGCGCCCAGGAACACGTGGTCATGGCCTGCCCCAAACGGGGCGTCATAGAAGTTGCTCATTGCTGGCTCACTTGAAGTAGCTATGCACGATTTCGATGAGTTGCTCCTTGGCGTCACCTTCGGATTCACCGTGGGCAGGTTCGGCTTCGACAAGGTGCGTGCGGATGTGGTCTTCCAGTACCACCGCCAAGAGGCCGTTCATGGCCCCGCGGCAACTCGTGATCTGCTGCAGCACGTCCACGCAACCTTGCTCCTCCTCGAGCGCGCGTTCGATGGCATCGATCTGACCCCGGATGCGGCGCACCCGGTTCAGCAACTTCTGTTTCTCGCGGATTGTGTGGCTCACGGCTTCACCTCGAATATAGTATGGGGGAGTATATATTCTTTGCCAGGCAAGATGCCAAGACCTTGCAAGCGGCCGGGTCTTGCCGGCATCGGTGAAGTGATTTCGGAATCATCAGCCGGCCACCTCGCTTGCGCCGCGGTCAAATCTGCCGAAGCGAAGCGCGAGGGTTGGTAGTACCAGCAGGTTCAGCACGGTCGAGGTGACGAGGCCGCCCAGAATGACGATCGCCATGGGCCCCTCGACCTCGTTGCCCGGCTCGCCGGACTGGAGCGCCAGTGGTAACAGGCCAAGCCCGGTGACGAGCGCTGTCATCACAATGGGTGTCAGCCGCTCAGTCGCTCCCAGCGTTGCCGTTTCCAAATTCCACGCGTGGCCCTCGACCTGCACCAGGTGCTGGTAGTGGGAGATGAGCATGAGTGCGTTGCGCAGCGTAATGCCGAACAGCGTGACGAAGCCGACCATCGACCCTAGCGACAGCAGTCCGCCCGTGGCAAATACCATCAGCGCACCACCCACCAGCGCGAACGGCAGATTTACCATGACCAGGGCCAGGCTGCGCCAGCTGCGCAGTGCCAGATAGACAAGGAGGCCGATACCCGCGGCGGCAATGGAGAAATAGACCAGCAAGTCCCGCTGTGCTTGCGCCTGGGCCTTCGCCTCGCCCGATAGGGCGAAGTAATAGCCCTTCGGAAACTTCACGTCGGCGGCAATGCGTCGCTGGGCCTCACTGACAAACTGGCCGAGCGACGGACCATTGAGATGCGCGGTCACGGTCTGCAACCGTTGGCCCCCATCGTGCAGGATGAGGTAGCGGCCTGTCGTCTGCGCGATGTCCGCAAGGCGGCTTAGCGGCACCATGACGCCGTCGCCATTCCGCAGCGGCAACTCACCAACCTGAGCCGGACTGCGACGCGATGCGCTGCCGAGCACCACCGTCACATTGAACACAGCGTTCGCCTCATAGACCTGGGCGACTTCGGCGCTCTGGTAGGCGGTCTGGATGGCCTCCATGACGTCCAGGGGTGCGAAGCCCCAGCGGGTCAACTGGTCCTGCCGCAGACGGATGGTTAGCTGGGGGATTGCAGGTGGCGACTGCACCGTCACTCCAGTTGCGCCCGGAACGGCGCCGAGCGTGCGGGACACCTGCCGCGCCAGGCCGTCCAGGATATCGAGGTCGCTGCCGAACACGTTGACGATGACCGGTGCCGTGTACCCGGAAATGGTTTCCTGGACCCGTTCGGTCAGGAAGGTTTCGGTGGCGAAGGTTACGCCGGGAAAGCCCGCCATTTTGGCCCGCAAATCGCCCAGCGTCTGTTCCTGCGCCTCCGCATCCAGGCCAGGCTTGAGGTCAATTTCGAACTCGCTATATTGCGGGCCGAAGACATCGATGCCGCGCGCGGCCCGGCCAACCCGTTGCGCCACGCTCCGTATGTTCGGCACCTCCAGTAGCGCGTGGCTGACGCGCTCCCCAATACGCAGAGATTCTTGCAACGATGTGCCCGGTGCCGCCTGCATGTGGGCGATGAAATGCCCTTCGCGCAGCTCCGGCAGGAACGCCGTGCTAAAGAAGGGCAGCGTTGCCAGGGTCGCCAGCACCAGGCCGCAAAATGCCACGATGACGGCAATCCAGTGCTGCTCAACATGGGTGAGGATGGCTGCGTAACGGCTCTTGAGCCACTGGTAGACGCGGGGCTCCTCTGCGTCGCTGGTACGGTTGGCCAGCAGTGCGTAGCACAGCGCCGGGGTCAGCGTGAGTGCGACCACCAGCGACGACATAATGGCCAGGATATAGGCTATCCCGAGTGGCGCGAATAGTTTGCCGGCAACGCCGGACAAGCTCAGCACCGGCAGAAAGATGGTGGCGACGGTAAATGTTGCGTATATCACCGCGCTTCGCACCTCGGTGGATGCGTTGACGACAACCGTGATGGCGGGCAGCGGCGTCGCCAAGTGGCGGTTTTCGCGCAGGTGACGGTAAATGTTCTCGACGTCGATGATGGCATCGTCCACCACCTCGCCAAGCGCGATGGCCAGTCCTCCCAGCGTCATCGTATTCAGCGCGACGCCGAAGTGATGCAGTACCACGACGGCGGCGAGCAGCGAGAGCGGGATGGCAGTGGCTGAGATGAAGGCGGTGCGTACGTTGAAGAGGAAGAGGAATAGGACGATGACCACGAGCCCCGCCCCCACGACGAGCGCCGTGCGCAGGTGGTCGGTTGAAGCGACGATGAAGTTGGCGGGTCTGAATATGTCAGCGTGCAACTGGATGCCGTTGGCCGCCAGCACTGGTTGTAAGGCCGCGAGCGCCACTTCGACGTTCTTGGTCACCGACACGGTATCTGCCCCATACTGGTTGCTGACCATCAGCACAACGCCCGACTGGCCCTGGACGTTGGCGCCGCTGACCGGCAATTCCTGGCCAAGTACGACCTTGCCGACATCCGCGAGCCGGACCATGGCGCCGTTCTTCTGCAGCAGGACAACCTGGCCCAACTGCTCAGCGGTCGTGGTCTGACCGACGGTATTGAGCACGATGCGCTGGTTCGGGGTTTCAAGCACGCCTGCGCCACGGATGCCTGTCGCGCGTTGCGTCGCGCTGACCACGTCATGCAGGGATAGGCCAAGCCGAACCAGCTTTTGCGGGTCGACCTGTACCTGGTATTGCTTGATTTCGCCGCCATAGATGCTCACGTCCGAGACCCCGGCACGGCTCAGCAGCCGGGGTTTAAGCGTCCATTCGGCGAAAGTGCGCAGCGCCATCGGCGAACGCGTGTCCGACGTCAGCCCTATGCCAAGCACAACGCTGGTCGCCGAGCTCAGCGGGGTCATTTTCGGCGCACGTACTCCCGCCGGCAGCTCGCCCGCGAGGGTCGCCAACTGCTCTGCCACCAACTGCCGGGCGCGGCGAATATCGGTCTTGCCATTGAACGTCAGGGTAACGACCGATACGCCCTGTATCGATTGGGACCGCATGGATTCGAGCCCGATCGAGCCGCCCAAGGCATTCTCAACGCGCTGTGTGACCAGCAGTTCGACCTGTTCGGCGGAGAGCCCGGGGGCTTCCGTCTGGACGGTAACGAGCGGTGGCGTGAATTCCGGAAAGACGTCGAGCTTGCTCTGGAACAAGGCATAGGTGCCGTAGCCGAGGAGCAGGCAGGCGAGCGCAACGATGACGCCGCGAAGGCGGACGGAGAAGTCGACAATGGAAGTCAGCATATCGGGTCAGCGTGCGTCGTTACCTTGCTGGCTGGCCAGCTGCGCTCGGGATTCTTCGGAGAGCAATAGCTGTGCGCCCCGCACCACGACCCGGTCGGCGGGCTTGAATCCTTCGGTGACGACAAAATCCCCATCTTGAGGCGAGCGCGGGTCGACCGGGCGGCGCTGGAAGTGCGTGTTGTCGGACTGGACGTAGGCCCAGGGTTGACCTCCATACCAGACGATGGCGCCGGCGGGCACCAGCAGGCCGCTATCTTGTCCCGACGGCACACCGAGGTGGGCGGTTACGCGCATGCCCGTAGCCAGGGGTACAGCGGCGCGATAGAAGTAGGCTTGTCCCTGGATGCCGGGGTCGACCTGGGGCGACGGTGAAATCAAGAGAGCGTCGAACGCGGGGATACCATCCGTCGTCACGTTCAAGACGGCGGGCGCTGTTGCGGATGGCCCGGTCGGCAACACGACCCGCAACAACACTTCGCGGCGTGCCACAAAGGGGACTAGCTCCGGAGATTCCGGCGTCGACGCCCAGGCCGATAGAGCCGGTCCGAACTGTTGCCTGGCCGCGCTGGCAATGGCGGCGACACCCACCCGTGCCGCATTGACTTTTGCCGTCGCCGAAGCAAGCACTGCGCGCGCTGCTTGCACCGTCTTGAGCGACACATTGCCTGCATCCGCGTTGAGCGCCTGGAGCCGCTCATAGTCTGCGCGCGACGCGTCGAGCGAAGCTTGGGCGGCGTTCAGGTCCGCAGCGCCTGAGGCATGGCGGCTCGCCATTTCCACGAGGGGTTGCAAGTCGAGAACGATGCCATAGGCAGCGGGTCCGGTCATTGCGCTGGCGGGTGCCAGCGTATCCACCTGGAAGCCGCTGCGTGCTTGCATCGTGGCGTCGACCATCAGCGTAGTGAATCCATCCGCCACCGTGATGCGGACCGAGCTCGGGACCGGCGCCTCGCGTTCGGCTTCCTTGTCCTGCTCACCCTTGCTCAGCAAGAACCCGCCTAGCACAAGCGCGGCCAAAATCGCAGGCGACAAGAGCAGAATGCCCTTGAGTATCGTTTTTCTTGTCATGGTCATTCGACCCAGTTGTTCGGATTGGCGAGCGCATCGCGGTCCGAGAGTGGACGCTGGATGGCATCTTCCAGCCGGCCGATGGCCTGCTGCATCTGGAGTTCGGCATCTTGCAGCGCCAGTCGCGCCGCAAGCTCGGTCTGTTCGGCAAGCGTCAATGCCATCCGGTCGGTTTGCCCCATTTCGAAGGAACGTCGTGCCGCGCTGAATTGGAGGCCTTGCACACGGACCTGCTCTTCATTCCGTGTCACGATGCTCTGCGTGGCTTGATAGGCAGTGATGGCGCCATCGGCTTCACCCAGGGCCTGTGCTTCGAGCCGCTTGACCTGGGCTTGCGCTGCCAGCCGCCGAGCCCGCGCCTGCGCGATGGGCCCCTCGTTGCGATTGAATATGGGCAGCACGAGATTGGTGAAGTCGAAGCCAAGCTTGTGCAGGCCCTGGTCAAAGGTATAGCCCGGGCCGAGATGAATGTCCGGATATTGCTTGGCCACCTCCAGTTGCAACGCGGCCTGGCTGGCTTCATATTGCGCTAGTCCCGACAGCACATCGGCCCGGTTCAACAAGGCCTGCAGCTGGATTTCCGGGGCGGGAATCGCGGCATACGGTCGTCCGAAATCCTCCAGGTCGATATCCAGGCCATCGAGCGCGGCTGACCGCAGACCAAGCACGTTGGCCACCTGGACCCTGGCGGCGGCGGCCTGCCGCCGCGCATTGAGCAGATCCGCCTGGACCTGGATGAGAGCCACGCGCTGCTGGTTCAGCTGCCACGCCGAGGCGTCGCCAAGGCGGACCCGTTTCTCCAGCATCGCGTCCAGGCGCTGGTCCAGCTCCAGCTGCTGCTCGAGGAGCTTCGCCCGCGAATTCGCCGACCAGAGATTCAGGAGCTGAGTCCGTAGCTGGCTTCGCACGCTCCAGGCAGTAGCCGCGACCTCCAGGCGCGCCGCAGTGGCGAAGTGGGCAGCCTGGTCGATGCGGTAGCCGCGCTTGCCGGCAGTCTGGATCGGGATGTCCAGCGTAATGCCGAGCGTCCATGGCGAGTCTCCCCCCTTGGGATCCAGGGTGCGTTGAAACGGCAGCTGCAGGGACGGATTCGGCCGCTGCGCGGCGGTCTTGATGCTCGCTTCCGTGCTCGCTAGCCGGGCACGCGCGATGTCCAGGTCCGGGTTGTAGTACAGGGCAGCAAGGGTCAGGGTATCCAGGTTCCAGCGGGGTGGCGGCCAGCCTGTGCCCGCGCGCATGGCATGGCGCTGGACAAAGTCACGCAAGTCCACCGAAGCCAGCGATCGCGCGTTATAGGTTGTGGCAAGCGTGCCGGCGGAGATCGGCCTTGCGTCGTAATGGTCGAACGCACATGCCGACAAGGTCGCGCAGCAGGCGGGGAGCAGCCAGGCCCGGGACGAAGCAAGAATCCGGGACGCCAAGCCCGGTCTTGCCGTCAGCGTGGCACTTGCGCTTTCCATTTCTCTGCTCCTTTCGTTGATTCCGCCGTCCCATGCTGATCCCGTGAAGGCGAGCGGCGGCGGGTCAGGGGCTGTTGGCTGGCAACAAGCGGGGCGAGAATAGGCTGGGGAAATTAGCGGGGACTTAGCAATGCCAGTCCGGACATGTGATCTATGCGGCGAGCCCTGCTAAGTCTTAGCTAAGTCTGCATTGGCATGTTGCGCACGGGCATGCATATGCAAGCAACCGAATCTGGGGGGCGGATGCGAACGCTACTGGTAGAAGACGATCCCCTTATCGGGGAGGCCATTTGCCAGACTCTCCGGGACGCGGGTTATGCGGTGGACTGGACGACGGATGGCCGTCAGGCCGCTACGGCGCTATGCACCCAGCGCTACGAGGTGGTTCTGCTGGACCTGGGGCTTCCCGGAAAGGATGGCTTCGCGGTACTACGCGAGGCACGCAGGAACGGGAATGCCGTGCCGATCCTCGTCATCACGGCACGCAGCGCAGTAGAAGACCGCATTGCTGGCCTTGACCTCGGCGCGGATGACTATCTGGTGAAGCCGTTTCATATCGGCGAATTGCTGGCCCGGCTGCGCGCACTCACGCGGCGCCAGGGCCAGGAGATCTCCTCCATCCTTCGCAACGGCACGCTCTCGCTGGACCAGGCCAGTCACGAGGTCTGGTACCAGGGCGTCCAACGTCAGCTGTCGGCTCGCGAATTTGCGCTCCTGCGCGAGTTCCTGCTCAGACCCGGCGTCATCCGCTCCCGCAGTGAACTCGAAGAGCGCCTCTACGGCTGGAACGAGGAAGTCGAAAGCAACGCCATTGAATTCCTCATCCATGGGATCAGGAAAAAGCTCGACGCGGGTGTCATTAAGAATATCAGGGGGGTGGGATGGATGGTGCCAAAGGCGGAGTGAACCGTTCACTCCTATGGATGTTATCCGCCTCCATATGCGGCACGATTCTGGTCATCGGGCTCGTGGCAGCGGCGGCGTCGTTCTGGTTCGCCTTTGAGGAGGCGCGCGACCTGCAGGACGACGAACTGAGGGAGATTGCCTGGCTGGTCTCGCCAGGCGATGCCAATGCGTTGTCCTCGCAAGGCGGATTCATGCAGGCCGATGAACCCGGGATGCGCATCTGGGTGCTGAAGGTATCCAAGCTAGCCACCCGCGTGGTCACGCCAGACCTGTCGCTGACTTTGCCGGGCGCGCTATCCGATGGTCTGCATACCATTGAATCCCACGGCGAATCATGGCGCATTTACGTCAGGCCATTGCACACGGAATATGGCTTGGCGGTCGCGCAGCGAACCTCGGCGCGAGACGAGATTGCACGCGACAGTGCGCTGCGCACGTTGATTCCGCTGTTGCTCGTGATTCCTGTCCTGATACTCCTGGCGGGAATTTTGATCCGAATTCTGCTAAGGAAAGTGCAGCAACTCGCCGCGGAGGTCGATAAGAAGGGCGACACAGACCTGGCGTCGCTCGCCGTGCAGGGCGCGCCATTGGAAATCCAGCCGTTTGTCAGTGCGACGAACAGGCTGCTTGGGCGGCTGCAGTCGGCCATCGCGCAGCAACGCCAGTTCGTAGCCGATGCGGCGCATGAACTGCGCTCGCCGGTGACCGCGATGACGTTGCAGCTAGAGAACGCCATGACCGTGGAGGACACCACCGAAGCCGTCCTGGCTCGCCTCGCGCCGCTGGGAAAAAGCATTTCGCGCATGCGCTCCCTGGTTGAGCAATTGCTGATGCTGGCCGAGCACGAGGCAGGTTCCCCAACGGTCAGCCACGACATCGACACCAAGGCCGTGGTCATCGATGCGCTTGGGGAGATATTCCCGTTCGCGGATTCCAAGGATATCGACCTCGGCCTGGAGGTTGGCGAGGCGCTGACGATTCGCGGCGACCAGGAGGATTTTCGCGCGCTGGTCCGCAATGCCATCGACAATGCGGTCCTCTACACGCCACCTGGCGGCAAGGTCGATGTACGGCTGTTCCGGATGGGCGACGCCGCCATCTTCGAAGTGGAAGACTCCGGCCCGGGCATCCCGGAAGGGGAGTTGCCCCGCGTGTTCGACGCGTTCTATCGGGTTGCCGGGTCGGGGCAGCCGGGAAGCGGGCTCGGGCTGGCTATTGTCCGGAGCGCGGCGGCACGACTCCGCGGCCAGGTCAGTTTGCATACCATCGCGCTGGACGGCAAGGCAGGCTTGCTCTTTGTGTACATGCAACCCCTCGCAAACAATTAAAGGCGAGCCGTACCGAAGCTGCGCATTTCACAACGTGAGCGTGCGACGGCGTATCGGTTTCGGTTTCGGGCGAAGCACTTCCTGCCGGGGCGAGCAACGAGTCCCTTTAGCCATACACGTTCCCACTATGGGAGGGTCAGGAGGTATCTTGGTGGGCGATTGGAATCGGTGCGCTTGAGATCAACGTGGTGGATCTGGTCTTCATCCGCTAAACTAGGCGCCCAACCACACGGCTCGGACGCGCGATCAATGGTTCGACTCTTCGCTCCTCGGTCATCCCCTACGCCTCGGCGCTTCTTGTTCACCTCGACACTGCACCGGCTCAGGCTCCTTCCGGCCTGATGGAAGCATTCGTCAGCCATATCCCTCCGCCCGCTTCGATCCTTTGAAGCCCTAGGTGCGTCTATTTTCGGGCGCATACCCTGGGCGTTGCCATAACATTGGTTAATGCGACACTCCAAGCTTGCCATTTGCAAGATTTGACATGTCTCTGCTCGCATGCAGGGGCATGTTCTAGAGGCAACTGGCACCGACGGAGGGAGGGTGTCAAAGCCCGCTTGGTAGCCGGAAGTCGCGGTGGACGTGGCAGTGGGGCAGATGTGCGCATTTGCATTCACCGCCAGCAATCTGGAAGCAAATACACATGAAAGCAATGACTCAGAAAACGTGGTTAGGCATGATGACCGCCATCGCTATCGGACTTACGCCTGCACTCGCGTTCGCGCACGGCAAGCTCGAACGCGCAGAACCGGCGGCAGGCAGCATAGTCGATGCGCCGGCGAGTCCGCTTCGACTGACATTCAACGAGGACCTTGAGCCAGCGTTTAGCAATGTGAGCGTTGTGGACGCCAGTGGCACGGCGGTTAGCAAGGAGAAGGCCAAGGTCGACTCGTCGAATCCGCGCGTGCTGACGGTCGCCGTCCCGCAACTGCTGCCGGGTTCCTACGCCGTGCACTGGAGCGTGATGACGCGCGACGGCCACAAGGTCAAGGGCGACTACAAATTCGCGGTGAAGCGATGAGCGACGGTTTCCTTGGCATTGCGCGCCTTGCTTTGACGGCGCTGCAGAACCTCGGTTTCGCGGTGCTGGTCGGTGTCCTGCTGAGCGACCGCTGGCTGGCTCGGTCCCCGTCCCCGTGGCAAGCTCACATGAGCCTGCACCTGGCAAAGGGTTTCAGAGTCGGCGCTGTCGTTGCGCTCCTGGCCGGCGTGCTCGCTTTCTGGATACATTGCGCGCTGATGAGTGAATCTTCGCTGGTGCACGCAGGGCCGGCGGTGCGCTCGATGCTGATGGAAACCGGCTTCGGTCACGCTTGGGTCGTCGGCGCTGCCCTGATGCTTTACGTCACTATCGCTTCATTCTTTCGGTGGACCGGAAGCGGCCTTGGCTTCAAGTTGTCTCTGTGGCTGGCGCTTGCAGGCTTTGCGCTGAGCCGAAGCCATGCCGGCCATCCGGTAGATGCCGGGGCGTTTAGCTTGCCCGTTTGGGCCGACTGGGTTCACCTTCTGGCCATTGGCGCTTGGGTTGGCATTGTGTGCGTCGCCGCATTCATGGTGGTGCCGGGGATGGCCGAGGCGCCCGAGGGTGACCACCGGAACGGCGCGTCGTTCATTCAATCTCTATCGGATACGGCCACGTGCGCGCTCGTCGCGCTCTTTGTCACCGGCGCCTACAGCGGGTGGCGCGGGGTCGGTTCGCCAGGCAACCTGCTCGACTCCACGTACGGTCGGCTGCTAGTGCTCAAGCTTGGCCTCGTGTTAGTTGCCGTGGCCCTCGGTGGGCACAACCGGTTCTTTGAAATGCCTCGCTTGCTAGCCTCATTGAAGAACCCGTCGTTAGTGCCTCCGGCTCGGTACATCAGGCGTTTTGCTACCGTTCTGCGTGTGGAGTCCTGGGTGCTCGCCGGGGTGTTGGCCGTTGCTGCAGTGCTGGCAGCTAGCCCGTTGCCCGGTATGTCCTGAGATGCGCGAACATAAACGGGTGCCAGCGCCCGTGGGTACCACGAGCGCGATGGAATCTGGCTGTGCATATGAGGCGTTGACCACCTGCGTCTCCCGCGTGGACAATGGGGCCAGCCTTGCCCTCCGCCAGAACCGAGAGAATTGCCACATGTCTTCTGCCGTTGCCGCAGCGCCACTTCCAATCGCGGTGACCGGTCTTGGATGACGCCGATACGGCTTCGCCGATGCCGCCTGGCGCCAACGCAAGCGATCCGCCGCTGCGGCTGGCGCGCACCCGCACGGCGCGCGTGCTGCTGACCGCGCTGGCGCTGCTAAGCCTCGGGGTGGCCATCCTCGGGCTGTTCGTGCCCGGCTTGCCCAGCACCGAATTCGTCCTGCTGTCCGCCTGGGCCGCGGCCAAGGGATCGCCGCGCCTGCATGCCTGGTTGCTTGGCCATCGCGTGTTCGGACCGATGCTCTACAACTGGCACAACGGCCGCATGGTGAGCCGCCGCGCCAAGTGGAGCGCCACGGCGGCCATGAGCATCTGCAGCGCCGTGCTGCTGTTCGGCATGCATCGGCCCTGGCTGGCCTACGGGGCAATTGCCTGCATGGCGTGCGTGCTGGCGTGGCTGTGGCGCCGGCCCGAGCCGCCGGCCTGATGCCGCATCCGCAAGTTACGCTGTCTGGGTTTCCCGCGGCCTGGCCTTCTTTGCCGCCTTTGCCGGCCACGCCAGCATCGCGCTAGCCGCCAAGGCTTCCAGCGCGGCGCGCGACGCGCCATCGCGCGCCTGCATCGACATCCCCTGCATGACCGTGTTGAAGAACTTGGCCAGTGCTGCTGCATCAGTGCCGGCCGGCAGTTCGCCGCGCCGGATGCCCTGCTGGATGCAGGCCTGCAGGGCTTGCTCCTTTTCCTTGCGGCGCTGGCGCAGCGTGTCTTCGATATAGGCGCAGTCGGCCGAGCAGCTGGTGCCCGTCATCAGGAAGCAACCGGCGGGGTTGCCCTTGGCGCTGAACAAGGCGGCCGCGCCGGCGAGCAGGCCCTGCACGGCGTCATGCGCGCTGCCAGCGCCTTGCAGCGGCGCGTAGAGCATCGCGCCGTGGGTATCCGCATAGCGGTCCACGGCTTCGTAGAACAATTGCTCCTTGCTGCCGAACGCGGCGTACAGGCTGGGCGCGGTGATGGCCATGGCCTCGGTGAGCGCGGAGATCGAAGTGGAGCTATAGCCATAGCGCCAGAACAGCGACAGGGCCTGGCCCAGCGCCTCGTCGCGATCGAACTGCCTGGGCCGCCCGCGGCCCGCACCGGAAACACTCTTTTTCATAGTGGTCATTATATTTTTCCGTTGCCAGTGACGCCAGTGGTGATTAGTATAGTGATCGTTCAATAAATTGCTGCGCCGCAGTCGCTCGCCATGATCCCCTATTCCCTGCTTGACCTGTCGCCCATCGTGGAAGGCGGTGACGCCGGCCAGGCCATGCGCAATTCGCTCGCGCTTGCCCAGCACGCCGAGCGGTTGGGCTACCAGCGCTTCTGGCTGGCAGAGCATCACAACATGCCTGGCATCGCCAGCGCCGCCACGGCGGTGCTGATCGGCTACGTTGCCAACGGCACGTCCACTATCCGCGTCGGTTCCGGCGGCATCATGCTGCCCAACCATTCGCCGCTGGTGGTGGCCGAGCAGTTCGGCACGCTGGCCTCGCTTTTTCCCGGCCGTATCGATCTCGGCCTGGGCCGCGCGCCTGGCACCGACCAATCCACCGCTCGCGCGCTGCGCCGCAGCGCCACGCAAGATGCCGCCGATGCCTTCCCGCAGGATGTGGAGGAGTTGCAGGCCTACTTCGACGACCCGCGTCCCGGCCAGCGCCTGCGGGCGGTGCCCGGCGCAGGCCTGAAGGTGCCGCTGTGGCTGCTCGGCTCCAGCTTGTTCAGCGCGCAGTTGTCGGCGGCGATGGGCCTGCCCTTCGCGTTTGCCTCGCACTTCGCGCCGGGCTTCATGCGCCAGGCGGTGGACCTGTACCGCACGACCTTCCAGCCGTCGGTGCAGCTTTCCAAGCCGCATGTGATGCTCGGGCTCAATGTGTTCGCGGCGGATTCGGACGCGCAGGCGCGCCGGCTGTTCAGCTCGCTGCAGCAGCAGTTCCTGGCGCTGGTGCGCGGCAACCCCGGCCCGATCCGGCCCCCGGTGGATAACATCGAGCTGATGTGGACGGAGACCGAGGCCACGCATATCCGGCGCTCGCTGGCGTGCTCGGTGGTGGGCGATCCGGACGGGGTGCGCAACGGCCTGCGCGCCTTCATCGAGGACCTGCAACCGGACGAGCTGATGCTTACTGCGCAGATCCACGATCACGAGGCCCGCCTGCGCTCCTTCGAGATCGCGGCGCAGGCCATGCGGGCGGTGGCGCCGCCAGCCAAGGTCATGATCTGAAGCGCCGGTCGTGCGGATGGCGCCGACGCGCTCAGAGGTGCTTGTAGAAGAACGTCGTCCCGCAGAATGCGCCATCCGGCATCAGCGCGTACTTCGGCACCACGCCGGCGCGCTGCCATCCCGCGCGCTGGTACAGGCGTTCGGCATCGCCGCCGGTCACCGTGTCGAGCACCAGCACCGATTTGCCCGCCTCGCGCGCGGCATCGTCCAGGGCCGCCAGCAGCCGCTGTGCTACGCCGCGGCGACGGGCCTTGCGGTGCACCAGCATCTTGGCCACGTCGCCGCGGTGGGGCTGGTTGTCAGGCATCGACAGGATGATCTGGACGGTGCCAAGGATCTGCCCTTCGCCGTCCTGCGCGATCAGCAGCACGCGCTCTGCGCGCGCGACGCCATCGGCCACGCCGCGCCAGAACTGCATGGCCTTCTCGCGTGGCAGCGGCAGCATGAAGCTCACCGACGCGCCCCCCTCCACGCAATCGATCAGCACATCGGTCAGCGCCTCGATGCAAGCGGCGGCTTCACTGGCGCCGACGCGCCGCACGGTGATAGGTTCGGTCATCCCGGGCATCTCGGTCATGCGTTTCTCCTGGTTGGCGTGAATGGCATTGTGGCCAGCGCCACAACGTAGCGCGCGGGCTTGCGGGTGGGATTCTTGTAGACGATGGGGCGGTCCAGCCGCATGGACAGGCAGTCGCCGGTTTCCAGGCGCCAGTGCTGGTCGCCCACCGTCATTTCCATGACGCCGTCGATCATCCAGACCTGCTGATGGATATCGGCTTCGCGCGCGCCGGTCTCATAAGCCACGCGCTTGCCTGCCGGGAAGACCACGTCGACCAGTTGGATCGGCGAGGGTGCCGCCGGGGAGAGGTTGCGGCGGATATAGCCGGAGGCGGGATCGGTCCACACCGGCTGCTCCGCCGCACGGGCCATGGGCGACGGCTCGGCCTGCGGAGCGCTGTCCTCGAACAGCGACGCCACGGTGACGCCCAGCGCAGCGGACAGCTTGTCGAGCACCGTGGCCGTGGCGCTGCTCTGGCCGCGCTCGATCAAGGAGATGTTGGAGCGGCTCACGCCGCTGCGCTCAGCCAGCGCGGCCAGCGAGAAGCCCTGGGCGTCGCGCAGCGTTCGCACGCGCCGGGCGATGAGATCGTTGATGTCCATTGATGTCCAGTATTCTGGATGAAAGTATCCTGTAAACTGACACACATCGCAATGCAAAGCAACTGGAACTTGCCAATGCGCATAGCGCGTCTCAGACCTCAGGAGTCAGAAGACCGGAGCGCGTTTCGGGCCTGGGGCCGGGTCGGTGCCGCTCAAGGCTCCCTCATAGCGACTCGGCTTTCAAGGGGCCGGCGCTCAACGGGCTGCCTTGCCGCCAGGATGCGGCCCTTGTTCATGCCGACGGCGAGTGCCAGCAGGATCAGCGCGATGCAGACCCCATCCGAGGCGCTGGGACGTTGGCCGATGATGAACAGGGAACTGACGATGCCGAACACCGGAATCAGCAGCGACAGCGGCGCAACCCGCGACACCGGGTACTCGCGCAAAAGCAGGTTCCATCCCCAGTAGCAGAAGTGCGTCGCGCCGTAGGCCTGGAACGCCAGTGAAAACATGGCGGCCCCCCTCAAATGCAAGGGCAACGCGGCAAATGGCCCCGGCCCATGCAGCAGCCAGGTCAACAGAAACAGCGGAATCGGCGGGAACAGGCTGGCCCACACCACGAAGGCGAAGATCTCGCGCACCTTGGACACCTTGATGACGATGTTGCCGATGCTCCAGGCCACGGCGCTGACCATCACCAATATAAAACCGATTGTAGTGGCCTTGCCGGGACTGCCCAGCAGGATGCCCACCAGCCCGATGGCAGCCAGCACCATGCCGATCAACTGGGGCAATGCCAGGCGTTCACGGAACAACAGCACGCCCCAGCCCAGCGTGAAGAATGCGCTGAACTGGATCAACAAGGAAGCGCTGCCGGGCGGTACGCCCATCGCGATCCCCAGGTTGATCAACGCCCACATCGCCACGCCGAAGATCAAGCCATAGACCGCTAGCCAATGGAAGGCCACCTGCGGTCGTTTCACGAAGAACACCCACGGCAAAGCGGCCAGCGTAAAACGGACGGCCGTCAACAGCAGCGGATCGATCCCGGCAAGCCCGAGTTTGGTGATGGGGAAGTTGCATCCCCAGATGGCCGTCACGACGACGGCCAGCAACAGGTGTTTTCTCTGCATGGTCGGTGTGTCTCTTCCTGGCTGCAAGGCGTAAAGCGCTGGCATCGACGGAAATTTGCCGGAAATCCGTATGGCCTGCTTTCGATTGCAGGTAAAAAAACAATAAAATCAGGCCATGCGGAAAACCACGATCGATCCCTACGAGAACACGCTGCGCGATGCTGTCGTGACGGCGCGAGACTACGCGGACGGCGAGCTCTTCCCATCGCACCGCCATCAGCGCGGGCAATTCGCCTACGCCGCGCGTGGTGTCATCACGGTGCTCACCGACGAGGGCAACTGGGTGGTGCCGCCCCAGCGCGCCGTCTGGGTGCCGTCCCGGCTGCCACACGCCATGCAGATGCGCGGCCCGGTCACCATGCTCAACACCTACATCCGCGAGCAGGCCGTGCAACGGCTTGGCTTGCCTGCGCATTGCCAGGTCTGCGACGTGTCGCCGCTGTTGAGGCAATTGCTGGAGCAGGCGCTGGCGGTGCCCACGCACTATGCAGCTGGCGGGCGCGACGGCTATCTGATGGGTTTGCTGTTGCACGAGATCGCCGCCATGCCCGCGCTATCTCTCAATGCGCCATTGCCCGCGGAGCCGCGTCTTGATCGCGCTTGCCGCGAGTTCCTGGCGTTCCCCTCGCTGGAAATCGGCATCGACGACATGGCGCGGCGCACCGGCATGAGCCGCCGCACCTTTACCCGTCAGTTTCGGCTGCATACCGGCGTCAGCTATATCGAGTGGCGGCAACAAGCCTGCCTGCTCGCAGCCGTGGTTCGGCTCGGCAATGGCGAACCTGTCACGCGCGTTGCCATGGAGCTGGGTTACAGCAGCGCAAGTGCATTCGCGACCGTCTTCAAGCATGTCCTGGGTGAGGTGCCCAGTCGATACTTCGCAGCGCATAGGGCTTAGAGTCCGTTTAAAAAAGATTCTGGCGTCGTGGCGCGGCATTGCCGTACCACTTGTACTATCTGCGGCCGCGCGCGTTGCCGGGGCGGCCTTGAAGCCCGGATTGAAGCGCGCAAAGCGCTTGGCCTGGGCAAGACCATGGTCGCACGCGGCGAGCTCGCCAAGACGCTGCGGCACCTGGCGGACAAGGTCGCGCGTATCGATGTGGTCGACATCTCCGGCTCCGATGTAGCCGTGTGCGGCACATAGCACGCCAATTGCCGAAGGAACATTTGTCCGTTTATGTCGTCTATACTTGACAAATAGATTGGAGGTTGTCGCCATGAACCCTGCACTCCTGGGTAATACGATTCAACACAAGCGGATCGCCCTCGGCCTGACCCAGCAGCAACTGGCGGATATGGCCAAACTGTCACGCCAGTCCCTAAACGGCATCGAGCATGGAACCGTGAACGCCACGCTCGAAACGCTGGGCCGGCTGATGGACGTCCTCGGCCTGGCGCTTGATGTGTACGATCCCGAAGCCGACCGCCAGGCCAGAGGCATGCCGACCCGCGCGCTATGGATGGCCGTGAAGGGCGCAAACGTCAGTTACACCGGCGAGCTCACGCCTGACCAGCTTGAGTGGGCGCTGGCCACTGGCGAGGTGCCGGCGGAGTTTCGTCCGCAAGTAGCCCAGGTTCTGGATGAGGCGCCACTGCAACTCGTCACCAAGGTAGTGGCCGAGGTGGCGGCGAAGCAGCACCGGAAACCGGCCGACATCTGGAAGAACCTCAGACGGCTCGCGCAGTCATTGATGGCGACACGCGCAGGGCTGTGGGCATGAAGATTGGGCTCCAGGGTGACATCTGGGAAAGCCTGTTCCCTCACGCCTTCACGCTGATGGAGGAGGTCAGGAAGCACGGGGGTATCGAGCCGTTCTGGACCTTCGGAGGCGGGACGGTCCTGATGCTCCGGTACCGCCATCGCTTTTCACGCGATATCGATCTCTTTGTGCCGGACCCGCAATATCTAGGGTTCATGACGCCCCGTCTGAGCGAGGCTGCAGAGGGCATCACGAGCGACTATGTGGAGCAGGGGAACTTCGTGAAGCTAGTCCTCGATGCCGGCGAAGTCGACGTCGTGGCCTCGCCCAACCTGACCGACGAGCCATTCGAGGTCTGGGAGATCATGGGGCAGCCAGTCAAAGTGGAGACTGCAGCCGAAATCGTTGCCAAGAAGCTTTACCATCGGGGCGACCGCGCCACCGCACGGGATCTCTTCGACCTGGCCGTCGTGGTCGAGCGAGAACCAACTGCCCTCGCGCATGCCGCGCCGTTTCTGCTTAGGCATGCAGCAGCCTTCCTGGGCAAAATCGAGGCGGGCCCGCCGATCATGCGCGAGCAGTTCGCCAGGATCCAGCGGATCAGCTTCGACTGAAGCTTTGATGAGTGTGTCGCGCTGGCGCGGGATTTTCTCAATTCGCTGCCGAAAACCGATGACGCTCCGCGGAGGGCGCGGGAACGACAGCGCCCGTAGATCTCTCGAAGTGCGCGGCGCTCGGTAGCGCTAGCCCGCTCCTGCGCGGCCAAGTTGGCCTGGCCCTCGGGATCAAGTTCACCGCCTCACTGAAAGACGCGGCATCGGCCGCATCGTTCTTATCAGTTCTGGCGCCTGGTGGGCGATATGATCCGCGTGGACCTGCCGTCGCTGCCTTCCGGAAAGGATGATCAATCCGTCGATGGTTTCGGTGGACACTTCGGCCTCGGGTGACTGAGTAGAGAAAGCGTTCATGCCCCCCCTACCAATGCGATCGAAATAATAAGTCGCCGCAGGCTGCAAGGCTGCTGCATTCCAATGCGAGGTGGAGCCGCACGGTTCTTGCGCGACGGTCAAGTGAGGCGCGCAATCTACGCTGATCTATAATTCGCATCGGCTTTCCTGAACCCGTGTTTCGGGGCAGCAGGCGTCCTTGATGCATCCATAGGGCTCCATGCATAACGCTGCTGCAATAAGATTCTGCCCTGGGACCGGCGCACTGAGGACGAAGGATCTACCTCAGCATGGCAGTTGGCAGACTTTTTCTCTTCCGCCGTCCTACATCCGTGCAACCATTTGAGTATTGAAGAATGCGGAAGTCAGAATCATCGGTCGCCGCCGCGGCACCGTCCCCCACCCCACACTCCGAATACCCCGGAGAGGACCCCCGCGCCGCGAGGGCAGGCATCCAGGTCATTGCGCGGGCGGCGGAAATACTGCGCACGTTGAGCAGCCACCCAGGCGGCCTGAGTCTTGGCGCCATTGCAAAAGATGTGGATTTGCCGCGCTCGACCGTGCAGCGGATTGTCGATGCCCTGGGCGCGGAGGGTCTGACAATGTCCGCTTCGGGCGGCAGTGGCGTGCGGCTTGGTCCGGCTATCCTCTCGCTGGCCAACGCGACGAAGTTCGAGATCGCGGATCTGGTCCGCGACGCGCTTGTCGACTTGTCGAAAGCGACGGGAGAAACTGTGGACTTGTCGATACTGGATCAGAACAAGGCGGTGTTTATCGATCAGGTACAGGGCACGCATGTGCTGCGGGCCGTTTCCGCTGTCGGAGCCGCGTTCCCGTTGCATTGCTCGGCAAATGGCAAGGCCCTGCTCGCCATGCTGGACGACGCAGCCCTGGCCAAGGTAAAAGGCAAGCTGAAGTTCGAGCAGCTGACACCGCATACCCTTCGCAGCTGGGACGATCTCGCAAAGGATATTGAGTCGACGCGGGCCACCCATGTCGCCGTGGACCGCGAGGAGAACTCATTGGGGATTTGCGCCGTCGCAATCGGCTTGCTCGGGCCAATGGACCAGCGCATCGCTATCTCGGTGCCGACCCCGACCCACCGTTTCGTGCAAAGCGAAGCGCTTCTCACTGAGAAGCTTGTGGAATGCAGGGCGCGGCTCCTGGCTGGACCGCTGCGCAGGGCCTGACCCAGGTTCCAGCCCTGTTCCCCCCCAAGGTTACGCCTTACGCCTGGGCATCGCCGCGTTCCTTTAGCGCGGCGGCAAGATACGCCAGGAGCTGATCCCTGACGCCCTGCGCACTCGAATGCGTCCATTCGTAGAATCCCTTTCCGGACTTCATGCCGAGGTTGCCGTCGCGCACGCTGTTCGTCACGATACGGTTCGGCCACGAGGTGCTATCCAACGTCGGCAGGATGACGGCGTGAATGTCCTGCGTCAGGTCCAGCCCAACCAGGTCGGCATTCTCCAGCGGCCCCAATACCGGCAGCCGCAGGCCGAACGAGTTCTTGACGACCAGATCGACCGTCCGCGCATCGCAAATGCCTTGCGACACAAGAGCGATTGCCTCGCGCCAGAGCGCATGCTGCAAGCGATTGCCGACGAAGCCGGGAACATCCTTCTTGACGTGTACCGCCACCTTGCCGACCGATTCCAGCAGCGAGATCGTGCGTTCGACGACCTGCTGGTCCGTTGCCGTCGCCTGCACGACTTCAACCAGCGGGATGAGGAAGGGCGGATTCCACCAGTGCGTTCCCACGAGGCGATCTTTTTTGCTGACAGCTTCGCCGATATGGCCGATGGGTATGACGGAAGTGTTCGACGCGATGATGCACTCGCCAGATACGACCGCCTCGATCTGGCGCATGACGTGATGCTTGATCTCGAGCTTCTCAGGCACAGCTTCGAACACGATCTGACAGCCGGATAAGGCTTCGCAGATGTCGTCGCTCAGCCTGAGCTTTGCAAAAGACACAGCAGGACGTCCCAGCGTCTTCAGATTGGAAACGATACGTTCCTGCACGGTTTCAATCAAGCCTGGCGCGGCATCGTAGACGCACACATCGAACCGGCCGTCCTCCAGGAATACCTGCGCGATGCCGTGGCCCATCAGCCCGGCACCGACGACACCGATACACATTGAATTCAATGTCCTCTCCCTCTTAATTTAACCGTTATACGATACATCTGTACCGCAAAACGACACACAATAAGCAGCAAAACGGCATCGGTCAACCAAGGGTAAACGCTGCCGAACATCCGGATTCCCAGTCCTGGCATGGGCTGCGAGGGAATTGCATGTCTCCCGTTGGACGCGTCACAGGGAAAGCCGTTGCCGGCACCCTTGACAACCCTGACGTCGATCCATAAAGTAACCGCAGAGCGATACATAATAACCATATTGCGGTACACACAAACAGGAGACAGCCATGGCAGCTGAGAAGGTCATCATTTCATGTGCGGTGACGGGGGCGATCCACACGCCGTCGATGTCGCCCTATCTGCCAATCACGCCCCAAGACATCGCGCAGCAGGCGGTCGACGCCGCGCGGGCGGGAGCGTCGATCCTGCATCTGCATGCGCGCGATCCGCTGGACGGCCGCCCGAGTGCCGATCCCGACGTCTTTATGCAGTTCCTTCCGGAGATCAAGCGGCAGACCGACGCCGTGATCAACATCACGAGCGGCGGCAGCACGAAGATGACGCTGGAGGAGCGGCTCGCGCCCCCATTGCGCGCGCGGCCCGAGATGGCCTCGCTCAACATGGGCTCGATGAACTTCTCGATCCACCCAGTCGCTTCGAAGATTGCCCAGTGGGAGCACGATTGGGAGAAGCCATACGTGGAGGGCACGGAAGATACGATCTTTCGCAATACCTTCAAGGACATCCGACGCATCCTCATGGAGCTTGGCGAAGGATGCGGGACCCGGTTCGAGTTCGAGTGCTATGACGTTGGGCACCTGTACAACCTGGCCCACTTCGTCGATGCCGGCTTGGTGAAGCCGCCGTTTTTCGTCCAGACGATCTTCGGGATCCTGGGCGGTATCGGGCCTGCCGCCGAGAACGTGACGTTCATGCGCGAGACGGCCAACCGGCTGTTCGGCCGCGACTACTACTGGTCCGTGCTGGGGGCCGGGCGCCACCAGATGCCGTTGCTGACCTACGCATCGATCATGGGGGCGAACGTGCGGGTCGGCCTCGAAGACAGCCTGTACCTCGGGCGCGGCAAGCTGGCGCAGTCCAATGCCGACCAGGTCAGGAAGATCCGCCACATCCTGGAAGAACTCGGTTTCGATATCGCATCGCCCGCCGAAGTGCGATCCATGCTGCAACTCAAAGGGCGCGACAACGTCGCGTTCTGAACCCATTGAAATTACGCCATCCTTTCCACAACGGAGACATCATGTCGATATCCGCATACCCCGCCACGCCCCCTTCCAATACCGACGGCGTCGAATTCGTCGAACTGAGCCACCCCTGGGGTCACGGCGTACCTAACTGGCCGTACTTCGAAGACGTGAAGATCGAGCGGATCCATTACATGGCGAAGTCCGGGGTGCTGACGCAACGCATTACCACCGTCATGCACAGCGGTACGCATATCGATGCGCCTGCGCACGTGATCGAAGGCACGCCGTTCCTCGACGAGATCCCGCTGGACCGTTTCTTCGGCACAGGCGTGGTGGTCAGCATTCCCAAGAAAAAGTGGGAGGTGATCACGGCCAAGGACCTGGAGAATGCCTATCCGAAGATCCAGAGGGGCGACATCGTCATGATCAACACCGGCTGGCACCATCACTATGGCGACAACAGCCAGTACTACGCCTACTCTCCTGGCCTGTACAAGGAAGCGGGCGAATGGCTGGCCGAAAAAGGCGTGAAGATGGTGGGCGTCGACCAGCAAGCCCTTGATCATCCGCTGGGCACTGCTATCGGGCGCCACGGTGTCGGCCCGCTCTTGCCGCGGGTATGCGAGGAGTATGAGCGTGAAATGGGCCGCTCCGTCGAGCAGGACTTTCCGTATTGGGAGCCGGCGCATCGTGCACTGCTCGAGGCGGGTATCCCTGGTATCGAGAATGTCGGGGGCGATCTCGACAAGGTGACCGGGAAGCGGGTGACCATAGCGGCGTTCCCCTGGCGCTGGGTAAAGGGCGACGGATGCATCGTGCGCGTGGTGGCGATGCAGGACAAGAGCCAGTCCTTCCGTATCGAAAGCGGTCTGTAACGGACGCGGCCATGGAAGTCAAACGACTGCATGCCGCCGCTCGCTATGACGCGGCCAGGCATTTCGACATGCGGTCCCTGCGCTTGCAGGGGCTCGATGCCACGCACGTGGAGCATTTTTGGGTAGGCCTGTCGCACTTTTTGCCCGAGGGCGGTGCGCAATGGGACACAGGGCCGACAGAGAAGGTCTACGTGGTGCTGAGCGGTGAGATCACGCTCACCACCGCCGGCGGGGACGTCGTGCTCAAGGCGTTGGACTCGTGCGTGATTCCGGCCGGCGAAGGGCGAAGCATCAGGAACGATTCCAGGTTGCCGGCCTCGATGCTCGTGATCCTGGCTTCGGCCTTGCCCGGGAGCCAATCTACAGGAGAAGGAAACAATGGCTAGTACCAGTGCCACCTTTGGCTTGTCAGGCAAGGTCGGCGTGATCACCGGTGCCACCGGCGCGTTCGGACGGGCTGCGGCACACAGCCTGGCCGATGCCGGCGCGAGACTCGTGATCGCGGGGGCGAATGCGCAGGCGCTGCGCGAACTCGAATTGCAATTGAATGCCGACGGCATCCGGGTCAAGGCCAAGGCATGCAGGCCCGACACGGAAGCCAATGCCCGCAACCTGATCGACGAAGCGGTTGCGCAGTTCGGTGCCATCGATTTCGTCGTCGTCGGCTCGGGTACCAACGATCCCGCGCCGATCCAGGATATGACCACGGAACAGTGGGACCACGTAATGGCAGCCAACGTGCGCGGATCGTGGCTGGTCTGCAAGGCCTTCGCCACCCACTGTATCGAGATGGCGCAGCGCGGCAGGGTTGTCCTGCTGTCGTCCACGCGCGGCAAGCTCGGGCTTGCCGCCGGTTACTCGGCGTACTGCCCCTCGAAGGCGGCGATCGATGGCTTGACGCGGACACTGGCATGCGAGCTGGGCCGCTACGGCATCAACGTCAACGCCATCGCGCCGACGGTGTTCCGATCCGAGCTCACGGCATGGATGTTCGCCGATGACGATCGCGGCCGCGCGGCGCGCGAAGGGATGCTCGCGCGAATTCCGCTCGGGCGCCTGGGGGAACCCGAGGATCTCGTCGGGGCGTTGCAGTTCCTGCTTTCCAGGGCGTCGGAGTTTTGCACCGGCCAGACGCTATACATCGACGGAGGCTATACAGCCGGATAGTGATTCGCCCTGCCCGGAGCGGCAGGTACGAAAGGCAAGCGGTTCCAAAGAAGAGCCGCGCCGACATAAGCATGACAGGAGACAAGACATGAAGAAGGAAATGGAAGGTGGCACTGCCCACCAAATGCACTCCGCCGGGCGCCGCGCCACCTTGCGCGGCCTGGTAGCACTGGGCGCGTCCACGGTCGGCGTGCAATCGATCCGGCCCGCTTCAGCGGCCGCGCGGCCGCTGAAGATTGGCTATGTGAGCCCTCGAACAGGGCCGCTCGCCCCGTTCGCAGAGACCGATGGATTCATCCTGCAGCGCGTGCGCGCAGCGATTGCGAACGGCATCTCTGTAGCGGGCAATGTGCATCCTGTACTGATCATCGAAAAGGATAGCCAGTCGAATCCGAATCGCGCTGCCGAAGTCACGGCAAGCCTGATCAAGGACGACAAGGTGGACATGATTGTGTCCGCGTGCACTGCGGACACCGTCAACCCCGTATCCGATCAATGCGAACTGGGCCGGATCCCCTGCATCACCACGAACTGCCCGTGGCAACCTTACTACTTCGGGCGAGGCGGTTCGCCGGCGAAGGGCTTCGAGTACACGTATCACTTTTGCTGGGGACTGGAAGACCTGATCGCGGTATATACGGCCATCTGGGACAGCGCCGGCGCCGCCACCAATCGCACCGTCGGAGCGCTCTGGCCGAACGATGCAGAAGGCAACGCGTTCAGTGACAAGGCATTTGGCTTTCCGGCGGCGCTTGCCGCGAAAGGCTACAAGCTCGTCGACCTTGGCCGGTTTCAGCCGACCGCCAATGACTTCTCAGCGCAGATCCGCGCGTTCAAGGCGGCGAACGTGGAGATCGTGACGGGCGTCCTGCCGCCCGCAGCGTTCGCTACATTCTGGAGCCAGGCAGCCCAGCAGGGTTTCAAGCCGAAGATCGTGACCTTTGCCAAGGCGCTGCTCTTTCCTTCCGCGGTTGCAGGACTCGGGCCACGAGGCGTCGGCTTGTCCACGGAGGTGGCGTGGTCGCCCGCCTATCCTTATCGCTCCACACTGACCGGCGAAACCAGCGCACAGTTTGCCGCTGCCTATGAAGCGGCTACCGGCCGGCAGTGGGTGCAACCCCTTGGCGCAACGCTGTCCTTGTTCGAGGTCGCACTTGACGTGCTCAAGCGGAGCGCCGCGCTGACGCCACAGGCGATTGTCACGTCGATCCGCGCTACCGACTACGCGTCGGCCGTCGGTCCCGTCAAGTGGACTGGGAGCCCGGTCAAGAACGTCACCAAGACGCCGCTGGTAGGCGCGCAATGGACCGCGGGCAACAGGCATCCACTGGATCTGCAGATCGTGAGCGCAACGCTTGCGAAGGATATCGGCGTGCAGAAGCGCCTGGCAATTCTCACCTGAGGGGTCGTATGGATCATTGTGTCCTTTCCGCCGAAATGCTGGTGAAGCGATTCGGCGCGGTGACGGTCGCCGACAATTTGTCCGTTGCGCTCGGTGACGGCGAAGCGCTGGGCGTCATTGGCCCCAACGGTGCCGGAAAGAGCAGTTTCTTCAATCTGCTGAGCGGCAACATCAGCGCGGACAGCGGCCGTATCCTGCTGGAAGGGCGGGACGTCACCAGTGCATCCCCAAACGAGCGGGCGATTGCCGGGATCGGGCGAACGTACCAGATCCCCCGGCCCTTTTCCCAGCTGACGGTATTTGAAAACCTGCTCGTGGGCGCATTCTTTGGCGCCAGGTTGGACGCGCGCCGAGCTCAGCAGCACTGCTACGAAACGCTGGCACTGACCGGGTTGCTCCGCCATGCCGACAAGCCGGCGGCTGCGCTGTCGCTGCTCGAACGCAAGCGACTGGAACTGGCGCGAGCGCTGGCGACCCGCCCGAAGGTCCTGTTGCTCGACGAAATTGCAGGCGGCCTGACGGAGGGCGAGGCGGCGGAACTGGTTGCAACCATTCAATGCATCCACGCCCAAGGCACCGCCATCATCTGGATCGAGCACGTCGTGCATGCGCTCCTGGCAGTTGTCTCCCGGCTGATGGTGCTGAGCTTCGGCAAGAAGCTCATGGAAGGCGAGCCGTCGGCTGTGATGCACAGCGCCGCGGTGCGGGATGTGTATTTGGGTATTGAGGTGGAAGCCCATGCTTAGCATTCATGAACTCGATGCGTACTACGGTGACTTTCAGGCGCTGTTCGCCCTGAGCCTGACGATCCGGCAAGGCGAGTCGGTGGCGATCATCGGTGCAAATGGGGCTGGGAAATCGACCTTGCTCAAGGCGATCTCTGGAGCGCTCCCTGTCAGGCACGACGCGATCCGCCTACGCGAACACAGTCTCGGACACGACAGTGCAGCGCAAGTGGTGCGCAAGGGCATTGCGCTCGTTCCCGAGGGGCGCCGCATGTTTCCGAGCCTGAGCGTGGAGGAAAACCTGCAGATCGGGGCATACGCCAGGCGGCCGGGCCCGTGGAATCTTGGGCGCGTTTACACGATGTTTCCCCGACTCGCAGAGCGGCGCCGGCAGAACGTGACGTCCCTGAGCGGTGGCGAGCAGCAGATGGTCGCCATCGGGCGCGCGCTCATGTCGAACCCCTCCATGCTGATGTGCGATGAGCTGTCGCTGGGCCTAGCGCCCAAGATCATTCGAGAGATGTATGGCCACCTCGCAACCCTCAAGGAGGAAGGCACGACTCTGCTGATCGTCGAGCAGGATATTCATCAGGCGCTTCGCTTCTCGGACCGCTACTACTGCATGCAGAAGGGGCGGGTCACGCTATCCGGCAAATCCGCATCGGCCAGCAAGGAAGAGATCGGACGCGCGTATTTTGGAGAAGAACAATGACGGGCTGGATCGATGTGGTTGTTCAGGGCATTCTTCTGGGCGGCCTCTACGCCTTGTATGCCAGCGGGCTGTCGCTCATTTTCGGTGTCATGCGGTTAGTCAACGTCGCGCACGGCGACCTGATCGTGCTGGCGGCATTCCTTGCTTTTGCCATTCGCATCCCAGGGGCGGAGACTTCATTTGCCTCGCTGCTGCTAACCGTCCCGGTCATGTTTGCGATCGGCTATGTCTTGCAGCGCGCCCTACTGAACGGCGCCATGGGCGCCAACGTGCTGCGTCCGATGCTGCTGACGTTCGGGCTGTCCATCGTCCTGCAGAATGGTCTCCTTGATATGTTCTCGGCGGACTCCAGGAAGCTTCCTGGCGGCTCGATCGAGACAATGAGCGTGCCCCTCGGCGGCGGCATCGCCGTCGGCATCCTCCCGGTGATCACGTTACTGGCGGCAATTGCCGTTCTTGGCGCGCTCCAGTTCATGCTGCGACGCACCGCCATCGGGCGGGCATTCAGGGCAACTTCCGATGACGCTGAGGCGGCTGGCTGGATGGGTATCAATCACCGCAACCTCTTCGCGCTGGCGACCGGCATATCGATGGCCGTCGTTGGCATCGCCGCCGTCTTTATGGGGACGCGGGCGAGTTTCGATCCGGCCAGTGGACCGGACCGGTTGATCTTTGCGTTTGAAGCGGTGGTCATCGGCGGCCTGGGTTCGCTGTGGGGCACCCTTGCCGGCGGCATCGCGCTCGGCGTCGCTCAGAGCATCGGCGCATCACTTGACCCCGACTGGCAACTCCTTGCCGGCCATCTGCTGTTTCTCGTGGTGCTGTTGATCGCGCCCAACGGACTATTTCCCCAACGAGGCAACCAATGAGCGCACACCTGACATCCCCCTCGGCGCTGCCTGCCAGCGCGCCGAGGCTTTCGCGCACCGACGGCGCCTTTGCGGCCACGGCCGTTGCGCTGGCCGCACTGGCTTTCGTCCTCGATGCGGGACAGCAGTCCATGCTCGTCGAGTTCTTCTATTTCGTCGCGCTCGCACAGCTCTGGAATATCCTGGCTGGCTATGGCGGATTCATGTCGCTCGGACAGCAGGCCTACCTTGGCAGCGGGGGGTATGTTCTTTTTGCCTTGGCGATCTTCTTCAAGATGCCGCCACTGGCGTCGATCGTCCTGGCCGGGTTATTCGCTGCCGGCATGGCGTGCATCGTCGCATTTGCGGTCTTTCGCCTGGCCGGACCATACCTGGCGATCGGGACCTGGGTAATCGCCGAGGTGTTCCGGTTGGCATTCTCGCAAGCGAGCGCGCTTGGTGCCGGGTCGGGAATCAGCATTCCCCTGGATGCGGTGCGCTCCCTTGACCTCGGCTGGATGAGCCGCGACATGCTGCTCTATCTCATCGCCCTGCTGCTTGCCGTCGCGGTGAACTATGGCGCCTACCGCATGCTCAGGTCGAAGTATGGTCTCGCCCTCTGCGCGATTCGAGACAATGAGAGCGCGGCGTCCACCATGGGGATTCATCAGCGGCACCTCAAGTTCGCTGTCTATGTCGTGGTCAGCGCTGCCTACGGCATGCTGGGCGCGTTTATCTTCCTGACCAAGCTGCGTATTTCGCCGGCTTCCGCGTTCGACATCAACTGGACCGGCTACATCATCTTCATCGTGGTGATTGGCGGAATCGGCACGCTTGAGGGCCCGATCATTGGCTGCATCGTCTATTTCGTGATGCGGCAGTACCTTGCCGATACCGGTAGCACCTACCTGATTCTTCTGGGATTGATCGGCATCGTCGTGATGCGTTTCTATCCCAAGGGAATCTGGGGGGAACTCGCCGCGCGCCATGGCATTGCATTTCTGCCCACACGCTGGCACCTTCCGGCCGCCGCCAACCCAGGTGCCCGGCCTGCGCGGGAGGGTGAACGGCGGGCAGCGGACGTTGCTGGCAACCGGTGATGACTGATGCGTGATGGCGCCACGTTCCTTAGGGCGCTCCGCAGTTCGCGCCCGCAGCGCAGCGTACAAGAATATAACGAGGAGACGACAATGAAAACAACGAAGACCGTAAAGGCAACATGGCTGTTGGCGCTGCCGTGTCTTGGATTCGGTGCCGGCGCTTGCGCCCAGAGCAGCGTAGCCCTGTTCGGCATGCTCGATGCCGGTGTGACGTATGTAAGCAATCAAGCCGGCAAACGGGGCGTATTGCTCGATACCGGGGTGTATGTGCCAAGCATTTTCGGGCTGCGCGGAAACGAGGACATTGGCGGAGGCAGCAAGGTATTCTTTGAACTGGCCAGCCAGTTCAGCAATGACAATGGAGCAACGATTCCGTCGAACGGTTCGCTCTTCGCCAGGCAGGCATTAGTCGGTCTTGGCAATATATCCTGGGGGAGAATTTCCCTGGGGAACCAGTACGACTTCATGACTGAATCCCTATTGTTCTCCGGTCTTGACGGCGGCCTGCTATATGGCGGCTTCTACAATTTCCGGAATGGTCCGTTCACTGGCCTCAGCATTCCGAATAATCCAACCGGAGCGACCGACTTCGATCGCGTCGGCGCCTCCACACGCGTAGCAAATTCCGTCAAGTATGTGACACCGTCAACTGGAGGCTTCACTCTTGGCGCCTTGTATGGTTTCGGTGAGATCGCAGGCTCTACAACCTCTGGGCGGACCGCCAGCGCCGGAGTGAACTATGAGCGCGGCCCGCTGGCGCTTGGCGCTGCCGTCACGGACGCGCGCTATAGCGCGATCAACAATGGCCGGGACGGCATACGCAACATCGGCGTGGGCGCGCACTATGGATTCCCTTCGGTGCTGGCCCACATTCTTTACACGAACACGCGCAACACATTCTCCGGTGCAATGGTGAACGTCGTGCAGGCGGGCGCAAGCTGGACCCTCTCAGGCGGCCTGACACTTGGCGCCAACTACCAGTGGATGAAGGGAAATGCACAGCTCAGCCACAACAAAGCGCAACAGGTCACGTCGACCTTGATGTATGCGCTGTCGAAGCGTACCTCGGTCTACCTGGAAGGCGTCTACCAGCATGCTGTCGGCGACCACGGCGCACAGGCATGGATCAACGGACTCTTCGGGCCAGACGCGGCGTCGTCCGGATCCAGTCAGGCCATCGGGCGTATAGGGATGGCCACGCGGTTCTAAGGTGACAGTCAGTTGGTGTTCTTTTTTTGAAGGAGATTGGGATGGATTTGTCTGAAGCGCACGCCTTGCTCGATCCGGCTCCGCTTGCCCTGGAGACCGGCTATGAACGTCTCGCAAGCGGCGTCTTGCACGTGGCCTGCCGCACGGAACTACAGGGCTGTACGGGGGAAATGTTTGAATGGTGGTTCCGCTTTCGCCCAAATACGCAGCAGTACATCTGGTGGCATCCGGCCGACCATGTCTCCAGCGAGTGGGCAGAGGCTCAAGACGGGACACATATCGGGTCCATTCATCTGGTCGAGGAGCATTTCTCCGGATCGCCAGCGGAAAAGCTCGCCATTCAGTTTCGTCATCCCCATGAGTATTTCGATGCTGCGGCGTACGACGATGCCAGGGATCGGGGCGCCATCAGCGCGGCGGTTTGCGGCCGGGTAGGCATGGGGGATGCGCCTGAACGCACCGGTAGCGGTGAAATACTTGGCGGCCGGCTGTTGCACATGGGACGCGATACGCCATCGGGAATGACGCTGAGGAGTCATTTCTACCTTGGCGAGGATATGCCCGCGCAAGGGCATAGCGCCGAGGAGATCAAGGCGGCTTTTCCCGATGCGTTCGGACAGGCACTGCTTATGCATTGCTACAACGAATTCACCTTCCTTTCTCGCTTCCTGCCCTCGCTCTATATCGCCGAGCATCGGGATAGCGTCAAGGTTCGGCTTCCGTGGTGAGGGACAGGGGACCTCTCTCGGCCAAACCATTTCCTTCATTTTGCTGTGTCGTAAGCTAAGGGCGCGAGTTGATCAAGATGGCGACACACGTTGATTCCCGCGCGATGCGCAAGCATACGCGGGGACCGAAAGCGCCGAAGAAGAAAGGCTATGTGGCCGGATGCGTAGCACGGCGGCATGTTTCTACCGCTCGTGTCATCAAGGCTGGACGTGTCGTTTAATCACCTTGAAAGGGGTGCCTCTTAGGCTTCCAATCCCGGACGGACGTTGGACGCCAGCAGGAAATGAAATGAGCCCGCTGCCGGTGTGGCGCGGGCTCATTTTTGCTGTCTGGCTTGCTCCCTTCTCCCTCTTCCCGGTCGCTGTCCCGGCCCCGCTCCCTAAGCCGCCAGCCGGAACGACGCCACCGAGCGCATCATCGATTGCGCCTGCTCGGCCAGCGCTTGGGCCGCGGCGGCGGCCTGTTCCACCAGCGCCGCGTTCTGCTGGGTCACGGTGTCCATCTGGTTCACCGCTTGCCCGACCTGCTCGATGCCGGCGCTCTGCTCGTTCGATGCTGCGCTGATCTCGCCCATGATGTCGGTCACGCGCTTGACCGCGCCAACGATGTCCTCCATGGTCTGGCCGGCCTTGGCAACCAGCGCCGAGCCGTTGTCCACCTGGGCCACCGAGTTGTCGATCAGGCCCTTGATCTCCTTGGCGGCGGTGGCCGAGCGCTGGGCCAGGCTGCGCACCTCGCCCGCCACCACGGCAAAGCCGCGGCCTTGTTCGCCGGCGCGCGCCGCTTCCACCGCGGCGTTCAGCGCCAGGATGTTGGTCTGGAAGGCGATGCCTTCGATCACGCCGATGATGTCGACGATCTGGCGCGAGGCGCCGTTGATCTCGCCCATGGTGCTCACCACCTGGTTGACCACCTGCCCGCCGCGTTGCGCGATATCGGAAGCGTTGACCGCCAGCGAGCTGGCCTGGCGCGCATTGTCCGCGTTCTGGCGCACGATGCCCGTCAGCTCTTCCATGCTCGAAGCGGTTTGCTCCAGCGCCGAGGCTTGTTCCTCGGTGCGTTGCGACAGGTCCGTATTGCCCGCGGAAATCTGCTGCGTGGCCGAGGCGATCGAATCCGCGGCGCCGCGGATCTCGCCGAGCGTGCCGGACAGGCGCTGCTGCATGCGCTGCATGGCCGCCAGCAGGCTGGTCTGGTCGCCGGCGTGGATGCGCACGGGAACGGTGAAGTCGCCGTCGGCGATGCGCGTGACCACCTCGGTGGCGTAGGCCGGCTCGCCGCCCAGGCTCTTGCGCACGGTGCGCATGATGGCCAGCATGAATGCCGATACCAGCGCGCCGATCAGCAAGGTGCTGATTGCGGCGGAGATCAGGTCGTCGCGGAAGCTGCTTTCGATGTCCTTGAGGAACACGCCGGTGGCCACGTGCCAGTCCCAGGCCGGCACATAGCGTACATAGGTCAGCTTGCGCGCGGGTGTTTCGGTGCCCGGGAGGCGGCCACGGTAGGTGACGAAGCTGTCATCGGGGCTCGCGCCGGCGCGCGCGCTCGCCTTGCCCGCATCGACGATGCTCTGGTAGACCAGCTTGCCGTCGGGGTCCTTGAAGTCGCCCACGATCTTGCCTTCCGTATCCGGCAGGCCGGGGTTGAGCACCACCTGCGGCTTGGAGTTGAGCAGGAACAGGTAGCCCTTGTCGCCGAAGCGCATCACGCGCAGTGCATCCTTGGCCGCGGCCTGGGCGTCCTCGATGCTCATGGTGCCCTTGGCGGCGCGGTCCACGTAGAGCTTGATGATGCCTTCGGCGGTTGCCACCAGCGACTGCAGGCTCTCGCGGCGCTCGGCCATCATGGTGGCGCGCGTGTGCACGGCGCTCCAGGTGCCCAGCGCCAGCAGGGCCAGCCACATCGCCACCAGCGCGGCCCAGAGTTTGGCGTTCAACGAGATTCGATTCATGATCATGCTTACCGGGTATGGGCAGCCGGTTTGCGCCGGCGGCGCGGCATCGGCCTGACCTTGGTGTTGACAGAGAGGCGCAGGCGAGACGAATCCGCGCGCCGCGCATAGCCTGGCCACAGCCGGTTAACGACCCATCACCGTTGGGACTTGAATGGCGGAAAGAGAAGTGAAGAAAGGGATGCTTTTGCCCGGGCCGGCAAGCTTTCCGATCCCTGCCTACAATGTGACTTTCGCCGCGCCTGGATGACGGGCGGCTCGACGCAACCCGCGGAGCAAAACGCATGACCTCAAGCATCACCACACGCAAACTGGGCAGGTCCGGGCTGGAAGTCTCGCCCCTGGCATTTGGTGGCAACGTGTTCGGCTGGAGCGCCGACGAGGCCACCTCCTTCAAGTTGCTCGATGCCTTTGTCGGCGCCGGGCTCAACTTCATCGATACCGCCGACGTGTACTCGCGCTGGGTGCCGGGCAATCAGGGCGGCGAGTCCGAGGCCATCATCGGCAAGTGGTTCAAGCGCAGCGGCAAGCGTGCCGAGGTGGTGCTGGCCACCAAGGTGGGCAAGGACATGGGCGAGGGCCGCAAGGGTTTGTCGCGCGCCTATATTGAACGCGCCGTCGACGCGTCGTTGCAGCGCCTGCAGACTGACTACATCGATCTCTACCAGTCGCATGACGACGAAGACCGGGACACGCCGCTCGAGGAAACCCTGGACGCCTACGCCCGCCTGATCAAGGCCGGCAAGGTGCGCGCCATCGGCGCCTCCAACTACAGCGCCGCGCGCCTGGCCGAGGCGCTGGAAACCAGCCGCCGCCACAACCTGCCGCGCTACGAGAGCCTGCAGCCGCACTACAACCTCTATACCCGCAGCGAGTATGAGGCCGAGCTTGAGCCGCTGGTGCTGCGCGAAGGCCTGGGTGTATTCAACTACTATGCGCTGGCCAGCGGTTTTCTCAGCGGCAAGTACCGCTCCGAGGCTGACCTGGCCAAGAGCGGCGCGCGCGGCCAGCGCGTCAAGGCCTATCTCGATGCGCGCGGCCTGCGCATCCTGGCGGCGCTGGACGACGTCGCGGCGCGCACCGCCACCAACCCGACGCAGGTAGCGCTGGCCTGGCAGATCGCGCGCCCCAGCATTACCGCGCCGATTGCCAGCGCCACCTCGCTGGCGCAGCTGGACGACCTGATTGCCGCCACGCGCCTGCCACTGAGCGCCGGCGATATCGCGCTGCTGGACCAAGCCAGCGCGTGAGCTGGCCTACCCCGGAGGAGATAAGGGATGCATGAGAACAGATTGAGCCACGGCAACAGCGCCGGTAGCAAGGCGGCGGACCTGAGCGCGGTCAAGGCGCTGGTGTTCGACGTCTTCGGTACCGTGGTGGACTGGCGTACCAGCGTGATTGCGGACCTGTCCGCATTCGGGCGGAACAAGGGCATCGAGGCCGACTGGACCGCCTTTGCCGACGCCTGGCGCGCCGGCTACGTGCCCGGCATGGAGCGCGTGCGCAAGGGCGAGCGGCCATGGGCCAATATCGACGTGCTGCACCGCGAACGGCTCGACGCGCTGCTCGACCAGTTCGGCATCGAAGACCTGAGCGAAGCGGAGAAGGACTACCTCAACCGTGCCTGGCACCGCCTCCGAGGCTGGCCGGATACCGTGCCCGGCCTCACGCGGCTAAAGCAACACTACATCATTTCCACCTTCTCCAACGGCAGCGTGCAGTGCCTGGTCGACACGGCCAAGCATGCCGGCCTGCCGTGGGACGCGGTGTTCAGCGCGGACATCGTGCGCCACTTCAAGCCGGAGGCGGAGATCTATCAAGGCGTGATTGCCTTCTTCGACCTGCAGCCATCGGAGGTGATGCTGGTTGCGGCGCACAACAATGACCTGCGGCATGGCCGCTCGCATGGCATGCGGACCGCTTATGTGAACCGGCCTACGGAGTACGGGCCGAACCAGGCGAAGGATCTGGCGGCCGAGTCGGACTGGGATGTGGTGGTGGATAGCTTGACGGAACTGGCGCAGCGGCTCGGCGCTTGAGCGCGCGCGTGCGCCAACCAGCGCACACCGGCTTGGGAAAGCCTGCCATTGCGGCCTCCCGCCGTGAAGCGCTGGCTGCACTTGGCGCGCGTCTCGCGTGCCCGGCCAGCGCGATCGGGTTTGCCCAAGCCGCTCCCTGTCGGATACATTAGGACTCCCGGCCGCCCACGCTGCAACCCTGCGGCGCCACAGAGGCCATGCGAGAGCCGGGAGTGGGCACGCGCCGGCACGGCAGCGCGCCAGGAGACGACAAGGAGACCACGATGGACCTGCGGCAACGCGAGCACATCGACACGGTAGTCCAGCTCACCACCCGCGCCGGCGCGCCGATGGTGCGTGCGCCGGAGACCATCATCCAGAATTCGTGGCGGCGCTGCGTGCATCAGTACGGGCTGGATCCGGCGCGCATGCAAGAGGCGCGCATCCTGCCGCAGACCCGGCTGCGCGAGCACCAGCAGCGCATCGACGATTTTGCGCGGATTGCCCGCCACGGGTTGCAGACGCTCTATAGCCAGGTGGCGGGCATGGGCTACGTGGTGCTGCTGACCGACGCGCAGGGCGTGACGGTGGATTACCTGGGCGACGCCAACGCCGATGCCCGCCTGCGCCACGCCGGCCTGTACCTGGGCGCGCAATGGAGCGAATCCGGCGCCGGCACCTGCGCGGTGGGCACCGCGCTGGCCACCGGCCAGGCGCTGACCGTGCACCAGGCGGATCATTTCGACGCCACCCATATTCCGCTCACCTGCACGGCCGCGCCGCTGTTCGACTCGCACGGCAGCCTCTGCGCCATCCTCGACATATCCGCGCTGACCTCGCCGCAGGCCAAGGACAGCCAGGGCCTGGCGCTGCAGATGGTGCGCATCTACGCCAGCCGGATCGAGAACGCCAGCTTCGTGCGCAGCCACCGCGAGGACTGGATCCTCAAGCTCAATGCCGCGCCGGAGTTTGTCGACGTCAACCCGGAATACCTGCTCGCGCTCGATGCGTCGGGCCGCATCGTTGGCCATAACCGCCGCGCGCAGCAGATGCTGGAGGCCGAGCTGGGCGTGGCCCCGGGTGGCGCGCCGCTGCTTGGCATGCCGTTCGAGTCGCTGTTCGAGGCGCGGCTCGATGAGCTGGGCCGCTTCATGCATTCGCGCCCCAGCGAGCAGCGCGCGCTGGCGCTGGCCCGCACCGGCGCGCGGCTTTACCTGAGCGTGATGCCGCCGGCGCTGCGCTGGCAGCGCGCGCGTGATACCGCCGAGCGGGCCACGCCGCTGCAGGCGCCGCTGGCCGCGCTGTGCGGTGGCGATGCCGCATTGCAGCAGCAATTGCTGCGGGCCGCAAAGCTGGTGGATTCGCCCATCAACCTGCTGATCAACGGCGAGACTGGCAGCGGCAAGGAGTACCTGGCCAAGGCCCTGCACCAGGCCAGCGCGCGCCGCGACGGCCCCTTTGTGGCGGTGAACTGCGCGGCGATTCCCGAATCCCTGATCGAGAGCGAACTGTTTGGCCACCTGCCCAACAGCTTTTCGGGTGCGGGCTCGCGGCCCAAGCGCGGGCTGATCCAGGAGGCTGACGGCGGCACGCTGTTTCTCGACGAGATCGGCGACATGCCGCGCGAGCTGCAATCGCGCCTGCTGCGTGTGCTGGCCGAGGGCGAGGTGCTTGCCATCGGTGCGGCGCGCCCGGTGCCGGTCAACCTGCGCGTGATTTCCGCCACGCACCATCCGCTGGACCAGCTGGTGAGCAGCGGGCGCTTTCGCGAGGACTTGTACTACCGGCTCAACGGCGCGCGGCTGATGCTGCCGCCGCTGCGTGAGCGCACGGACCTGGACTGGCTGATCGCCAAGATGCTGGACGCGGGCGGCAAGCCAGCTACCGTGAGCCTGTCGCCCGCGGCGCGCGCGCGGCTGCACGCGCACCGCTGGCCCGGCAACCTGCGGGAGCTGCGCAATGCGCTGGAGTACGCGCGGGCGGTCTGCGACGACGGCCACATCGAGGTGGAGGATCTCCCGGAAGGGATTGGCGAGGGGATGCCGCAGCAGGGCTTGCTTCCGGTTTCCGCCAGCGTCCCGCCGGGCAGCGCGGCCACCGAAGCCGCCAGCGCGCCGGCCTTGCCGGCCCCCGGCTTCGACCCGCATCAGTTGCCGCCGGAAGGCATGCTGCTGATGCAATACCTGCGCGCGGCTGGCTGGAACCTGAGCGCGGTGGCGCGCCAGATTGGCGTGAGCAGGATGACGCTGTACCGCCGCATGGCGCGCTACGGCATCGCATCGCCCAACCAGCGCGACGCGGCGCATTAGCCAGCCAGCGAGCATGGCGGCGCGGCTCGCCCGCGCCGCCCTCCCTGCCCGGCGCAAGATCCCCGCTACACCTGTTCACCCCCTTTACACATGATGCTGTGACACCTGTCACGCTGCGGCGTGCGCATGGCCCGCAAAGTCCCTGCGCGCCCCGCATTTACCTGGGGTAATCCCGAGTTTTTGCCGTCTCCGGCGTGCCGATGCGGGGTGGCACGGCCGTTGCGATATGCCTGTCATAACCAGAAAGACAGGAGACAGGCATGGGTGAGCAAGCGCTGGCCGGCCGGCCACTGGTCGGCATCATCGCCAACCCGATTTCCGCACGCGATATCCGCCGCGTAATCGCCAACGCCAACACGCTGCAACTGGCCGATCGCGTCAATATCGTGCTGCGTTTGCTGGCCGCGCTGGCTGCCTGCGGGGTTGGGCGCGTGCTGATGATGCCGGACCGCGAGGGCATGCGCGTGCTGCTGGCGCGCCACCTGTCGCGCCGCCAGGGGCCGGACGCCGCGCTGCCGGAGGTGGAATACCTTGACATGCCGGTCACCGCGCGCGTCGACGACACCTTCCTGGCCGCACGCATGCTGCGCGAGGCGGGCGTTGCCGCCATTATCGTGCTCGGTGGCGATGGCACCCACCGCGCGGTGGTGCGCGAATGCGGCAACGTGCCGATTGCCGGCATCTCCACCGGCACCAACAACGCCTACCCCGAAATGCGCGAGCCCACCATCACCGGGCTGGCCACGGGGCTGTTTGCCAGCGGCCGCATTCCCGCCGCGCATGCGCTGGCCGGCAACAAGCGGCTCGATATCACGATTGCCGGCGAGGGCGAGGTGCGCCACGACATCGCGCTGGTCGACGCCGTGATTTCCCACGAGCATTTCATCGGCGCGCGCGCCTTGTGGAAGACCGAAACGCTGGGCGCGGTCTACGTGTCCTTCGCCGATCCGCAGGCGATTGGGCTGTCCGCCATCGGCGGCTTGCTGGAACCCGTGGGCAGGCATGAGCCCGGCGGCCTGGCGATCGAGCTGGCCGCGCGCGGCGAAGGCCGCTTCGCGCTGCACGCGCCGATTGCGCCCGGTCTGCTGCGCGCGGTGCCCATCGCGGGCTGGGAACGCCTGACCGACGGTGTTGCGCACCGCGTGCGCCAGCGCGCCGGCATCGTCGCGCTCGACGGCGAGCGCGAGCTGGTGTTCGGCCCGCAGGACGAAGTCACCGTGACGCTGCGCGAGCACGCCTTCCTGAGCATCGACGTGGCGGCCTGCATGCGCTACGCCGCCGCCGCCGGATTGATGCGCAGCGGGCGCGCGCCGCCGCCCCCGCCACCACAGCATTCCCCACCCCAGCCACTCACCGAGCTTTCTACCGCCACCACAAAACCATGAAGGAGACAGACATGACAGCCAACGCATCCGGTACCACCGGGAACACGCTGCCCCTCGACAAGCAGGAACTGCTCGCCGTTTATTGCAGGATGCGCACCATCCGCGATTTCGAAGAGCGCCTGCACGTGGACTTCGGGCGCGGCGACATCCCGGGCTTCGTCCACCTCTACGCCGGCGAGGAAGCCGCCGGGGTCGGCATCCTGCACCATCTGGGCGACGGCGACCGCATCGCCAGCACCCACCGCGGCCACGGCCACTGCATCGCCAAGGGCGTCGACCCGGTGGCGATGATGAAGGAGATCTACGGGCGCAAGGGTGGCTCCTGCAATGGCAAGGGCGGCTCCATGCATATCGCCGATCTGTCCAAGGGCATGATGGGCGCCAATGGCATCCTGGGCGCGGGCGCACCGCTGGTCTGCGGCGCCGCGCTGGCCGCCAAGTTTCGCGGCAAGGGCGAGATCGGCATCACCTTTGCGGGTGACGGCGCGTCCAACCAGGGCACGTTCCTGGAAAGCCTGAACCTGGCCGCGGTGTGGAACCTGCCGGTGATTTTCGTGATCGAGAACAACGGCTACGCCGAATCCACCGCGCGCGACTACGGCACCGCGGTGGACAGCTACGTGGACCGCGCCGCCGGCTTCGGCATTCCCGGCGTGACGGTGGATGGCACGGATTTCTTCGCGGTGCATGAGGCGGCGGGCGAAGTCATCAAGCGAGCCCGCGAAGGCGGTGGCCCGGCCCTGCTGGAATGCAAGATGGTCCGCTTCTACGGCCACTTCGAAGGCGACGCGCAAACCTATCGCGCCTCCGGCGAGCTCGACGACATCCGCGCCAACAAGGACTGCCTGAAGAAGTTCACCGCCACCGTGACCCAGGCAGGGGTGATCGCGCCGGACGAACTCAAGGCCATCGACGAGCAGGTTGCCGCGCTGATCGAGGACGCCGTGCAGCAGGCCAAGGCGGCGCCGTTCCCCACGCCCGCCGACCTGCTGACCGATGTGTACGTCAGCTACTAAGCGCGCGCCCTCAGCCATTCCGAGACATAACGACAGCAAGCACGATCAGGAGACCACACCATGTCCCGCAAATTAAGCATGAAGCTGGCGATCAACGAAGCGATCGACCAGGAAATGACCCGTGACCCGAGCGTGATCATGCTCGGCGAAGACATCGTCGGCGGCGCCGGCGCGGACGGCGAGAAGGACGCCTGGGGCGGCGTGCTCGGCGTGACCAAGGGCCTGTACGCCAAGCACGGCGACCGCCTGCTGGACACGCCACTGTCCGAATCCGCCTATGTGGGCGCGGCCATCGGCGCCGCGGCTTGCGGCATGCGCCCGATTGCCGAGCTGATGTTCATCGACTTCATGGGCGTGTGCTTCGACCAGATCTTCAACCAGGCGGCCAAGTTCCGCTACATGTTCGGCGGCAAGGCCGAGACGCCGGTGGTGATCCGCGCCATGGTGGGCGCGGGCTTTCGCGCAGCCGCCCAGCACAGCCAGATGCTCACGCCGCTGTTCACGCATATCCCCGGCCTCAAGGTGGTGTGCCCCAGCACGCCATATGACACCAAAGGCCTGCTGATCCAGGCGATCCGCGACAACGACCCCGTCATCTTCTGCGAGCACAAGAATCTCTATGGCTTCGAAGGCGAGGTGCCGGAGAACTCGTACGCGATCCCCTTTGGCGAGGCCAACATCGTGCGCGACGGCAAGGACGTTTCCATCGTCACCTATGGCCTGATGGTGCACCGCGCGCTGGAGGCGGCGGCGACACTGGCCAAGGAGGGCATCGAAGCGGAGATCGTGGACCTGCGCACGCTCTCGCCGCTGGATATCGACACGGTACTGGAGTCGGTGGAACACACCGGCCGCCTGGTGGTGGTGGATGAAGCCAGCCCGCGCTGCAACATCGCCACCGACATCTCGGCACAGGTGGCGCAGCGCGCGTTCGGCGCGCTCAAGGCCGGCATCGAGATGGTCTGCCCGCCGCATACGCCGGTGCCGTTCTCGCCCGCGCTGGAAGATCTCTACATCCCCAGCGCGGCGCACATCGCCGATGCCGCGCGCAAGACCGTGAAAGGAGGGAAACACTGATGGCCGAGATCACCCCGATCGTCATGCCCAAATGGGGCTTGTCGATGAAAGAAGGCACGATCAACGACTGGCTGGTCGAGGAGGGCGCGCAGATCACGGTCGGCATGCCGATCCTCGACGTGGAGACCGACAAGATCGCCAACGCGGTGGAAGCGCCGGACGCCGGCACCCTGCGCCGCAAGGTGGCGGCCGTGGGCGACATCCTGCCGGTCAAGGCACTGCTGGGCGTGCTGGCGCCGCCCGAGGTCAGCGACGCGGACATCGACGCTTTTGTCGCCGCCTATGAAACGCCGGCGGCCGATGAGGAAGAGGAGGGCGCTGCCGCCTCGGCCTATCAGTTCATTGAAGTCGACGGCATCCGCACGCGCTACGCAAAGCGCGGCGAGGGTGCGGACACCGTGTTGTTCATCCATGGCTTCGGCGGGGACCTGGACAACTGGCTGTTCAACCTCGATGCGCTGGCCGATGCGCACACCGTCATCGCGCTGGACCTGCCGGCGCACGGACACGCCACCCCCAGGCTGCCCGGCACCACGCTCGCATCGCTGGCAGGGTTCGTCGCGCATTTCATGGATGCACTCGACATCGGCCAGGCCCACCTGGTGGGCCATTCGATGGGCGGCGGCGTAGCCGCGCAGCTGGCGGTGGACGCGCCGCAACGCGTGCGCTCGGTCGCGCTTGTATCGCCGGCGGGCCTTGGCGAGGAGGTCAACAGCCAGTACACCGAAGGCTTCGTCAACGCGCAATCCCGCCGCGACCTCAAGCCGGTGGTGGAACTGTTGTTCGCCGATGCCGGGCTGGTCAGCCGCCAGATGCTGGACGACCTGCTCAAGTACAAGCGGCTGGACGGCATTACGGAAGCGCTCGGCACACTAGGTGCCAGCCTGTTCGGTGGCGGCCGGCAAACCGAACTGCCCGGTCACAGGCTGGGCGATACCGGCAAGCCTGTGCTGGTGATCTGGGGCGCGCAGGATCAGATCATCCCCGCGTCGCATGCGGCCAACGCGCCAGCCGGCGCGACGGTGAAGGTGTTCGACGATGCCGGCCATATGAGCCAGATGGAGAAAGCCAACGAAGTCAACGCGCTGCTCAAGCGGCATATCGGCGGCTGACGAAGCGGAGTCCCGCTGGTTTGCTCCCCTCCCCCATGAAGCGGGAGAGGGGAGAAGGCCAGCGCGTCGCGCGACGCATTGCGTGGCTGCATGCACTGAAGAAAATCAACAAAACAAGGCTAGGAGACCACCCATGAACGAACCCCTGAAGGGACAAGTCGCCGTCATCACCGGCGGCGCGCGCGGCATCGGCCGCGGCATCGCCCTGACACTCGCCAAAGCCGGCGCTGATATCCTGATCGCCGACCTGCTCGAAGACGCCATGCGCGAAACCGCGCAAGACGTGCGCGCGCTCGGCCGCCGGGTGAGCACCCTCAAGGTCGATGTGACAAAACCCGAGATGCACCGCGCCATGGTCAGGCAAGCACTCGACCAGCTCGGCGGCCTGGATATCCTGGTCAACTGCGCAGGCGTCATCAGTATCCACCCTGTCGACGCACTCAGCGAGCGCGACTGGGACTTTGTCATGGACGTCAACGCCAAAGGCACCTTCCTCGGTTGCCAGGCCGCGCTGGAACACATGAAAGCCCAGCACAAGGGCCGGATCATCAACGTCGCCTCGATCGCCGGCAAGGAAGGCTTCCCCAACCTTGCCCACTACAGCGCCTCCAAGTTCGCGGTGGTTGGCTTCACCAACGCCCTGGCCAAGGAAGTGGCGCGCGACGGCATTACCGTCAACGCGATCTGCCCCGGCATCGTGCGCACATATATGTGGGATCGCCTCTCCGACGAATGGAAGGCGCAAGGCGAATCGGTGGAGGATTCCTGGGCCCGCCACCAGCTCACGCTGATCCCGCAGGGGCGGGCGCAGACGCCGGAAGACATGGGCCGGATGGCGCTGTTCTTCGCGACCATGGACAATGTGACCGGGCAGTCGGTCAACGTCGACGGTGGCTTCACCTTCCATTGACCGGCACCGGGCCGCGGTGCGGCCCGGCGTGTGCGCGTGCCGTTGCGCGTTCCGCCCCGGCGCTTACCGGTCATGCCATGCGATTTGAATTCCTCGATCCCGATCCCACCGACCTCGATCCCTTGCACGCCGAGCAGGCGCTGCTGGAGCAGGCATCCGCCGGCCGCTGGCTGGCGCACCTGTGGCAGGCGCCGGTTTCGCTGGTGGTGCCGCGCAGCTACCTGCGGCATGCGCAACTGGAGGCCGCGCGCGCCGACTTTGCCGCGCGTGGCTGCCCGGTCTGGCTGCGCCTGTCAGGTGGCGGGCTGGTGCCGCAGGGCCCGGGCATCGTCAACCTGAGCCTGGCCTATCCGGTGCGCGGCGGCGCCGGGACCCATGCCGAGCCGGCCTATCTGCATCTGTGCGAGGTGCTGGCCGCCGCATTGAGCCGCCTTGGGTTGCAGACGCACTGGCAAGCGGTGGATGGGTCGTTTTGCGACGGCCGCTTCAACCTGGCCTGGGGCCCGCCGGAGCGGGCCCGCAAGATTGCCGGCACGGCGCAATACTGGCGCCGCGTGGCGGGCGCGGATGACGCCAGCCTGCACGTGGTGCTGGCGCACGCCGTGCTGCTGGTCAGCGCCGATCCTCAGGAGATCAATGGCCGCGCCAACGATTTCGAGGCCGCCATTGGTAGCGGGCGCCACTACCGTGCCGACAAGGTGGTCAGCGTGGCCCAGGCACTGGCCGACAGCGGGCAGCCGGTACCCGGCGACCTCGGCGAGCGCACGTCCCAAGCGCTCGCCGAGGCGCTTGCCGCGACGCCGCCGGCTTTCGCGGCAACGGTCCCGGCCTAGGCCCGGGCCGTTGTTGCGCGCGTGTTCGCGTATTCGTCGTTATTGACGATTCCACATCCCGGCGAGCGTGGCAAACTGACCGGCAAGACGCTTCCCTTGCGGGAGCACACAACCGGAGACAGGACATGGCGGGACCGTTGGCTGGACTGAAAGTGGTGGAAATGGTTGGGATCGGCCCGGCGCCGTTCTGCGCGATGATGCTGGCCGACCAGGGCGCCGAAGTGATTCGCATCGACCGCCCTCGCCCGGCCAATCCCGGCGAGGCGCCGGCCACCGGCGCCGGCCGCGCGCGCTGCGACGTGACCGCGCGCGGCCGGCGCTCCCTGGCCATCGACCTGCGCAAGCCCGGCGCGGCCGAGGTCGTGCTGGACCTGATCGCCAAGGCCGACGTGCTGATCGAAGGCTTCCGCCCCGGCGTGATGGAACGCCTGGGCCTGGGGCCGCAGCCTTGCCTGGCGCGCAATCCGGCGCTGGTGTACGGCCGTATGACCGGCTGGGGCCAGCACGGCCCGCTGGCCCAGGCCGCCGGCCACGATATCAACTACATCGCCATCGGCGGTGCCCTGCACGCCATTGGCCGGGCGGGGGAGCCGCCCGTGGTGCCGCTCAATTACGTTGGCGACTTTGGCGGCGGCGGCATGCTGCTGGCGTTTGGCGTGATGTGCGCCATCAACGAAGCCCGCAACTCCGGCAAGGGGCAGGTGGTGGACGCCGCCATGACCGACGGCACGGCCTTGCTGTCGGCCATGATGTACGGCTTCAAGGCCGCCGGGCGCTGGACCAACCAGCGCGGCGACAACCTGCTCGATGGGGCGGCGCATTTCTACGACACCTATGCCTGCGCGGATGGCAAGTACGTCGCGGTGGGGGCCATCGAGCCACAGTTCTACGCGCTGTTGCGCGAGCGCTGCGGCCTGGACGATCCGCTCTTCGACAAGCAGCTTGACAAACGCCACTGGCCCGAGCTCAAGGCCCGCATGACCACGCTGTTCCTCACCCGCACGCGCGCGCAGTGGTGCGAGCTGCTGGAAGGCAGCGACGCCTGCTTTGCCCCGATCCTGGACTGGGACGAGGCGCCGCAACATCCGCATAACCGGGCGCGCGAGACATTTATCGAGATCGACGGGGTGATGCAGCCGGCGCCGGCGCCGCGTTTCAGCCGCACGCCGGCGGGGGTGCCTCAGGCGCCTGCGGAGCCTGGTGCGGATAGCGAGGCGGTGTTGCGGGATTGGGGGGTGACGGGGGAGGTGATTGGGGGATTGCGCAGGGATGGGGTGATTTGAATTTGATATTGCTGTTGGGACTGCTTGCCGTTCAACGTCAACGTCAAAGGCTTAAAGTCAAAGGCAGTTTCACCACCCCTGCGGGGCGGCTACTTTCTTGTCTTGCCAAGAAAGTAGGCAAAGAAGGCGCGCCGGATGGGGCGACTTCCCCTCGTCGGCAGGCAAAAAGAGCGGCCGGGACCCAAACTCGCATCGCCTTAGGGCGATACTCAGACATGGGTCCCTCTTTTCCGCTCTTTTTGCCTGCCGACGAGGCGCCCCATACGGCCTGGTACACCTTGACGGCTCGCTTCGCATCGCGGGTTGGTGCGGCCCGCCCGTGGGGGCGCTCCGCACGGCTACACCGAATCGGCGTCTGGCGGCAGCGCTCTTGCTTTCGTCCTCGGATATCGCGCGTTTGGGCTTTCGCGCGGGGCGGCATCGGCCGGCGCGCTACCGTTTGCCATCCACCGGTTTGCTCCCCTCTCCCGCTTGCGGGAGAGGGGTGGGGGAGAGGGCGGGCGTTCGCTGCACCGCCGTGCTCGCGCTCAGTCCGCCGGCCCCAGGATCCGCTCGACAAACTCCGGCGCCAGCGCAACGCCCAGGAAGCGCGAGATCTCCACGATCTGTCCATACAGCATCCATTGGCCGTGATGCACCGCGCAGCCGCGTTCGCGCGCGGCCTTCAGCAGCGGGGTGTCGCCATCGCGGATCACGGCCTCGCAGACCAGCGTGCCTGCGCCTAGTTGCGCAGTGGGGAGCGGCGTGGCGTCGGTATCGCGCAAGCCGAGCGCGGTGGCGTTGACAACCACGTCGAAGCCGGTGGGATTGTGGTCGCCGGCACGAATCGAGACGGTCGGCAGCACCGCTTTCAGGCTTGCCGCCAGCTCTTGCGCCTTGTCGGCGGAGCGGTTGTAGATGACCAGTTCGGCCGGGTTCTCACGAGCCATGGCGTAGGCCATCGACTTGCCGGCGCCGCCGGCGCCAAGCTGCAGCACGCGCTTGCCAGACAGGCTGTGGCCGCGTTCGCGCAGGCCGGCGACGAAGCCGTCGCCATCAAAATTGCCGCCGACCCAAAAGCCCTTCTGGCGGTCAAAGCGCATCGCATTGACGGAGCCGAGCAGGCGCGCGGCATCGGTCAGTTCGCCACAGATGGCCACCACCGCCTCCTTGTGCGGCATGGTGACGACGAGGCCTTGCAGGTTTTGCGCGGCCGGCGCGCCGGCGAGGAATGCCTGCAATTGCGCCGCATCCACATGGAAGGGCACACAGACGGCGTTCAGGCCTTGGCGGGCGACCGAGGCATTGAAGAGTTGCGGCGTGCGCACGTGCGCGATGGGGGCGGCGATGATGCCGACAAGCTGGGTATTGCCATCGATCTGCATTGCGGGATTCTGGGTAACGTGGAAGAGGGAGAGGAAGAAGGGCGTGGGAGGCGGGACGGCAGCGCCGTCCCGCGGGCATGGCGATGGTTCAGATGCCGGCCATGCAGGTGTACTTGATGACCAGGTAGTCCTCGATGCCGTAGTGCGAGCCTTCGCGGCCCACGCCCGATTGCTTGACGCCGCCGAAGGGCGCTACCTCGTTCGAGATCAGGCCGGTGTTGACGCCGACCATGCCGTACTCCAGCCGCTCGGAAACGCGCCACACGCGGCCGAGATCGCGGGCGTAGAAATAGCTCGCCAGGCCGAATTCCGTGTCGTTGGCCATGGCGACGACTTCGTCCTCGGTTTCGAAGCGGAACAGCGGCGCGAGCGGCCCGAAGGTTTCTTCACGCGCGACCAGCATGCCGGGCGTCACGTCGGCCAGCACGGTAGGCTCGAAGAACGATTGCCCGAGCGCGTGGCGCTTGCCGCCTTGCAGCACACGCGCGCCCTTGGAGATCGCGTCGGTGATATGTTCCTCGACCTTGATCACGGCCTTGCCGTCGATCAGCGGTCCGATGCGCACGCCGTCTTCCATGCCGTTGCCCACCTTCAGCGCACGTACCGCCGCGACCAGTTTTTCGGCGAACGCGTCATAGACCTTGCTGTGCACATAGAGGCGGTTGGCGCAGACGCAGGTCTGTCCCGCGTTGCGGTACTTGGACACGATGGCGCCTTCGACGGCGGCATCCAGGTCGGCATCCTCGAACACGATGAAGGGCGCGTTGCCGCCCAGCTCCATCGAGACCTTCTTGATGGTGGACGCCGTCTGCGCCATCAGCGTACGGCCGACTTCCGTCGAGCCGGTAAAGGTGAGCTTGCGCACCAGCGGGTTGCTGCTGAGTTCGCCGCCGATGGCGGCAGCCGAGCCGGTGACGACCGACAGCACGCCTGCGGGAATGCCGGCGCGTTGCGCCAGCACCACCATCGCCAGCGCGGTCAGCGGGGTTTGCGAGGCGGGCTTGACCACCATCGTGCAACCTGCCGCCAGCGCCGGGCCGGCCTTGCGCGTGATCATGGCCGCGGGGAAATTCCACGGCGTGATGGCCGCGCACACGCCTACCGGTTCCTTGGTGACGACGATGCGCTGGTTGCTGACCGGTGCGGGAATGGTCTCGCCGTAGACGCGCTTGCCTTCCTCGGCGAACCACTCGATGAACGAGGCCGCGTAGCCGATCTCGCCGCGGGCTTCGGCAAAGGGCTTGCCTTGCTCGGCGGTCATGATGCGGGCGAGGTCGTCCTGGTTCGCCAGCAGCAGTTCGAACCACTTGCGCAGCAGCGCGGAGCGTTCCTTGGCGGTGCGCGCGCGCCAGGCCGGCAGGGCGCGGTTGGCGGCCTCGATGGCCTGGCGCGTCTCGTCGGCGCCCAGCAGCGGCACCTGGCCGACGCGCTCACCGGTGGCGGGATTGGTCACGTCGATATGACGCTGCGCATCGGTCCAGCGGCCATCGATATAGCACTGCTGGCGCAGCAGGGAGGGGTCTTGGAGTTGCAACATGGTCTGGTTCCGGTTCCGTAGCGATGTGGGGGGGGATTCGGCGCAGCGCCGCTGACGGCAGGTTAGCAGGATCCGGCGATCTCGTTTGGCCGCCGGAGGGATGATCAAGCCGCGATTCAACCCGCGATTCAACCCGCGATGTATAGCCCGCCATTGACGTGCAGCACCTCGCCGGTGACAAAGCTGGCCGCGTCGCTGCACAGGAAGCCGATGGCGGTGGCGATCTCGCGCGGCTGGCCGAGGCGCTTGAGCGGTGTCTGCTCAACGGAATCGGCGCCGCGTTTCTGGATCAGCTCGGTGGTCATGGGGGTTTCGATCACGCCCGGCGATACAGCATTGACGCGGGTGCGCGGCCCGAGTTCCCGCGCCAGGCTGCGGGTGAGGCTGAGCAGGCCACCCTTGGAGGCCGAATAGTGCGCATTGTAGTAAGCGCCCCGGTGTGCCGCCACCGACGTCAGGTTGACGATGGCGCTGTTCTCGCGCAGCGCGGGAATGGCGCGGCGCACAAGATAGAACACGCCATCGAGATTGATCGACAGCGTCTGCCGCCATTGCGCGTCGCTCATCTCGGCCACTGGCTGGGCCTGGTACAAGCCTGCCGACGGCACCAGGAAATCGATGCCACCGAAGCGCGCCTGCGCGAGCGCCACGGCGCGCTCGCAATCGTCGGGGCTGGCGGCGTCCATGCGCAGCGTGGCGATGCGCTCGCCGCTCGGGTCCAGTTCGCGGGCAAATCCGGCGACACCGGCTTCGTCCAGATCCGTCAGTACCAGGTTGGCGCCGTGCGCCAGGAACAGTTTGGCCGTCTCACGGCCGATGCCGCCGTTGGCGCCGGTCAGCAGCAGCGTGCGTTGATCGAAGTTGTACATGTTGTCTCCCGTGTTCAGATATGCAGTGCGCGCCCGTAGGCCGCGAGCACGGCTTCGTGCATGGCCTCGGACATGGTCGGGTGCGGCAGGACGGCGGCCATCAGGTCGGCCTCGGTGGTCTCCAGCGTCTGCGCGATGGCGTAGCCCTGGATCATCTCGGTGACCTCGTCGCCCACCATATGGGCGCCGAGCAGTTCGCCGCTGCCAGCGTCGAATACCACTTTCACCAGGCCGGCGGTGCTGCCCATGGCAATGGCCTTGCCATTGCCGACGAAAGGAAACTTGCCGACCTTGACGGGATGGCCGCGCTCCCTGGCCTGTGCCTCGGTGAGCCCCACGCTCGCCACTTGCGGATGGCTGTAAGTGCAGGCCGGAATACGTGTGGCATCGAGCGCATGCGGATGCAGCCCGGCGATCCGCTCCACGCAGATCACGCCTTCGTGGCTGGCCTTGTGCGCCAGCCATGGCGGGCCCGCCACGTCGCCAATGGCGTACACGCCGGGCTCATCGGTGCGGCCGAAGCCGTCGGTCACGATATGCGTCTTCTCGACCTTGACGGCGGTCTGCTCCAGGCCGAGGCCTTCCACGTTGCCGACAATGCCTGCCGCCACCAGCACGACGTCGACGTCGACTCTCGCGCCGCCGGACTTGCCGCCTTGCAGCTCGACGGACCAGCCCTGCCCCTTGCGCTCAGCGCTCTTGATGCCGGTGCCCGTATGCAGCACGATGCCTTCCCGGGTCAGGCTGCTTGCCACCTGCGCGCAAATGTCGGCATCCTCCACCGGCAGGATGCGCTCCGCCATCTCCACTACCGTCACCTCGACACCCACCGCGTGATAGAAGCTGGCGAACTCGATGCCGATGGCACCGGCGCCGACGATCAGCATGCGCTTTGGCACCACGGGCGGCGCCAGCGCCTCGCGATAGGTCCAGACCGTCTTGCCGTCCGCCGGCAGCGCGGGCAGCTGGCGGGCGCGTGCGCCGGTGGCGAGCAGGATGTGGGCGGATGAAACGGTACTGATCGTGCCATCCGTTGCGGTGACTTCCAGCGTGCCCCTGCCCGCCAGCCGTCCGTGGCCGTTGAGCACGGTCACCCCGTTCTTCTTCATCAGGTGGGCCACGCCCTTGTTGAGTTGCGCGGCCACCGCGCGGGAGCGGGCCACCATGGCCGGCAGGTCGGCGGTAGGCGGCGCGGCATGCACACCGTAGGCCGCTGCGTCCTTGACCAGCCGCAGCACATCGGCGGAGCGCAACAGCGCCTTGGTGGGAATGCAGCCCCAGTTCAGGCAGATCCCGCCCAGGTGCGCTTTCTCGACCAGCGCGGTCTTCATGCCTAGCTGTGTGGCGCGGATGGCGGCCACGTAGCCGCCCGGGCCGCCGCCCACGACGATCAGGTCAAATGAGGAGTTCGCCACGTCATGGTCCTTAGATCAGCATCGACAAGGGGTTTTCAAGCAGGCGCTTGAACGCGGCCAGCCATTGCGCGGCCAGTGCGCCGTCGATGGCGCGGTGGTCTACCGAGAGCGTGCAGCGCATGACCTGCCCGGCCTTCAGCTCGCCGTCTTCCACCACCGGCACCGCTTGCGTGGCGCCCACGGCAAGGATGGCGGCCTGCGGCGGATTGATGATGGCGGAGAACTCGGACACGCCGAACATGCCCAGGTTGCTCACGCTGAAGCTGCCCCCCTGGTACTCCTCGGGGCGCAGTTGCGAAGCGCGCGCACGCGTGGCCAGGTCGGCGATTTCGGCGCTGATGACGGACAGCGGCTTGGTATCGGCAGCGCGCACGATGGGGGTGATCAGGCCGGCGTCCGTGGATACCGCTACCGCGATATCGGCCTGCCGATACTGGCGCATCGCCGTGTCGGTCCAGCCCACGTTGGCCGCCGGCACCTCGCGCAAGGCGACCGCCACGGCGCGCACGATGAAGTCGTTGACCGAGATCTTGCGCGGCGCATTGGCGTTGATCTGCGCGCGCAGCGCCAGCAACTGCTCCATGCGGCAATCCGCCGTGAGGTAGAAATGCGGGATGGTGGTCTTGCTCTCGCTCAGCCGGCGCGCGATGGTGCGGCGCATATTGCTGTGCGGGATTTCGGTGAACGCATCGCTGGCCCGGGCTTGCGGTGCGGCGGGGCGCGCAACGGCAGGTGCGCTGGCAACGGCGGGAGCCGCGGCGGCCTGCTCGATATCGCGCTTGACGATGCGGCCATTGGGGCCGCTGCCGCGCAATGCCGCGAGGTCCAGCCCGCGCTGCGCCGCCAGGCGGCGCGCCAGCGGGCTGGCGAAGATGCGCGCGGCCTGCGGCGTGGCAGTCGTGGCAGCAGCAACCGCTTCGCCGGCGGATGCCGCCTCGGCCCGCGGCGCTTGCGCGCTGCCACCGGCTGCGGCGATCAGCGCATCGACATCCACGCTGGTTTCGCCATTGACCAGCAGCACGCCGATGGGCGCGCCCACTTCCACGTCCTGGCCGGCCGCCACCAGGCGGCGGGCGAGCACGCCGGCCGAATCGGCATTGAGCTCGACCACGGCCTTGTCGGTTTCGATTTCGGCGATGCAGTCGCCCACGGCAATCGTATCGCCTTCGTTCTTGGTCCACGCTTGCAGCGTGGCCTGGGTGGCATTGGCCGCCACCTCGGGCATGCGTAGCAGGGTGGCCATGTCAGGCAGTCCTCGGCTGTTGCAGGTCGGGGCGATAAGCCGCGATATCCGCGTACTGCACGATCTCGAGCACGTTGCCTTCGGGGTCGCGGCAGAACGCGAGGTACGTGCCGGGGCGCACTTCGATGCGCTGCGGGCCGGTCAGGAATTCCACGTCTGCCGCGAGCAGCTTGTCGACGGCGGCCTGGATGTCGTCCACGATAAACGTGAGGTAGGTGGCGTTGGCCTTGTCGAGGATGTACTCGGGCGCTGCCGCAGGTGCGGGCGCTTGCACCGGGGCCAGCAGCTTGATGCGCTCTCCGTAGCTGGTTTGCAGGCGCACGGCGGTATAGCCGCCGGCGTGCATGGCAGCCTGCACGGCGCTTGCCGCAGGCACGGCCACTTCGCTGACAAAGGCGAAGCCAAGCACCTGCTCGTAGAAGCGGCGCATGCGCGGCAGGTCGCGCACGGCGATGCCGACCTCCAGTGGAACAATCATGTTCAGTGTCATTGGTATTCCTTGGGTTCGTTCAGTTGGCCAGGCAGGCATCCGGTCTCACGCCGCGCCCTTGTCTCGCATCACCTGGCGCAGGCCCTCGGCCACTTCCTCGGTGCGGGCGGCGGCGGCGCGCTCCAGCACCTTGGAGATGCTCGGCGCGGCCTCCGCGCCGGTCACGCGCTGCACGGGCTGGTCCAGCCAGTCGAAGTAGCGGCGCTGGATCTCGTCGGCCAGCCATCCGCCGTAGGAGGTGCCCCGCGCGCCTTGTTCCACGATCAGTACGTTGTTGGTCTTCTTTACGCTCTGCGCGATGGTGTCCCAGTCAATGCTGGCGCGGTCCAGCCAGCGCAGGTCGATCACCTCGGCGTCGATACCGGTCTGCTCCACTGCTTCGAGCGAGTGGCCGACCATCGACAGGTACGTGATGACAGTGACGTCGCTGCCGCCGCGGCGTACCGCCGCCTTGCCCACCGGCAGGTGATAGTCGAAGTCATCCACGGGGCCCACGCCCGAGGCGTTGTACAGGTCCACGTGCTCGATCACCAGCACCGGGTCCTTGCACGCCAGCGCGGTGTTCATCAGGCCCACGTAGTCGAACGGCGTGGACGGCGCCACGATGCGCCAGCCCGGGTTGGTGGCGAAGATGCCGGCCGGGTCCATCGAGTGCTGCGAGCCATAGCCCGTGCCCATCGCCACCTTGGTGCGCAGCACCAGCGGCACGTCGCTCTCGCCGCCGAACATGTGGCGCGCCTTGCCGATCTGGTTGAAGACCTGGTCGGCCGCCACCCACATGAAGTCCGGGTACATGAATTCCACGACCGGCTTGTAGCGGCCATCCAGCGCCAGCCCGCCACCCAGGCCCACGAACGCGTTCTCGCTGATCGGCGTGCCCAGCACGCGGTCCGGGAAGTTGTCGCGCAGGCCGCGCGTGGCGCCGTTGGTGCCACCCTTGAGGCGGTGCACGTCCTCGCCCATCACCACCACCGACGGATCGGTCTCCATGCGCCGTTGCATGACGTCCGCCACCACGTCGATGAACTTGCGCTTGTCCAGCTTGCCGGAGAAGCCGGCCTCCTCCTCGCAGCGCAGGCCCGCCAGTTCGCTCAGGTCGCCACGGATGCCCACATCGCGGAAGTCCGGGCTCGGCCACAGCTCGGGACGAATGCGGCGCTTGCCCGGCTTGCCGGACGGATCGGCTTCGGTCAGTGCGGCCATCGCGTCGCGCATGGCTTGCTTGATGCGCTCACGCAGCGCGGCGATCTCGTCGGCGCTGATCAGGCCGCGCACCTGCATGCGGCGCGCCATCAGTTCGAGCGGGTCGCGCGCGCGCCATTGCTGCTCTTCTTCCTTGCTGCGGTAGCCGAAGGCGCTCCCGGGGAAGGGGCCGTTCTGGTGGAAGAAGCGGTACAGATCGGCTTCGATGATCGTGGGGCCCTTGCCGGCGCGCATATGCGCGAGCGCTTCCTGCGTGGCCAGGTACACCGCCAGCGGGTCCATGCCATCGACCTTCCAGCTCGGGATATTGAAGCCCATGCCGCGCGCGGACAGGCGCGGCTCGGCGGTGGACTCTTCCACCGTGGTGGAGACGGCGTAGCGGTTGTTCTCGATAAAGAAGCACAGCGGCAGCTTCCATGCGGCGGCCAGGTTCATGGTCTCCAGCACCGAGCCGATATTGACCGCGCCGTCGCCGAAGTAGGTGATGGCGACCGCATCCGTGCCGGCATGCCGGTGCGACCACGCCGCGCCCGCGGCCATCGGCACGCCGCCGCCCACGATGGCATTGGTGCCCAGCGCGCCGGCCTCGGCCCATTGCAGGTGCATGGAGCCGCCACGGCCTTTGCAATAGCCCTGCGCCAACCCCAGGATTTCCGCCAGCGTGCGTTGCAGCAGCGTTTGCACGTCCGCCGGCAGCGGCGCGCGCGGGTCGATGCCGTTGGGCGCGAGGTAGCCCAGCGCCTTGGAGACGAACTGGTGATGCCCGCGATGCGAGCCATTGATCTGGTCCGCGCCGGTCAGCGGCACGATGGAGCCGGCGGCGCCGCCTTCCTGCCCGATGCTGGAGTGCGCCGGGCCGTGGACCAGGCCTTCGGCGGCGAGTTCGAGCACAGCTTCCTCGAAGCCGCGGATCAGGTGCAGGTGGCTCAGCAGCGTGCCGAGCAGGGCCGGGTCGGCCTTGGCCCAGTCTTCATCGGTGGTGCGCAGTTCCACCCATTCGGCGGCGGGGCGCAGGGCGTTACGTTCAGACATTGGAGAATCCTTGATTACCGTTCGATGGTGCTTTCAATCGTGTTGGAGGACTACGTACTCAGAAGCCGTCGGCGGTCCAGCCGCCATCGGAGACCAGCGCATGGCCGGTGATGAACGCGGCCGAGTCCGAGGCCAGGAAGAGGGCGACTTCCGCCATCTCTTCCGGCGCGCCAAAGCGGCGCAGCGGCGTGCGCGCCAGCAGCGCCTCGCCGTCGATGGCCTTGCTGGCCAGCAGCGTTTCCATCAGCGCGGTGCTGGTGTAGCCCGGGCAGACCGCGTTCACGCGGATGTTGTACTCGGCCCATTCCGCCGCCAGCGACTTGGTCAGCGACACCACGCCTGCCTTGGCGGCGCAGTACGCCAGGCGACGTGCGGACGAGGCCAGGCCCCACATCGACGCGGTGCTCAGGATGGCGCCGCCGCCCTGGCGCACCATGCGGCGCGCCGCCGCTTGCGTGCAGAAGAACACGCCGGAGAGGTCGATATCGATGGCGCGGCGCCAGTCGTCGGGCGTCAGTTCCAGCGACGGCTTGTTCATCGAGATGCCGGCGTTATTGAGCAGGATGTCGATGCGGCCAAAGCGGGCCTCGGTGGCGGCGCAGGCTTGCTCTACGGCCTCGGGGTCGGTGATCGAAGCCTTCACGACTTCGACCTGCATTTCCGGGTAAGCCGCTTCCAGTTCCGCCTTGGCGCTGGCGAGTCCTTGCGCATCCAGGTCCAGCAGCATCAGGCGCGCGCCGTGCCGGGCAAAGCCATGCGCCATCGCGCGGCCGATGCCGCTGGCGCCGCCGGTGTTGAGCACGACCTTGCCGGCCAGGCCGGGGTAGCTGGCGCGCGCAAACGGCTGCGCGTTCGGGTATCCAATAGGCAAAGAGGTGCTCATACGGCTAACCAGTCCTTCAGAAGTTGGGTATTGGAGGTGAGTTGTTCGGGCGTGCCTTCGAAGACGATGCGACCGTGGCCCATCACGCAGACGCGGCTCGATACCTTCAGCGCGATGGCGAGCTTTTGCTCCACCAGCACCACCGAGACGCCCCGGCGGTGAATGTCCTGGATGGCCTCGCCAACCACCGTCACGATCTTTGGCGCGAGGCCTTCGGTGGGCTCGTCGATCAGGATCACCAAGGGGTTGCCCAGCAGCGAGCGGCACATGGTCAGCATCTGCTGCTCGCCGCCGGAAAGGCTGCCGGCCTTGGTGTTGCGGCGCTCCTTCAGGCGCGGGAAGTAGTCGAACATCTGCTCGAACGTCCATTGCGGCGCGCCTTCGGTGGCGCGCTGCTCGCCCATGCGCAGGTTTTCGTCCACGGTCAGGTTGGCGAAGACCTCGCGCTCTTCCGGCACATAGGCAATGCCGCGCCGGCAGATCGCATACGATTGCGCGCCGGTCAGATCGCGCCCGCGCAGCCTGATGTGGCCAGCGCTTGGCGGCACCAGGCCCATGATGGCCTTGAGCGTGGTGGAGCGGCCCGAGCCGTTGCGGCCCAGCAGGCTTACCACTTCGGCCCGCCCAACGCGGAAATCCACGCCGTGCAGGATGTGGCTCTTGCCGTAGTGCGCGTGCAGTCCTTGCACGCTCAGCAGCGGATCGGCGTCTTGTACGGACTGCGCGCTCATACCGTGACCTCCTCGCCCAGATAGGCTTCCTTGACGCGTGCGTTGTTGCGGATCTCGTCGGGCGTGCCGGTGGCGACGATCTCGCCGTAGACCAGCACGCTGATGCGGTCGCTGAGCGAGAACACCACGTCCATGTCGTGCTCCACGATCAGCAGCGTGCGGCCCTGCGCGATCTCGCGGATCAGGCCGGCGGTGTAGTCGGTTTCCTCCTGCGACATGCCCGCCATCGGCTCGTCGAGCATGATGACCTTCGGGTCCGAGGCCAGCGTCATGGCGATCTCCAGCGAGCGCTGCTCCGAATACGACAGCTCGCCGGCGATGGCTTGTGCGCGCCCGGCCAGCCGCACCTGTTCGAGCAGGTGCTGGGTCTCGTCGCGCACGGCACGCACCTTGTGGGCGAACTTCCACAGCGTGTATTGCAGGCCGTGGCGCCGCATGACGGCGAGGCGCAGGTTCTCGAAAACGGTGAGGCCCGCGAAGATATTGGTGATCTGGAACGAGCGCGCCAGGCCGCGATGGTTGATGCTCTGCGGCGACAGCCCGTGGATCGGCTCGCCGTTGAGCATGATCTCGCCTTGGGTCAGGGGCAGGCGCCCGGAGATCAGGTGGAACAGCGTGGACTTGCCGGCGCCGTTCGGGCCGATCAGCGCGTGGCGTTCACCACTGACGAGATCGAGGTCCACGCCACGGATGATGTCGACGTCGCCGAAGGATTTGCGCAGTCCGCGCAGGGAGAGCATCGCTTGCGTGTTCATGCCGGGTTCCTCCGGACGTTGGTGGCCGCGGTGGCGGGCGCGTCGGTGGCGGGGGTGGTGTCCTTCAGGCGCAGCCAGCGGCCGTTGGCCAGGCGGGCCGTGGCGATGCCTGCCACCAGCAGCGCCGCGGGCACCAGCCAGGTCAGTGGCGAGATGGGATCCCATTCGCGGCCAAACAGTGCAATCGCGGGCCAGCCACCACCATTCAGGGCAGCCATGGAGCGGTAGTCTTGCGAGAAGAAGCGCTGCAGCATCTCCACCGTGAACACCGTGCCGCCTGCGAGCAGCAACGTGCCGACGACAAATGCCAGCGCCATGGGCAGCAGCGCACGCAGGCCATAGGTCTTGCTGTGCGTGGCGAAGGACTTGATCAGCCCGGCCAGGCCCGTCGGCATGAACATCATCACCAGCACGAACACGATGCCCTGGTACAGCAGCCACGAGCGCGTCAGGTCCGATACCGCATAGCCGAAGAAGGTCATCACCGCCGCGCCCAGCGCCGGGCCGAGGAAGAGCTTCACGCCGCCGATATAGCTGTTGAGCACCACCGCCGCGGAGGCGGATGACTCGAACACCACGTAGTTGGCCGCTTCCATGTTGAGTGCCTGCAGCGCGCCAGCGATGCCAGCGAACATGGCCGAGACGGCGAACACCAGCACGCCGAGGCGGTGCGTGTCATAGCCGAGAAAGCGCAGGCGGTTGGCGTTCTCCCGCAGGCCCAGGGTCAGGCGGCCCACCGGCGTCAGCGTGAACAGGTACAGCAGCGCCAGCGACAGCAGCACCCAGAACAGTGTCAGGTAGTAGACCTGGTTGCTGTCGCCGAAGGCGAGGCCCCACGCCGGCATGCGCATGGTGGACAGGCCCGCTTCGCCGCCGAACCAGCCCTTCAGGTGCGGCGCCAGCGAGTGCAGCAGTTCGGCCAGCGCCAGCGTGATCATGGCGAAGTAGACGCCGGTACGCTTGGTGGCGAACCAGCCGGCGGCCAGGCCGGCGACCAGGCCCATGGCGCCGCCGGCCAGCGGCAGCAGCGGCGTGGGCAGCAGGCCGTTGCCGCCAAAGGCGTTCATGGCGTGCACGGTGGCAAAGCTGCCAATGCCGAAGTACGCCGCATGGCCAAACGACAGCATGCCGCCCTGGCCGCTGAGCAGGTTGAACGAGGCCGCGAACAGCACCGCGATCAGCATCTGGATGGACGCGTTGACCAGCGATTGCGACAGCACCATCGGCAGCGCCAGCAGTGCGCCAGTGCCGAGCAGCAGCAAGGTCTTCTGCGTGTTGGAGAGGTGGGTCATGGTTACTCCTTCTCGCCCATCAAGCCTGACGGACGGACCAGCAAGATCAACAGCATCAGCGCGAACGGGATCGTCCCGGCCAGGCTGGAGAGTTTCAGGGTCATCAGCCCTCCGGCTTGCTCGGCCCAGGCGCCCGCTCCGGCCAAGGCCAGCAGGTCGGCTAGGCTGCGATCGATGCCGACCGAGAACGACGTGATCAGCCCGATCAGCAGCGAGGCGAGCATGGCGCCCTCCAGCGATCCCAGGCCGCCCACTACCACCACGACGAAGACCATCACGCCGAGTTCCAGCGCCATGTTCGGGTTGGTGGTGTAGAACGCGCCCGCCACCGCGCCGGCCAGGCCCGCCAGCGCCGCGCCGATGCCGAACACACCCATGAAGACCAGCGGCACGTTGTGGCCCAGCGCCTCGGCCATGCGCGGCTTGTAGATCGCCGAGCGCACCACGATGCCGACCCGGGTGCGCGTGAGCAGCAGGTAGATCACGGCGAACATGGCCACGGCGATGCCGCCCATGAACACGCGATAGAAGGGATAGGAGGACACGCCCAGGTGGAAGGCCGCGAAGTCCAGCGATGCCGGGATGCGGTAATCCACCGGGAAGTTGCCGAAGAACAGCTTGATCAGCTCGGCAATGATGAAAGACAGGCCAAAGGTCAGCAGCAGTTCGTGCGCGTGGCCGTGGTGATGGACTCGGCGCAGGAAGAAACGCTCCACCGCCACCCCGACCAGTCCCACCAGGATCGGCGAAACCACGATGGCCGGCCAGAAGCCGATCGTGCCTTGCAACGTATAGGCAAAGTAGGCGCCCAGCATGTAGAACGACGCATGGGCAAAGTTGAGCACGCCCATCATGCCGAAGATGAGGGTCAGGCCAGCGGAAACCATGAACAGCAGCAGGCCGTAGATGGTGCCGTTAAGCAATGAGACGACGAGGTATTCCATGAGGCTTCCTTGGAACGAGCCTGTGCGGCCAACTGGCGCATGGCCGTACTTGCCGGCGCCCGCGCCGCAGCGGCGCGGGCGCTGGCTGATGTTGCTAGGGTGTTGTGGACAGGGGATCAGCTGGGGCGCTGCATCTTGCAGCTGGCCTGGGCCGGCGTGGCGGCCTCGGCGGCGGAGAAGGTCTTGACCGGCTTGAAGCCCATGTCGGTGCCGTCGACCTTGAACTTCGCATCCTTGGCGACCACGGACACCACCATCGGCAGCAGCACCTGGTGATCGGCGGCGCGCATGCTCATCTCGCCCAGCGGCGATCTGACCTTGGCGGTTTCGAGCGCCTTGGCCAGTGCGCTGGTGTTGAGCTTGCCGCCTTCCGGCTTCACGGTCTTCAGCGCCTCGCCCAGCATCTCCACCGCGAACACCGTCTGTGGCTCGATGTAGGCGGGCATATGGCCCTGCCGGGCCTTGAAGTCGTTGGCGAAGCGCTCACTGTCGGCGCCACCCGCCTCGGCATTGAAGGGGTGGGCAACATAGTGGCCCAGCGCCACGTCGGCGGCGTTGCCGATATTGCCCGGCTGGTCGAGGAACACGGTGGCGAAGCGCGTCTTCAGGCCGGCCGCCTTGCTGGCCTTCATCAACAGCAGCAGGTCGTTGGACCAGTTGCCGGTGATCACGCTGTCCGCCTTGGCGGCAGCGATCTTGGCCACATAAGGCGAGAAGTCCTGCACCTTGTTCACGTCATGCAGCGTCTTTTCCACCACCGTGTAGCCGCCGGCGCTGGCGTAGTCGCCGATGGCCTTTTCCATGTCGACGCCCCAGGAGTAGTTCTGGTTGATCGAATACACGCGGGTGCCCAGCGCATGGAGCGGCTTCATCGCGCCGACCAGCGCCTTGACGCGGATCTGCGCATTGGTGGCGAACTTGAAATGGTAGAAGTGGCACTTCTCGCCGGTCAGCTCCATTGCCTCGCCGCCGACGTTCATGAACAGGATTTCCTTGCCCGGATTGCGCAGGTTGAACTTGCGCACGTCCTCGGTGATCTGGCCGGACACGGCCGACGACGAGCCTTGCATGACAATCTGGGCGCCATCGGCAACGGCCGCCTTCAGCTTGTCCGCAGCACCTGCCGGGCCGCCCTGGTTGTCGTACTCGACCAGCTGGAGCGGCTCGCCGTTCCAGCCACCGGTGGCGTTGATCTTGTCGATCGCATAGCGCGCCGCTGCGCGGAACATCAGGCCGGTGGATGCCTGCGGGCCGGACAGCGTCTCGACCAGCGCAATCTTCACCGGCGCCGCCGATGCCGTGCCCGCCAGCACGGAGAGTGCCGCGGCTGCGAACAAAGGACGGGTAATGCGGCTACCGCTCATGGGTGTCTCCTGGCTATTGTTTGGATTCATCTGGCGGGCGCCGAAACTGGCCCGTCATAGTGGTCTGACCTGTGGTTAAAGTGGTCTGACAGGTTTACTATAGGGAGATGGGAGGCGATCGTCAACGGCGACTTGCGCGCCATGCGGGTTTCTACTGAGAGTCCGATCGGACGTGTATCCGCGTAGCGGAACGAGGGGTGCGTGCCCTTGCAGGGATTGGCTTACGGGCGAATAACGGGAGCCGGCACCGCTTCGTGCTGGTACATTCCACACGTTTCATGCGCGCGAAGACGTGCTACATTGACCTGTAAGACCAATTTAAAATCGAGCGCCAACCAGAAGCTGTCTGGCGCCAGGGAGCCCGTATTGAACAAGACCGTGCCCGGTGCCGCGGCGCCGCCGCCCACCCAGCGCCCGGAGGGAACCATGTTCCATCCCGAGCCCAAACACTTGCCGGACGAGATCGCCAGGCGCCTGATCCAGGCGATCCAGGCGGGCGAGTTCGCCGTGGGCGACCGCCTGCCCAGCGAGCGCTTGCTGTGCGAGCAGTTCTCGGTCAGCCGCGCGGTCGTGCGCGAGGCCCTGTCGCAGCTCAAGTCAGAGGGGCTGGTTGCGCCCAAGGCGGGCAGCGGTGTGTTCGTGACCGAGCGCAGCCAGCGCCAGGCGTTTCGCATGCAGGATGTGGCCATCGACGAGAAAGATTCGCTGGCCATGGTGATGGAGCTGCTGGTGACGATCGAAGTGGCGGCCACCAGGTTCGCGGCCATGCGGCGCACGCCGGAAGACCTCAAGCGGATCCGGCGCGCGCTGATCGGCATGGAGTACGAGATCGCCAACGACAGGTTGGGCGATGAAGAGGACTTCGCCTTTCACCAGGCCATTGTCGAGGCGACGCACAACCCGCACTTCCAGGCCTTGAGCGAACACCTGGAGCACGGCGCGCGGCGCGTGATCCGGCAGGCGAGGAGCAATACCAAGAGCCATCACGCGGACATGGTCGAGGCCGTGCAGGAAGAGCACAAGACCATCTACGACGCGATCGTGGCGGGCGATCCCGAGCGGGCGGCGGAGGCGGCGGAAACCCACCTTCGCAACGCCGCCAAGCGGCTGAACATGTACCTCAAGGGGTGACTGGCGGCTGACCGGCGGGGTGGCCGGCAACCGCCGATGGGCTGTCCGCGTTCTTGTCCCGTCGGGCTTGCCTGGCTTATTCCAGCCCGGCTAGGCCCAGTTGGAAGCGTTGGCTCAACCGCTCGCCGCTGGCTAGCAAAACGCTCACTTCCACCCCCGATGCCATCGTCTGGCAGGCCGCGCGGCTGGTGCCGGAGACCGACACGCTGGCACCCTGCGGGCAAACGCACACGGCATGCCCCTGGCCCTCGGTATCGACCGTGACCGCGCCGTAGCCGGCCCGCATCGACAGGCCGGAAGCCTGGCGCCAGGTCCATGCGGACGGGGGCACAGAGGCGGTAATGTCGGTGCCGTCGCCCCGCAGCACCGCAGCGGTGGCGGTGACCCGGGGCACACCGGGCGTCAGCGGCGTGTCGGCGTAGGTGAGTTGCAGGCGCAAGGCGCAGTCCGGCGCCAGGGCGGAGGTGGCGTTGCGCGCCGTGGGCGGTTGGAGCAAGGTGAGTGCTACCTCACCTTGCTCGCCGCGCCAGACCTTGCGCAGCGTGTCCCCGCACGCTTTTAGCAGCGCAATGAGCAGGCCGCCTGGCCGTGGCGCGGCGTGGCCCGATAGTGACCCTGAGTGCATCGATGGCACGATTTCCCCGTATCCTTTTTATAAAGGCACTCTACAAACCGAGCGGCCTTCGCGCATCACCCATTCATGGGATGCCGCCGGGTTTTCTCACGGCCGGCGCGGGATTTCAGGCCGAAGGCGGTGTCCCGGCCAGTTCGCCGACGCGCCTGACCACCTCTGCCAGTAGCGCCGAGCTGTCGTCGCTGCGATAGCTCATCATCACCGGCGAGGTAAAGCCGGGTGCGTCAATCGGCACGTAGGCCACGTCGTCGCGGTGCAGGCGCTGCACCGATGCCGGCACCAGGCAGATGCCAAGCCCCGCAGCCACGAGGCCGATGGCGGTCTGCAGCTCATTGGCCTCCTGCGCCACGCGCAACTGCAGGCCCTGCGTGCGGAACAGCGCCAGCACGTGGTCGGCGTAGCTGGGGCGGGGCCGCGCCGGGTAGAGCACGAAGGGGTGGGCCGCCAGCTGCGCCGGCGTCATGGGCGGGCCTTTAAGCGCCGGGTGGCCGCTGGGCACGGCGGCCACCAGCGTTTCGGCCATTACCACCGTGCGGGTGATGGCCGGGTCGTCCAGCACGATGCGGCCGAAGCCGATATCGATGCGGCCGGCTTTCAGCGCTTCCATCTGCTGTACGGTGGTCAGCTCCGACAAGCCCACCTCCAGCGCCGCATCGGACCCCCGCACCAGCCGGATCAGTTCCGGCAGGAAGCCATAGAGCACTGATGGCACGAAGCCGATGCCGAACCAGCGCTTTTCGTTGCGGCCAATGCGCCGCGTGCCTTCCACGATCTCGTCGATGCGCTGGTTGAGCTGCAGCGATTGCTCCAGCAGGAAGCGGCCGGCCTCGGTCAGCCGCACCGCGCGCGAGGAACGGTCGAGCAGCACGGTGCCGATTTCGTCCTCCAGCTGGCGGATCTGGCGCGACAACGGCGGCTGGGCGATATGCAGGCGCTCAGCCGCGCGGGTGAAGTTGAGTTCGGCCGCAACGGCCTGGAAATAACGCAGGTGACGTAGCTCCATGACCCCGTCCTTTCATACTTTAAAGGTATTGATCGGGACATACTCGGTCTTGGACACCCAGGATGTCAAGCCACATACTGCTTCTCAACGTATTCCATACTTGGCAGACACCCAGCATGAAAGCAACCGTCACCTCCGTCGAAGCCATCCTGGTCGACCTGCCCACCATCCGGGCGCACCAGCTTGCCATGACCACCATGCAGCGCCAGACCCTGGTGATCGTGCGGCTGCGTTGCAGCGACGGCATCGAGGGGATTGGCGAAGCCACCACCATCGGCGGCCTGAGCTACGGCGACGAAAGCCCCGAGGGCATCAAGCTGACCATCGATACCTACCTGGCGCCTGCATTGGCCGGCATCGACGCGTGCAATATCCACGCCGCCATGCAGCGCCTGGCTTCGGTGGCGCGGGGGAATCGCTTCGCCAAGTCGGCGCTGGAGTCCGCGCTGCTCGATGCGCAGGGCAAGCGCCTGGGCCTGCCCCTGTCCGAGTTGCTGGGCGGCGCGGTGCGGCCGAACCTGGCCTGCCTGTGGACGCTCGCCAGCGGAGACACCGGCCGCGATATCGAAGAAGCCGAAACCCTGCTGGCCGAGCGCCGCCACAACACCTTCAAGCTCAAGATCGGCCGTCGCAGCGTGCGCGATGACGTGGCCCATGTGTCCGCCATCAAGCGCGCGCTGGGCGACCGTGCCCGCGTGACCGTGGACGTCAACCAGGCCTGGAACGAAGCCGATGCCGCCACCGGCATCGCCATGCTGGAAGCCGCCGGCATCGATCTCGTCGAGCAGCCCGTGCCGCGCGAGCAGCGTGGCGCGCTGGCCCGGCTGGCGGCGCGCTTCGTGGTGCCGGTAATGGCCGATGAGGCCGTGTGCGGTCCCGAGGATGCGATGGAACTGGCGCGCATTGCAGGCGCGGACGTGTTTGCGCTGAAGATCTCCAAGTCCGGCGGCATCTTCGAGATGCTGCGCACAGCGGCGGTAGGCGACGCGGCCGGCATCGCGCTGTACGGCGGCACCATGCTGGAAGGCAGCGTGGGCACCATTGCCGCTGCCCACGGCTTTGCCACGCTGCCGCGGCTGGCCTGGGGCACCGAGCTGTTCGGCCCGCTGCTTCTCAAGGATGATGTGGTGACGGCGCGCCCCGAGTACCGTGACTTTGCCTTGCACCTGCCGGTAGGCCCGGGGCTTGGCCTGACGCTGGACGAAGACAAGCTGGCCCATTACCGCCGCGCCGCCTGAGGCGCTGCCCAAGCAAACATAACCGAGGATTCAAGCATGTTGTTTCTGGTGAGAATGGACGTAAAGATGCCGGTGGACATGCCGGCCGCGCTGGCCGACGAGATCAAGGCGCGCGAGAAGGCGTACTCGCAGGACCTGCAGCGCCAGGGCAAGTGGCCGCATCTGTGGCGCGTGGTGGGCGAGTACGCCAACTACAGCGTGTTCGATGCCGAGTCCAACGACGAACTGCACACCATGCTCTCCAGCCTGCCGCTGTTCCCGTACATGGAAATCCATGTCACGCCGCTGGCCAAGCACCCGTCGTCGATCAAGTAAGCCGGCCGGCTCGCCGTTACCCTGAATACCGCCGCGGCCCCGATGGCCGCGTTCCAACACCAACTCCGAATCCATTTGGAGGAGACTCTGATGCGCTTGCCATTCCTGCGCGCGTGGGCCGCCTGCGCCTGCGCGCTGGCCACCCTGGCCGTGCTGCCGTCCGCCGCCCACGCCGACAGCTATCCCGATCACCCGATCCGCTGGGTCGTGCCATTCCCCGCGGGCGGCGCGATGGACAATATCGCCCGCACGCTGGGCGAGGAAATGTCGAGGAGCCTGGGGCAGTCCATCGTGGTGGAAAACCGCCCCGGCGCCGGCGGCAATATCGGCGCCGAGATGGTGGCGCGCTCGCCCGCGGATGGCTACACGCTGATCATCGTCGCCAACGGCATGGCGGTGAACCCCGCGCTGTACGGCCGCCTCAGCTACGACCCGGTGAAGGATTTCGCGCCAGTCTCGCTCCTGGCGGTGGTACCTAACGTGCTGGTCACCAGCAAGGCCAAGAAGCTGCCCGCCACGGTGCCCGACCTGATCGCCGCGGCGCGCGCCACGCCGGACAAGTACACCTATGCCTCCGCCGGCAACGGCACCTCGATCCACCTGGCCGGCGAGCTGTTCACCTCGCTCACGGGCGTCAAGATGCTCCACGTGCCCTACAAGGGCAGCGGCCCGGCCATGACGGACCTGCTGGGCGGCCAGGTCGACTATATGTTCGACAGCATCACCTCGGCCAAGCCGCATATCGACTCCGGCAAGCTCACGCCCATCGCGGTGACCACCGCCAAGCGCTCGTCGACGCTGCCGAACGTGCCGACCCTGGCCGAAGCCGGCGTCAAGGGCTATGACCTGTCGCCATGGTTCGCCGCTTTCGTTCCGGCCAAGACGCCGCCCGCCGTGGTCGCACGGCTGAACCAGGCCATGGTGGACGCGCTGGCCAAGCCGTCGGTGCGTACCCGCCTGGCCGCCATCGGCGCCGAGCCGATCGGCAGCACGCCCGCGCAGCTGGGCAAGCACCTTGCTGCTGAAACCGATAAATGGGGCAAGCTGATCCGCGAACGCGGCATCCGCGCGGACTGAGAACGCCATGACCACTGCATTGCACCAAGGCATCGCGCTGCACTACGAGATCGAGGGGGCGCCCCACGCGCCCGTGCTGGTCATGTCCAACTCGCTGGGTACCGACATGCAGATGTGGGCGCCGCAGATGGAAAGCCTGCTGCCGCGCTTTCGCGTGCTGCGCTACGACACCCGCGGCCACGGGGGCTCCGGCCTGCCGTCCCCGGCTGCGGCGCCGTTCGGGTTTGCGGAACTCGGCCAGGACGTGCTGGCCATCATGGATCACGCCGGCATCGGGCGCGCGCATTTTTGCGGGCTGTCGATGGGCGGCATGACCGGCATGTGGCTGGCGGCCAATCACCCCGAGCGTTTCGACCGCTTCGTGCTGGCCAATACCGCCGCCCTCATCGGCCCGGCCAGCGGCTGGGACATGCGCATCCAGACGGTACGCAGCCAGGGCATGGCCGCCATCGTCGATGCGGTGCTGGCGCGCTGGTTCAGCGCCGCCTGGCTGGCCGGCAACGCCGCGCGCATCGCGCCGGTGCGCCAGATGCTGCTGGAGGCATCGCCCGAAGGCTACACGGCCAACTGCGCCGCCGTGCGCGACGCCGACCTGCGCGCGCAGCTGCAGCGCATCTCCTGCCCGGTGCTGGTGATTGCCGGCACGCATGACCTGGCCACCACGCCGGCGCAAGGCCGCGAAGTGGCGCAAGGGATTGCCGGGGCGCGCTACGTGGAGCTGGACGGAGCCCACTTGTCGAACTGGGAGCAGCCGGAGGGGTTTGCGCAGGCGGTTTGCGGGTTTTTGGCAGGCTGAGGCGGATTGCTCACCCGTCCTGCGCAGGCATCATTGCGATGCGATCCCGCGTGTTCTGAACCCCTTTGAATGATTGGCAAGCGACGACCGCAATCCGCGTTTGCCGTGGCACGCGACGCTACTTCGCCGCCCCGAAGCGGATATCCCCATACCAGGCACGCGCGTTGCCGCCCGTGTTGTCGGTATCGGTGAGCAGGCCGTAGGCGCTCAGCTTGCCGGGCTTTTCCTTGAAGGCATGCTCGAAGTCCTGCTCCACGTTGCGGCTCAGCGTGAGCCACTTGCCGGCGGCGTCGGCTCCGCCTGACACCACGATCATCTTGACCCGCGAGGTGTGGGGGTTGTCGATGACCGTGCCGACCGGCGCGGTATTGGACCAGATGTACATCAGCGTGGCATAGGGCAGCTCCTCGCCCGCCAGCGTCTTGGCCAGCTTGATGGCGGTGCGCTCGCCCAGCGATAGCTTGTCCGTATCTCCATCGAACATGAACACCAGGCGCGCCGGCGCGTCTTCCTTGGCGGCGACGCTGTTGTCGGCTTCGTCGATCGGGTGTTCCACCTTCCAGCGCCAGTTGACCTGCGGGGTCGCCTCCAGGTCCAGGTTGGCGCCCTTGTGCATCAGCGCGGAGGCGGAGGCGGTCGCGTCGGCTTCCAGTACCGTGGCGTGGTCCTGCGCCACCAGGCTGTAGTGGGTCGACGCCTTGCCGTGCGCCACCGGCAGGTTCTTCCACCCGGGCGGCAACGGGCCGCCGGGCGTGCCGGTGGAGAAGGCGGCGCCGGGGGGCGGCGCCGATGCTGCCGATGCCTGCGCTTGGGCCGGCGCAGCGTGCGCCAGCAGCAGGCCGCAGGCTAGCAGGGTGGCCAGCACGTGCGCGCGGGGCGCCACCGAGCGGGTGGAATGCGTCAAAGCCAGATGGGGGGTCATGATCGATTGCCCGATGCTCGCCGTCATTGTTCTTATTGTCTCCATTGTAGGCAGCGGCCCGGGCCTTTGTGTGCGCGCCGGCCAGCGCATTGCCGAAGATCTTGGTGTAGTAGCGGTAGCCCGCGTCCAGATGCCGTGCCGCGCAAGCGCTCAGGCCACGCCGCCGTTGGCGCGCAGGATCTGGCCGTTGACCCAGCCGGCATCGGGGCTGGCGAGGAAGGCGACGACGCAGGCGATGTCTTCCGGCTGGCCCAGGCGTTGCAGCGGGGGCATCTTGGCGAAGGCCTGGATCTGCTCTTCGGTCTTGCCGTCGAGGAACAGCGAGGTCGCGATCGGGCCGGGGGCCACCGCATTGACCGTGATGTTGCGGCCGCGCAGTTCCTTGGCGAACACGTGCGTGAATGCCTCCACTGCTGCCTTGGTGGCGTTGTAGACGGCATAGCCGGGCATGTTCAGCGCCAGCGTGGTGCTGGAGACATTGACGATGCGCCCGCCGTCGGCAAGCCGCGCGGCGGCTTCGCGCAGGGTGTTGAAGGTGCCGCGCACATTGATGTCGAAGGTCTGGTCATAGAGCGCGTCGCTGGTGTCGGCCAGCGGCACCGTCTTGAGCATGCCAGCGTTGTTGACCAGCACGTTCACCTTGCCCAGTTGCTGCTCGGTGATCTCGAACAGGCGGCGCACATCGTCGGCCTTGGACACATCGGCCTGCACTGCGATGGCCGACGCGCCAGCGGCCTTCAGTTCGGCCACGAGGGCATCGGCCTGGGCCGCGCCGGCCGCGTAGTTGATGGCGACGGCAAAACCGTCCTGCGCCAGGCGCCTGGCAATGGCGGCACCGATGCCGCGGGATGCGCCCGTGACGATGGCGACTTGGGCGGGGTTGGTGTTGTTCATGATCCGTTTCCTTTCAGGTGGTGGGTTGGTGAAACAGATCATGGATCATTCCTGTGTAAAGATAATTGGTGGTATTTTGATATCATTGCTCCGTTTATATTAACAATAGGGCGCCCCAGGGTCTTTCATTGCCCACGCCGGCCCCGTTCAGCTACGCATGGACCGATTCCAGGAAATGCAGGCCTTCGTGCGCATCGCCGAGCGCCAGAGCTTTACCCAGGCCTCCGAGGATCTCCAGATCCCGCGTGCCACCATCACCAACCTGATCAAGCGCATGGAACAGCGGCTCGGCGCCCGGCTGCTGGAGCGCACCACCCGCACGGTGCGGCTGACGCACGATGGCGAAGCGCACTACCGGCGCTGCGTACGCCTGATAGCCGACCTGGAAGAAGCGGAGGGGTCATTCCGGGATACCGCGCCCAAGGGCCTGCTGCGCGTGAACCTGCAGGGGACGCTGGCCCGGCATTTCGTGGTGCCGGCGCTGCCGGATTTCCTGGCGCGCTATCCCGAGCTGGAAATCCATATCGGCGAGGACGACCGGCTGGTCGACCTGGTGCGCGAGGGAATCGATTGCGTGCTGCGCGCGGGCAACCTGCAGGATTCGTCGATGGTGGGGCGCCGGGTTGCGCTGCTGGAGCAGGTGACCGTGGCCAGCCCGGCCTACCTGGCTCGCTATGGCGAACCGGCGGATCTTGATGCATTGCTGGCGCATCGCGCGGTCAACTACATCTCCAGCGGCACCGGCAAGGCGGTGCCGCTGGAATTTACGGTAGCTGGCCGCGTGACGGCCGTGCAACTGGCGGCTGCCATTTCGGTCACTGGCGCCGATCTCTACACCGGCGCCTCGGTGGCCGGGCTGGGGCTGGTTCAGGTGCCGCGCTATCGGGTGGCAAGGGAGCTGCGGGAGGGCCGCTTGCAGGTCGTGCTGGCGGACCTGCCGCCGCCGCCGATGCCGGTGTCCGTGCTGTATTCGCAGAACCGCCAGCTATCAATGCGGGTGCGGGTGTTCGTGCAGTGGCTGCGTGATGTGTTCGAGGCAGGCGCCGAGGGAACCAAGGCTTGATTCCAATCGGCGCCTGAGGCTCGCCGGCCGGTTATTTCCGCACGTTGGACGGCAGCACCGAGTTCCGGCTGGACTGCTTGGCGGATTGCCCTGACTGCGCCGACTGCCCCTTGCCGCTGGCCGACGACTTCGGCGACGCGGCGCCGGCTACTCCGACGCCGGCACAAAGCAGGATGGCGAGCAGTGCCGCCGGTGCATTCTTTCGCATGCTCATGATGGACTCCCGTTGCGTGGCCGGTCCGCCCGGGGCGTGCCGGCCACTGGTTGGTTCAGGTTCAGGTTCAAATTCCGGCTCAAATGCCTTCGGCCGGCGTCAGCGAGGCCGCGTCCGGGCCGCCCTTGCGCCCGCGATGGCGGTTGACCCAGGAGAACACCACCGGCAGCACCAGCAGCGTCAGCAGCGTGGTGGTCACCATGCCGCCCACGATCACCAGCGCCAGCGGGCGTTGCGCTTCCGAGCCGATGCCGTGCGACAGCGCTGCGGGCAACAGCCCCAGGCCCGCCAGCATGGCCGTCATCACCACCGGGCGCAGGCGCAGCGCCGCGCCCTCGACCACGGCTGCATGCAGATCGTCGGACTGCGCCAGCCGGTTGACGTAGGAGATCAGGATCACCCCGTCCTGGATCGCGATGCCGAACAGCGACAAGAAGCCGATGCCCGCCGAGATCGATAAGGTCTCTCCTGCGATATGCAGCGCCAGCAAGCCACCGATGGCCGCGAACGGCACGTTCAGCACCACCATCAGCGCATCCTTGAAGTTGCCGAAGGTGCTGTACAGCAGCAGGAAGATCACCAGGATGGTCAGCGGCACGATCACCGCCAGCTTCTTCTGCGCGATCTTCATCTGGTTGAACTGGCCATCCCAGAAGATGCTGTAGCCTGCCGGCAGCGTCACCGCCTTGCCGACCTTGTCCTGCGCCTCGGCCACCGCGCTGCCAAGATCTCGTCCGCGCACGCCGAACTTGATGGCGATATAGCGCTTGCCGGTCTCGCGATAGACGAAGAACGGCCCATCGGTCGCCTCCACCTTGGCCACCATCGACAGCGGAATGCGCTGGCCGTCCGGCGTATCCACCAGCAAGCGGTTGATGACATCCGGGTTGTTGCGCGCCTGGTCGTTGAGCCGCACCGACAGCCCGAAGGTCTTCTCGCCCTCCAGGATGTTGGTGACCGCATCGCCGCCAATCGCAAACTGCACGGCGGACTGGATGTCGCTCACGTTCATGCCGAAGCGCGCGCTCTTCTCGCGGTCCACCGTGATGTTCAGCGTGGGCTGGCCGAGTTCCTTGAAGATGCCGACGTCAGCCAGGCCCGGCACCTTCTTCAGGATGGACTCGACCTCCTTGGCCTTGTCCTGCAGCGTCACCAGGTCGGAGCCGTAGATCTTCACCGAGTTCTCGCCCTTGACCCCGGACAGCGCCTCGTTCACGTTGTCCTGGATGTACTGCGAGAAGTTGTACTCGATGCCCGGGATACGATCCAGGTGCTTGGACAGGCGTTCCACCACCTGCTGCTTGGTCGCACCCTTGGGCCAGTCGGCCGGGGGCTTGAAGTACAGCGCGTATTCCTGGTTGAACACGCCGGTGGAGTCGGTGCCATCATCCGGGCGGCCAATCTGCACCGACACGGTTTTCACCTCGGGCTGCTGGCGGAAGAAGCCGCGCAGGTCGCGCGCGACGGAGGCCGAGTAGTCGAGGTCCACGGTGTTGGGCAACGTGATGCGCAGCCACAGGTTGTTCTCCTCCAGCGTGGGCAGGAACTCGGTGCCGAGGTAGCGCGAGCTGTACAGCGTGCCGGCCAGGCCGATGAACGCAGCCAGGAACACCAGGCCGGGCTTCTTCAGCAGCTTGCGCAGCAGGGGCTTGTAGGCGCGCAGGATCACCGCGATGAATTTCGGCGAGTGCGGCCGCAGCGAGCCACGGAACACAAAGGACGTCACCGCCGGCACGAAGGTCAGCGCCAGCACGATCGAGGCCAGCAGCGCGAAGCCCATGGTGAAGGCCATCGGCTTGAAGATGATGCCTTCCACCCCGCCCATGAAGAACAGCGGCGAGTAGGCCACGATGATGATGCCGGTGGAGAAGATCATGGCGCGCTGGACCTCGCTGGTGGCCTTGACGATGCCATCCTCCACGTTGGTCTCGCCCTCCTCCAGGTGGCGCATGATGTTCTCCATCACGATCACCGCCGCATCCACGATCAGCCCGAAGTCGATCGCCCCTAGCGAGATCAGGTTGGCCGGCACCTTGAAGTGGGCCATGTTGATGAACGACACGCACAGCGCCAGCGGGATCACCGCCGCCACCACCGCTGCGGCGCGGAAGCTGCCGAGGAAGATGAACAGCACGATCAGCACCAGCGAGATGCCGACGAACAGCGCATGCTCGACGGTACCCATGGTGATGTCGAGCAGGTTCTGGCGGTCATAGAACGTCTTGACCTGGATACCCTTGGGCAGCACGTTCTGGTTGATGTCGGCGATCTTGTCGCGCACCCGCGCCAGCACCTCGGTGGCGTTCTCGTCGCGCTTCATCAGCACGATGCCTTCGACGATATCGTCGTGCTGGTCGAACTGCACCATGCCCAGGCGCGGCGTGTTGCCCACCCGCACCTCGGCGATATCGCGCACCCGCACCGGCACGCCGCTGGACACCGACACGGTGACGTTGCGGATGTCATCGAGCGTTTGCAGCAGGCCCACGCCGCGTACCACGAACTGCTGCTCGCCGGCCTTCATCAGGCCGCCGCCAGTATTGGCGTTGGCATTCGACACCGCATCCACCACCTGCTTGAGCGAGAGCCCATAGGCCTGCAGCTTCTCGGGCGTCGGCACGATCTGGTATTGCTTGACCTTGCCGCCAAAGGCCGTGATATCGGCCACGCCCGGGACGTGCTTGATCTCCTTGTAGACGTTGTAGTCCTGGTAGGTCTTCAGCGTGGTCACGTCGATGCCGTCGGCCTCGATCCGGTAGCGCAGGATTTCGCCGGTGGCGTCGCCGTCCGGCGACAGGTTGGGCTGCACGCCCGGCGGCAGGTTGGCTTGCGACAGGTAGGTGACGAAGTTCTGGCGGGCCTTGAAGTTATCCACGCCCTCCTTGAACTTGACGGTCACAACAGACAGCCCGAACAGCGAGACCGAGCGGAAGGACTGCACGTCCGGCACGCTGGCCAGCGCGTTCTCCACCGGAATCGTGATCTGCTGCTCGACCTCCACCGTGCTGCGGCCAGGCCACTGCGTAATGGCCTGCACCGTGACCGGCGCCACGCCTGGGTACGCCTGCAGCGGCAGCTGCAGGAAGCTCAGCACGCCGGCCGCCAGCAGGCCAACGGCCAGGAAGACGATCACCAGGCGCCGCTTGAGGATGCTCTTGATTGGCGAGAAGACCATCTCAGGCCTCCTGCTTGAGCAGCATTTCGTTGAGCAGCATGCCGCCCTGCGTCACCACCCGCACCGACGCGCCGGCCGGCACGCCTTCGGTGACCTGGAAGGTACCGTCGCTGCGCGGCGTGCCCTGCACGGTCACGCGCTCGATGTGCTTGTCGTCCGGCTGCGTCATCAGGTAGAGCTTGCCCTGGTCCTTGACGATGGCCGATTGCGGCACCACCAGCGCCTGCGCGCTGCCGGTGACGATGCGCGCGGTGGCGTACATCTCCGGCTTGAGCGTGCCGTCCGGGTTGGGCACATCGCAGCGTACCTGCAGCGTGTGCGTATCGGCGTCGACATTGGGCGCGATAAAGCTGACGCGCCCGCGGTAGTGCCGGCCCGGGTAGGCCGGGGTCTCGATCTCGATGACCTGACCCAGGCGCACGTTCTTGATGTCGTTCTCGTACAGGTTGCCGGTGAACCAGATCGAGCGGGTGTCGATGATGCTCATCAGCGAGTCGCCGACATTGAGGTAGGAGCCGGGGTCCATGTCGCGCTTGACGATGGTGCCGCCGATCGGCGCGCGGATGGTCAGCGTGTCGGAGGCCACGCCGCGCTCGCGGATGCGGGCGATGTCCTCGGTGGTCGCGCCCAGCACGCGCAGCTTGTTCTCGGACGATTGCATGGTCAGGCGGGCATCGTCCACCAGTTCCTTCAGGTCGCTGTTGTTGAGCGTCTTGAAGGCGTTATGCGAGAGCAGGAATTCGTTCTGCGCGGAGATGTACTCGGGCGAGTACAGCTCGGCCAGCGGCTGCCCGGCATGCACCACGGCGCCCTCGAACACCAGGATGCGCTCGACGCGGCCGGCCACGCGGGCCGAGGCCAGCTTGGCCTGCTGCACGTTGTAGGCCAGCTTGCCGGGCGTGGGCGTGTCGACCGTCACGGCTTGCGTGCTGAACACCGCGGACTTGACCGCGTTCGGGTCGAAGCCGCCTTCGGGCAGCGTCAGCAGCGACGGCACGTTGCGGGGTTTCGCCGCCTCGGGCTTGGCGTAGGGCGCGGCCATGCCGGCCTTGCCGGCTTGCTCCGCCTGTTGTGCCTGTTGTGCCTGTTCAGGCTGTTGGGACTGGGCCCAGTACTTCCCGCCCCAGATACCGCCGGCCAGGACCACCACAAAGCCAGCGCCGATCATCAGATTCTTGTTCATAGGTTCAAGGCCTTGCGGCCATCAGAATTTGTCCCGGCCCACCGCGGCGGCGAGCGTGTAGTAAGCCTGGCGCGCCTCGGACTCGGCCTGCGTCACCGCCAGTTCCGCGTTCTTGAGCGCGGAGCTGGCGGTCAGCAGGTCGGTGAAGTCGGCATTGTTGTTGGCGTAGTTGGTGAAGGCCATCTTGTAGGCGGTCATGGCCTCCGGCAGTTGCCGCTGGCGCAGGAACTCGGCCTGGTTCACCGACTGGCGCAGGTTGTTGTGCGCGGTATCCACCGCCAGCAGCGTCTGCTGGCGCACCGACTGGTCATTGGCATCGGACGCCACCTTGTTGGCCACGGCTTCATCCACGCCGTACTTCTCCTTGGTGAAGAAGAACAGCGGGATGATCACGTCGAACTCGATGCCGTAGCTGGCCGGCTTGAAGCCCAGGGGCGGGTTGCTACCGTTGAAGGTGCCGATGATCTGGAAGTCCGGCAGGTAGGCCTTGCGGGCCAGGCGCACGCCCTTCTCGGCCGCTTCCACCAGGAAGCGCGATGTCCGCACATTAGGATGATCGCGCAGCGCCATGTCTTCCAGCTCAGGCAACGGCGTGGGCGGCAGGCGCGCCGCGCTGGCGTCCGGGCGCAGCTCCAGCGGGAACTCGGGATTCTTGCCGATCAGCGTGTTGATGGTCTTGAGCGCGTTGTCATGCTGGCGCTCCAGGCCAAACATATCGTTCTGCGCGCTGCTCTGCGCCACCTGGGCGTTGAGGTAGTCCACATAGCCCGCCGCGTTGTTGGCGTAGCGGATGCGCGCGACCTGCTTGACCTGCTCCAGCCGCTTGAGGTTCAGGCGCAGCACATCGAGCTGCGCCTTCTGCGCCAGCGCCTGGAAGTAGGTCGTGCTCAATTGCGCGTAGAGCTGCAGGTACAGCGCGTCGCGCTGCGCGTCGATCGATTCGGCTTGCGTGTTGGCGATATCGGCGGCCAGCGCCTTCTTGCCCGGAAACGGGATCGACTGCGTGAGCGTATAGCTGAAGCTCTCGGCGCGCGCCAGCGCCAGCGGGCTGTTCTTGGGCAGGTTGCCCCAGATAAAGCCCACCTGCGGGTTGTTTGGCGCGGCGATCTGCGGCACGGTGGCCTTGGCCGCCATATAGAGCGAGCGCGCCTGGATCAGTTGCGGGTTGTTGGCGCGCAGCTCCTCCGACAGCTCCCACAATGAGAACCCGGGGCCAACGAGGCCCTTTGTCTTTTCTTCGGCACTGAGCGTGGCCGCTGGCGTGGCGCTCACCCCGGCGCCGCGCGGCGCTGCCTGATCCCACCCGCTGGCTGGCGCTTTGCCGGCAGCAGGCGCTTTCTGCACAGGCGGAACAAGCGGGACCGGATCGGTATCTCCGCTTAGTTGAACACCCCATGCGACCCGAGCCGAAAAGACCAGGATGACGGCTGCTCCAACTTTTCTGTTGGTTGGTTTTTTAATCATAAACACTCCCATCGCTACTTGTAACAGTTATGACAGGGCAAGCTTTCAATTGCCCTTCCAGAACATTGCAAATGGCTTTCGGAAATTTAGGGGATTACCCGCATGGGGAATTGAAAATTGGAATCCAGCATCGACTATTCCGCAGAGCGATAGCAGAATCGCTATTGAAACCCTTAGGATTGCCATGTCACGCCGCAAGCCGGTTGGCACGCGCTGTCCCATGAAATGGGGGAAATGCAGGAAGTGGCCAGGACTATCTATTCCGCGGGACGCTCTGTATCCGGCGTGCGAAAGAAATAGGTGGCCGTATTTAAAGGCAATAGGATATTTACATCGAAATCAATATGGATTGATCGATGGTATTGCTGATTAAATCAGGTCTGGGGCCGTGAAAAAAAGGATCCTGCCTTTCCTTTATCTGGTTTATTCCATGCTAGTGCGTCGTCCGTTCGCATAGCGGGCACACCCGGATCAACAGGGGCGCGTTTTCCATTTCGGCGAGCGCATCGCTATCGTCGGAGGCGACGGTGCACTTGCACTCGCGCGCCGCGCTTGCGGGCTCGCCGCGGGAGTTCGCCGGCAGTACCGCGTAACGAACGCCGAGCTGCATGCGCCGCTCCCAGTCGCCTTGCGGATCCAGCGTCAGCAGCCACAAGCGGGTCTGGATCGACCAATGCCTGACGGTTTCGCTTTTGATCCCCAGGCGGCGTGCCGCTTCGGCGACCGATACTTGCTGGGAGGCCAGGTTGAAGAAGGCTTCCGCCTTGTCCTCCAGCCTGAGCCGCGCCATGGGTGTGCCGGTCAGCCGGCTGAAGCGCTGGCGGCAGCCGGCGCAATGAAAGAGCGGCAGGCTACTGCCATCGGTACCGTCATAGGTCGACTTGCGGGCCCGGCAACGCGGGCATTGCGGCGGCCGGTGGCTGGCGCTGTGCAGCTTGCGCCATGCGGACAGCAGGAAGGCGGTCAGGTCGGCATCGGAGACGTCCGCCGCCCCGCTCGCACGCACATGGATCAGCGTCGTGGCACGGCGCAGGTCATCCGCATGGAGATGCACGTTCGCGCTCGCGCGGCTGGCGGTGGGATCGACCTCGGCTCGCGTGGGTCGTTGCTGCTGAAATCTGCTCATATCGTCGGCGCGGGTGGATCCGGCCATGACGCCGTGGACCCCGGGGCTGGCGCCCTGGTCGTAAAATCCCGCTAACCCGTGCTCCGGGAGCGATGAAATTGCGCCGATTCTATGTGGATTGGCCGCCGCCGAGTACTGTGATTGATCACAGTAAGCCGGGCGGCGCCGCGCCGCTAGGGCTTGATGATGCCGGCGGACGCGGCCTTGACGACCGCTTCGATGCGGGTGGCCACGCCGAGTTTCTGGCGTGCGTTGTCAATGTGGAAGTCGACCGTGCGCTTGGACAGGCCCAGGATGGTGGCGATCTCGCCCGAGGTCTTGCCCCGTGCCGACCAAACCAGTGCTTCCACCTCGCGCTCGCTGAGCTGCACGGCTGGCAGGCCCGGCCGCGTGCGCGCAATCCGCGCAAGGCGAGCCTCGACAATGCTGGACAATATGTCGAAATCGACCGGCTTGGTCACGTAGTCGTCGGCCCCGAGCCTGCGCCCCCTGAGCTCGGCCTCGCGCTGCGCCAGTGCCGTGAGGAACACGAAGGGCATGTCGGCAAAGCGCGGCGCCAGCGAAGTGATCTTCTCCAGCAGTTCGAAGCCGGTCATCACTGGCATACTCACGTCGCAAAGGACGAGGTCCGGCGTGTCGCGCAGAATGGCGGCAAAACCTTGCTGGCCGTCGTGCGCGATGCTCACGGCAAAGCCCCGCTCGATCAACTCTTCGGCGATCAGTGCGGCCGTTTCGGCATCGTCCTCGATGCAGAGGATTTTCCGGCGGGCATCGGTCATGCTGGTCCTTGGTGGCGGCGGCGAGCCGCGTCTTGCGGCCCGCCAACGTACAGCGTAGCGAAATTCTGGATAAAAGTCTTATGAATCACTCGATTCGTCCGGCGCCCGCCAGCCGGCGAGTGCGTCGCGGCCTGGGGCGGCGCCTGGTCGGGCTGCCCGATTCAGTGCCCATGCTCAGGCCGATTCGTGTCCGGCTGTCGCTTGTGTTCGTGCTGTTCCTGCTGCTGGTGGTGGGCGTGGGCCTGTTTGGCATCAACCGGCTCAGCAACTTTCACAGCGTGTCGGCGCAGATCAGCGGCCGCTGGCTGCTGAGCAACCGTATCCTGGGTGACCTCAACAATTATATTTCGGACTACCGCGCGTTCGAGGGCGACGCGCTGATCGCGACGACGCGCGCCGACCTGCGCGCGGCCGAGGGGCAGATCAGCCGGCTAGACGATGTGATCAAGGAGGTCGAGGCCCGCTATGGCAAGATCGAGCACGATCCTGCCGAGCTGGCGCTCTACGAGCAGTTCATGACGCAATGGTCGGCTTACCGGCAACTGGTCGATCGCGTGGTCTCGCTGGCCCACCAGAAAGACACCACACAGGCCGTGGCGCTCTATCGCGGCGAGTCGCGCAGCGCCTTCGAGCAGGCCAACGGCACGCTGGGCGTGCTGACCGAGCGCAACGTGGTTGGCGCCGCGCAGGCAACCGAGCGCGAGGCGGACGCCTATCACGAGGCCCGGCAACTGATTGCCGGCGTCATCCTGGTGTCGGGCTTGCTCGTGATCGCGGCGGTGATCTATCTGGTCAGGGCGGTATCGAACCCCATTGCGGGGCTGGTCGAGCGCATGCACCGCATCATGGACAACGATCCTCACGTGGAGATCCCCGGGGCCGGGCGCAAGGATGAGATCGGTGAAATCGCCCGCGCCGTGGTGCGCTTTCGCGACAATACGATCGAACTGGAGCGCAGCAAGGCGGCGTTGGCCGCCCAGACGACGATGCTGCTGGATACGCTGGAAAACGAGCGGCGCCTTGCGGTGCTCCAGCGCAATTTCGTCTCGATGGCCTCGCACGAGTTTCGCACGCCGCTCAATGTGATCGACGGCCACGCGCAGCGGCTCATGCGCATGAAGGAGGCGCCGAGCGCCGAAGTCCTCGGCGAGCGCTGCGGGCGGATCCGGGTTGCCGTGCGGCGCATGACCAACCTGATCGACCACCTGCTCGATTCCTCGCAACTGCTGGACGGCGGGCGCCTTGCCACGCTGCAAGGCGTCGACTTCTCGCTGACCCTGCTGGTGCACGAAGTCTGCGAGATGCACCGCGAGAGTTCTCCCACGGCCGTCATCGAGGAGATCATCGACCCTGGCTTGAATGAGATCTTCCATGGCGACGCCAAGCTGCTGTTCCAGGCCTTCAGCAACCTGGTTGGCAACGCGATCAAGTATTCGCCCGCAGGCACCCCGGTCACTGTGCATATTTCCGGCGGCGCCGACATGATCCGCGTGTCCGTGTCCGATCGCGGCCTGGGCATCCCGGACAAGGACCGCGAGCATATCTTCGAGCGCTTTGTGCGCGGCGGCAATGTCGCCGGCACGGCAGGCGCAGGCGTTGGCCTCTACCTGGTCAGGCTGGCGGTCGATCTGCACCAGGGCGAGGTCGTGGTCACCAGCAAGGAAGGGCAGGGGTCGAGCTTCGTGGTCAGCCTGCCGCGCGCGGCGGCATCGGGCTGAAGGCTTGGGCTGGATTTGAGACAGACGCCCGGGCCAGGGCATCGACCTCTTGGATCATTCTGCCGAGGCAACGATTCCCGCATCGCGCTCGAGGCGGGGACCCACGCCCGGACGGACCTGGAGCATGGCGAACACGCCCAGCGCCGTCGCAACCGAAGTGGCGATGAACATGGACGAATAGCCGTAGCGTGCCGACAGGATGCCGGCCAGCGTGGGCGCCAGGACCGCAGCGATGTTGGCGATGAAATGCATGATGCCGCTGAACGTGCCGACGCGCGAGGGCGCGGTATCGATCACCACCGCCCAGTAGACGGAGTTCGGCAAGGCGTTCAAGGCGTTGCCCAAAGTCATCAGGGCGATGACGGTCCACACGCTGTGCGCCTGCGACACCATCAGGAAGCACAGGGTTGTCAGCAACAGCGAGGCGGCGGCAAACCAGCTTCTTGCAATGACCAGCTTGCCCGTGCGCTTTAGCAGCCAGTCGGAGATGCGCCCGCCCAGCAATACCGTAAAGCACGCGCCAACCCAGGGAATCATCCCGATGTACCAGAGGGAGGAAAGGGTGAAGTTGAACTCGTCGTGCAGGTACTTCGGTGTCCACGTCAGCAGCATGAAGTTGACGTAGATAAAGGAGAAATAGCCGATGGAGTTGAAAACCAGCGTGCGGCTCTTGAAGAACGCCCACCAAGGCAAGGCGGCGCTTGCGCTTGCGGTGCCTTTGGGGGCTTCACCCCGTCCGGCCTGAATCTGGGCGAGTTCTGCCGCATTCACCTTCGGGTGATCCTCGGGCCGGTTGGTGTAGACGCGCGAGAATAGGGCGATCAGCACCAGGCCCAGGACGCCGAGCACCACATACATGGCGCGCCAGCTGTCGGTGAGCAGCAGCAGGCCGACCGCTACCGGCGCGGTAAGCAGCGCGCCCAGCGGCGTGCTCAGCAGGCCGATGGATACCGCGAAGCCGCGCTCGGCCGGCGATGCCCAGGCGGACATGGTCTTGTTGATGATCGAGTAGGCGGGCCCCTCCGAGAAGCCGAAGAGGATGCGCACCATGGCAAATCCGCTCAGGGCCGAGCCGCCGAACACCGCGAGGCCGATGTCGCCCGCCCAGACCATGCAGATCGCGAACAGTGACCAGGCCACGCCTGCGATCACCCAGACCCGCTTCGCGCCGAGGCGGTCTGCCAGCGCACCGCCGATCAGCGCGCCAAACATATAACCGTAGCCGAAGTAGCCCAGCACCGCGCCCCAGCCGGCGCGGTCGAAGCCGTACTCCCCGATGATCTGCCCGGCCGAATAGGCGATGGCGCCCCGGTCAATGTAGTTGACCAGCGCAATCACGACGATCAGCAAGAAGATGGTGAAGCGATACCGGGTGGGCGGCGGGTGTTGGTGCATCGTGCGTCTCCGTAACGGGTTGGGAGTTGGCTTAGGAGCCTCAGGTTGTCTTGCGGATTGTATAGTATATATAATGCATAATGCATAATGCATACCTTAACGCTACGGGAAAACCATATGTCTCGCCCATCAGTTGCCATCGCCTCGCTAGGAGGCACCATCAGCATGACGCCGTCGGATGCTGCCGGCGGGGTTGTCCCCAAGCTGGACGCCGCCCAGCTGGTCGCGGCCGTGCCGGGCCTGGGAGAACTGGCCGATATCTCCGCCGAGCCGCTCTTCCAGTTGCCGAGCGCTTCGCTGGGCCCCGAACAGTTGCTGGCCTGCCTGGCATGGGCCGAGGGCAAGGTTGCCGGCGGGGCGCGCGGCGTCGTCCTGACCCAGGGCACGGACACGATCGAGGAGACCGCCTTTTTCCTCGATCTGTATTGGCGCCACCCCGAGCCCTTGATCATTACCGGTGCGATGCGCACGCCGCTGGCCGCGGGAGCGGATGGCCCCGCCAACCTGCTGGCCGCCGTGCAGGTCGCCATGGACGACCAGAGCCGCGGGCGCGGCGTGCTGGTTGTCATGAACGACACCATTCACAGGGCGCGCTGGGTCTGCAAGTCGGATTCCCTGTCGGTCCAGACCTTCGTCTCGCCTGACGGCGGGCCCGCGGGGCGGGTGGTCGAGGGGCAGCCCGAGTACTTTCATCCGCCGGTCGACAGGCCGCTGGCAAGCCCGCCCACGCGGCGCTTTCCAAAGGTGGCGGTGGTGCCGGCGCTCCTGGGCGACGATGGCGATCTGGCCGTGGCTGCGCTTGATCTCGGCTACGAGGCAATCGTGGTTGCCGCGTTCGGCGCCGGGCACGTCTCCTTCGGCTTCGCCGAGCATGTCGCTCGCCTGTCCAAGGTGGTGCCGGTGGTGATCGCTAGCCGCACCGGGGCTGGGGCAACGGCCTCCCGAACCTATGGTTTCGCCGGCTCCGAAGTCGATCTGGCACGGCGCGGCGCCTTGCTTTCGAAGTGGCTCCATCCGTTGAAGGCGCGGCTGTTGCTAGGTGCGTTGCTGGCTGCCGGCACGCCGCGCGAGCAGATCCCGGACGCGTTTGCGAAGTGGGGTACACTGCCACGCCATTCGCCCATCCAACAGCAGCCCGTTCCTTGAAGACTTCGCCGAATCCCCCGTCCAGAGTGCAAGCCGCGCCTTCGCGCCGGCTGACTGCCTACCAGTATGCGGTGCAGACGTTGCGCGCCGACATCCTGCAAGGCCGCATGACCGCGGGCGAGCGCTTGCGCCAGGATGACCTCGCCAAGCGGCTGGAGATGAGCACTACGCCCGTTCGGGAAGCATTGCGCACGCTGATCTCCGAAGGGCTGGTGTTCTTCGACGCGCATCGTGGCGCGGTCGTGCGCGGCCTGACGCTGGATGATGTGCAGGAAATCTACCGGCTGCGCAAGGTGCTGGAGCCGATGATGGTCGAAGAGGCGGTCCGGGGCATCACGCCGGAAGATATCGCCCGGGCCGAGGCGTTCCATGCGGAGATGCTGCAGACGCAGGATGTCACGCGCTGGACCGAGCTGAACCTGGAGTTCCACGCGGCACTCTGGGCATCCCAGGAACACAGCAGGCTGGCCCACCTGGTCAAGACGCTGCGCGATTCGGCTGCGCCGTATATCTCGCTGTCGCTCTACATGAGCCCGGAACATATTGCGCAGAGCAATGCCGAGCATGCCGAAATCCTGTCCCAGTACAGGCAGCGCGATGCCGAGACCGCCAAGCGCCAGACCATCCATCACCTGGACGACACGCTGAAGATCATCGTGCGGGCGATCGATAGTTCCGATGCTGTGGACAACGGCGGGGCATAGCGCAGGCGCACCAGCGGGCGTTCGCTGCGAGCCCGCCGGGTGGTGGCAGGCAGGTGGCAGGCAGGTGGCAGGCAAAAAAATAGCCCACCTGATGGCGGGCTATATTTTTTCCTGGATATGCGGCATTCGAGCAGTATCCAGGCAATGCTGGCGGAGTGGACGGGACTCGAACCCGCGACCCCCGGCGTGACAGGCCGGTATTCTAACCAACTGAACTACCACTCCGCAGTGGCTGTGGAACCCGCTTGTTGCGGTTTCCGACGCTCGTGTTGAGGCTGCGCTTGGTGGCGTTGCTCTCGAAACTGGCGTCCCCAAGGGGATTCGAACCCCTGTACTCACCGTGAAAGGGTGATGTCCTAGGCCTCTAGACGATGGGGACTGAGACTTGCTCGCTACGTCATGTACATTTCGTGTCGCGAGGGGCGCGATTATAGCGCCCTTTTTTCGCGATGGGAAGCCCCTGTTTATTCTCCCCCGCAAATCGTCAAACGGCGCGCGCATCGCATAGCCGTATTTGCCAAGACAGGCGGCAGGGGCATGGCCACGATGCTGTCCATGCGGGATTGCCTGCGTCTCACGTTGACTCTCGCACTGACTCTCGACGCCATTGCCATGCCGACCCAATCCCATCCTGCCGGCCGCCTGATCGGCCCCACCGCCATCGGCGCCTTCGCGCTGCTGCTGTGGGCCACGCTTCCCCTGTTGACCGCCCAGGCCCGCCGCTTGCCGCCATTCGAATTGCTGGCGCTGAGCTTCGGCGTGGCATTCCTGTTGGGGCTGCCGTGGCTGGCGCTGCATCGGCGCACCGCTGCGCCATGCGAACCGCCAGGCAGCCGGGCCCGGGCATGGCTCTTCGCCTTCGGCGCCATCTTTCTCTATCACGCCCTGTATTTCTACGCGTTCGCGGTGATCCCGCCGGCCGAGGCCAGCTTGCTGGCCTATCTCTGGCCCTTGCTGATGGTGCTGTTCTGCGCGCTGGCGCCGGGTGGCGCCTTGGGCAGGCGGCAGGTCGCTGCCGCGATGCTGGGGTTCCTCGGCACCTTGCTGATCGTCAAGGGCACGCCGCAAGCCGCGCCGGCAGCCTTGCCGGCAGGCGCGCAGGCCGGCGCGGCGACGGGCTACCTGGCCGCGCTCGCATGCGCCCTGATCTGGTCGGGCTACTCGGTTGCCAACCGGCGCTACGGCGAGGTGCCAAGCACCACCATGGTCAGCGTGTGCGGGGCAGTGGCCCTGTGCGGTGTGTTGTGCCACCTTGCGCTGGAATCCACCGTGATGCCGAGCGCCGGCGAATGGCTCGCGGCGCTGCTGCTGGGCGTGGGGCCGACCGGCGTGGCCTTCGCAGCGTGGGACCACGGCACCAAGCACGGTCGCCTGGCGTTGCTGGGGGTGTTGTCATATGGCACGCCGCTGATGGCTACGCTGCTGCTGGTGTGGTTCGGCTTTGCCACGCTGACGTGGACGCTGGCAGGCGCGGCCGCACTCATCATCGGCGGCGCGGCGCTCGCGATGACTGGCCGGCGCACGTCCGCGCGCCGGCAATCGGCCTGATCGACAGGCACGTCATTGGCGCCGCCGCTCGCGCATGGGGCCGTCGGCGTCGATGCTGCCTCCCGCGCTAAGCGGCCCATCGACGTTGACCGGCCCGTTGACCAGCATGTTGCCTTCCACCACCAAGGGCCCGTGCACGGTGAGCGGGCCGTGAAACACCTTCTGCCGCCCTGCGCCAGGCGGCTGTCCATAGACCGGTGGGCGATTGGCAAACCAGGCTGCGGTCAGCGGGCCGTGCGCAAGGACGCTGCCGTCCACGGTCAGCGTGCCATGGACGGTGAGGGGGCCTTCCACCACCAGCGAGCCGCCGATGGTGAGCGGCCCGGATTCCACCGGCTGGCCATGTGCCGCCGCGGCTAGCCACAGGGATGCCGCCAGGATTGCGCGGGCCTGCCGGGCAATTTGCGATCTCATGACACCTCCCAAGGTGCGCGGCGCATTTGCCGCAAGCAGCTTCCAAGTTAGCGCGCGCGGCGGATAGGTGCAAGCCGCGCTCCGAGCCCTGTTCTTTTGCGGTGCGATCTGCCACCATTGCGCCCCTTCATTTCACGGCTCCCGATGAGCGCATCTACGTCATGGCTTCCAGCAAAGCACACCATGCCACCGGATGGGCGGCAGGCCTCGCCGCCGCCGCGGTGGTCGCCCAGTCCGGTGCCGGCGGCCCGTATCACATGGCCGCGGTGCTTGCCTTTTTTGCGGGCGCGGCCGGCGGCGGCGCGCCCGACTGGCTGGAGGTCGCCTGGTGGTCCAGATCCCGCCGGCTGTGGATCACTCACCGTACCTGGACGCACTGGGGCATCGCCTGGCTGGCGCTGCTGGTGTTTGCGCACCGCGCCCTGGGCGCGCATGCGCTGGCCGCGCCGGCATTCGGGTTTGCCTGTGGCGGGCTGATGCACTTGCTGGCCGATTGGCCCAACCCACTCGGCGTGCCCTGGATTCTCGGGCGGCATTCGCTGAACTGGTGGAAGAGCGGACGATGCGACCTGCTGGTGGTCGCGGCCTCGTGGATGGGCGCACTGGCGTTGTCACGCCACGTATGGTTCCACGGCGCGCACGGGCTGGACCTGTTCCAATACTTGCGGGCCTGGCACTTGCGGGTTTGAATGCCTGGGCGCGAGCGCCCGCACAAAAAAAGAGGCGGCCACAAGGGGCCGCCGATCGGGAATGTCGAGGGAGGCAATTCCCTCAGAGAAGGCTAACGGCGCGCCCAAGTGCCACATGAACCCCACCGACGTGGGGTGATGGCCTCGGCATATCGGGAAGTGGCCGGCGGCCAGCTTCAAGCCTCCAGGCAGGTCGCCGCCGTGCCGGGCTGGCTCGCGTCCGCGTCACGCCTTTGCCGGCGCACTGCCGCCACCAGTTCGTCATGCGCGGCGTCGAGCCATGTGGTGCGATGGCGCACAGGGTCTCGCGGGGAGAGTGCATCGACGCTGACCTCGCGCAGGAAGTACTTCACCATGCTGCCCGCGCGCGCGGGCACGGGCATCATGCCCAGCAGTTGCCGGCGCTGCAGCAGGCCGCGGTCGACGGCATGGCCCAGCGCGGCCCACGGAGTGCGCCCCAGCGCCAGGTAGAGCGCCTGGTCATCCATCTGCCTGAGCGCGCCGAGGAACAGGTTCTCGAACACCCTGCGCAGCATCGGCACCGCCATCAGCTCTTCCAGGTCGCCATCGAAAGCCAGGCCGCGCCGCGTGGTGGCATAGGGCAGCAAGGCCATCGGCTGCAGCCGCTCGAAACCATCATCCCAGAGCGATGCGGCATCGGACAGCCCGACCAGTTGCGCGATGCCGAAATGATCCAGCATGCGAATCAGGTTGGGCCGCACGAGCGGGCCGCCGAGTTCCACGCGCCGTTTGTTCTCGCGCTGGATGGTGCGCCCGGGCGCATGCCGCTGCAGCAGGCTCTCGGTCAGCTCCGCCGCTAGCTGCACGTGGGTGTGCCCGGGCGTGGTGCTCACCAATACCAGCCGAGCGCGCTCATGGCTGTGCTCGAACGGCACGTAGCACATCGCGTAGATGCCATCGCGATCCACCAGCACCGGCTTGTCGATCACGGCTGTCGCCGCTGCGCGCCGGATGCGCGCGCAGTACTCTTCCAGGTAATTCGCCAAAATGTCCCCGCCTCACCACGATTTCTCTCTGGTACAGCCGCCCTGTAGCCGGGCTTACCTTTGCTAGCATGGTAGGCGGCGGCCGGACGGCAGGCAAAGCGGGCGGTGCCGCTTCCTGCCTGTGGCAACACAGGGTGTGTGGGCCAGCGAACCAATCGCGCGGGTACACCATCCCAATGAAGGATGGACGCGACCGGGTTACCCGGGCATCGGTGGCGAACTCATGGCGAACGCTGGATCGATGGTTTGAAGGCTGGCGCGGGGATCAGTGCGCGGCATCGTGCTGGCCAACGGCATGCCGCGCCGCGGTGCGCGGCCGCGCCGAAGCGATCAGCAGCGCGGCGGTGGCGACAAAGGCGGGCAGCGAGAGCAGGCCGAAGATCTTGCCGAAGCTCCATCCCAAGCCCAGGATCTGCGCGCCCAGCAGCGCGCCGACGATGCCGCCAAAGCGCCCAATGCCCAGCATCCAGGCCACGCCGGTGGCCCGGCATTGCGTGGGATAGAAGCCGGCGGCCAGCGTGGGCATGGAGGATTGCGCGCCGTTCATGCAGGTGCCGGCGGCAAACACCAGCACGCCGAGCAGGAACACGTCCCCGGCGCCGTGGCCCACCGCATAGACCAGCGCGCCAGTCAGCGCGTAGGTGCCGGCCACGATGCGCCACGGATGGCCACGGTCCATCAGCCAGCCCACGGTCAGCGTACCGATGCCACCGCCCAGCGGGAACAGCGCGGTGATGAGCGCGGCCTTCTCGATCGGGTAGCCCGCGTCGGCGAACAGCGTCGGCAGCCAGCTCGTCAGCAGGTAGAAGATCAGCAGTCCCATAAAGTATGTGGTCCACAGCAACACGGTGCCGGTGCGGAACTGGGGCATCAGGATGGTGCGCAGCGAGGAAGCGCCGGTGGGCGCGGCCTCTTGCACATGAAAGCGTTCGTCGGCGCGCAGCACACCCGGGTGGACCTTGGACAACGCGGCAGCGATGCGCGCGTCCGGGGCCTTGCGTGCCACCAGGAAACGCACGGACTCTGGCAGCAAGAAGATCAGCAGCACGGCCAGCAGCAGCGGCGCTACGCCGCCCACCAGCAGCACCGAATGCCAGCCATAGTGCGGAATCAGCCAGGCCGCGGCAAAACCCCCGGCCGAGGAGCCCAGCGTAAAACCGCAGAACATGGCGTTGACCGCCAGCGAGCGCCGCCGCGTGGGCGCGTACTCCGACATCAGCGTGACCGCGTTCGGCATGGCCGCGCCCAGGCCAAGGCCGGTCAGGAAACGCAGGACCGTGAGCGCTTCGAGCGAGGTCGAAAAAGCCGATGCCACGCTCCAGCCGCCGAAGCACAGGACCGAGCCGACCAGCACGCCCTTGCGGCCAAAGCGGTCGGCCAGCGGCCCCGCCACCAGCGCGCCGGCAGCCAGGCCGAACAAGGCCGCGCTCATCACCGGCCCGAGATGGGCGCGGCTGACGCCCCATTCCTTGGCCAGCATCGGCGCGATAAAGCCGATCGCCGCGGTGTCGAAGCCATCGGCCGCGACAATCAGGAAGCACAGGATCAGGATGATCCACTGGAAGCGCGAGAACGGCTGGCTGTCGATGAACTGCTGGACGTCGATGCCGGCGCCGGGATGGCGCGCACGGTCAGGGGAGGCGGCCGGCTGGCCGCTGGTTGGGGGCGTCATGGTGCGGGTCTCCTGCTATGCCGCTCGTTGGCGGCGAATGCACTGGTTTTCTTGGTATCTCAAGGCGTGCCGCGTGGCATCGCGCGCGTATTCGGCGTATTCAATACGGCAGGCCGACGTAGTTCTCCGCCAGCGACATCTGGGCGGCACGCGAGCCTGTGAGGTAGTCCAGTTCGGCTTGCTGGATGCGCAGCGCGAAGTCATCGGCATCGGGGAAGCGATGCAGGAGCGATGTCATCCACCACGAGAAGCGCTCTGCCTTCCAGACCCGGCGCAGGCATTTCTGCGAGTACGCGTCCAGCTCGCTGGCATCGTCGTGCAGGTAGCGCGCGATCAGGCCGTCGGCCAGGTAGAGGACATCGCTGGCGGCCAGGTTCAGGCCCTTGGCGCCGGTTGGTGGCACGATATGCGCGGCGTCGCCCGCCAGGAACAGGTTGCCGAAGCGCATCGGCTCGCACACAAAGCTGCGTAACGGCGCGATGCTCTTTTCGATGCTTGCGCCCGTCACCAGCGCCTCGGCGGCGCTGGCGTCCAGCCGGCTGCGCAGTTCGTCCCAGAAGCGTCGATCGGACCAGTCCTCGACCCGTTCGTCGGCGCTTACCTGCACGTAATAGCGGCTACGCGTGAGCGAGCGCATGCTGCACAGCGCGAAGCCGCGCTCGTGGCTGGCATAGATCAGCTCATCGGCCACCGGCGGCGTGTCGGCGAGCACGCCGAGCCAGCCGAAGGGATAGACCCGCTCGAAGATGCGCTTGGATGGCTCGGGCACGCTGCGCCGCGTGACGCCATGAAAGCCGTCGCAGCCAGCGATGAAGTCGCAACGCAACGCATGCTGCTGGCCGTCCTTGAAATACCGCACCACGGGCGAGGCTGTATCGAAATCGTGCACGCTGACGTCTTGCGCGTCGTACACCGTGACGGCATTTACGGCCGCGCGGGCGACCATCAGATCGCGCGTGACTTCAGTCTGACCGTAGACCGTGACCGAGCGGCCAATCAACGCGTGGAAGTCGATGTGGTGGCGCTCGCCGCCATAGGACAGTTCGATGCCATGGTGAACCAGGCCGTCGTGCTGCAGGCGCTGCGCCACGCCAGCGCGCTCCAGCGCATCGGCGGTCACGCCTTCAAGGATGCCGGCGCGGATACGGCCGAGGATGTAGTCGGGGCTGCGTTGCTCGATGATAACTGCATCGATGCCGGCCTTGGCGAGCAGCTGCCCGAGCAGCAAGCCGGCGGGGCCGGCGCCGATGATGGCGACTTGTGTGCGCATCGCGTGTCTCCTGGTGCGGGATGGGGATTGTTATTGCACGTAACTATTGAACGTAACAATAGCGGCGCCAGGGACGGGAGGGAATAGACGGAACGAACCATCAACAGGACAAAACGAACATCCGCATCTGGCGCGGAATGTGCCGAGATGTCCTGTCGATGCTGGGGAAAACCCTAGATTATGGGTTGAATTTAGCCGGAATTGTGATATTCGCCGGTGTGCGCGGCGACGCGTCCGAGCGCGCCGGCCGCGCGCGACAGCCTTCACATTTCATACATGTCGCCGCGCTTCAACGGCCCGAGCGCTGTTCCTTGCGGCAAGCCTTGCAAATGTGTTCAAGGCCGTCCTGGCGGCGCGTGTCCCGCGCGAAGAACTCGCCGTCAGCCGGCCAGTGCTCTGCGCAGTGACGGCACAGCTTGAGCAGGCCGATATCGGACATCAGGACGTCGCCGCAGGCAACGTTCGCTCGCACGGCGCGAGCACGGCGCGTGGGGCTCGTGCGCGGTGGGGGCGTGTCTTGCATGGCGCCTGTGGTGAGGGCGCCGTGGCTCTCGCGCGGCATGGCGGCGTGATCGTACATGGTCTCTCCTTGCCTTGGAAATGGCGGAAATGGGCCAGTGATGATTGGGGTGCGCAGCCGGATCCGGCCGCGCCGCTGAAATACCCCGTTACGAAATGGCGTGTGGTTGATGGTCCGATAGCTGTCCGATAGCTCGGTGAATCGATGACGGAGCGATGAGATGCCCGCCTGCGTGCTGTTGTGGCTTACTGGGGCAACATGCCCGCGCAGGCCATCAGCAGCCATCCGATGGCGGTACATCCGCCCAGCCAGCCGAGCAGCACCAACACGATGGTGGACCACTTCATCGGGGCCGCCGCGCTTGCGCGGCAGGAAGTCGGGTTGCGTGAGAAAGGGAGCGGCTCATGCGTACTTTCCTTGGAATGGCAAGACCAGGCTTGCTCAAGGGGGGCAGCTTAGCGATCCTGCGGTGTCAATGTATGTCCGGGTTGTAAGGAAATGTGCACGCGCAAATGTGCCGCGCCCCGGCATTGCCTACGAACACCTTTGCCGCCTGGACCCACTACGGGAACGCGCGAGGCCAGCGCCTGGGAAGGCGCCTTCCCGGGCAATCGGGAGCCTGCCTATAATGCCGGATCCGACACCCAGCCCACCGCGCACGGCGCCAAGGCCAGCCATGACGATCCTGCTCGATACCTCCATTTCGCACACACTGGATACCCTGGTTGAGCGCGTCGCGGCGATGCCCGGCGTACGCGTGCAAGCCTGGGTCTTCGACGACATCGCCACGCGCCGCGCGGCCGAGCAGCGGCTTGCCGCCGCTGGCGTGCAGGCGGCGATCCACAGCGCTTACAAGCCGCTGCTGCATTTCTTCCTCGAGGCGTTGGCGCTGGAACACGACGGCGGCCGCCTCGCCGCCGCGGGCGAGATCTCCGTGCGCCTGCCCGCGGCTACAACGGCGGGACAGTCGCAGCGCTTCCGGCTCGAAACCTATCCGCTCGCCGGCATGCTGCCGCAAGGCAGCCTTCGCCTGAGCGACGGAGACGACGAAGGCCACTATGTCGTCGAACTGGACGGCATCGCCCACCGTGTGTTCGTGCCGCTCGCGGAGTCTGGCGCGCCGTGCGGGTGGCTGCGCCTGTCGCGTGATGGCGCCGTGCTGGAGGACGGCCCGCTCGCCACCGAGTACGAACTGGCATTCGCCGCAGCCATGGATGCGATCCGCGGCCATGCCTGGGGCCGGCAGGGGCCCTATTTCGATGTGCTTCGCATTGCCATCGACACGGGCGGCATCGAATGCCGGCTGTCCTACCAGGACGAGTGCATCAGTACGCGCGAGGCCCTGCACGAGGACCTGTATTTCTCCGTTCTGGAGTTCTTCCAGGATCGCGCCGGCTTGCCGCGCGGCGATCGCACCTTGCAACCCGGCCAGATCGTGCCCGAGATCCGCCACGCGCAGGGTGCCACGCGGGTGCGGGTGGCATTGTTGCCGCACCCGCGCGTCGCGGCCGCGACGCCGGCCGACGCGGCTGCGGCCCCTCTGTCCCCGAGTGCGCTCGCCGCGCTCTCGCAGCCCCTGACGCCGGAGGAGGCCGCCGTCGAGATGCATGCCCTGGGCGGAAAGCGCTTCAGCGTGCTTTCCACGCAGGGGCGCGTGGTCCACGGCACCCACATCCAAGGCGCGCTGCCCGGGCTGGTGATTTCCGGTGGCCAGCATGCCAACGAAACGTCCGGCGTGGTCGGGGCGCTGCGCGCGGCACAGGCGCTCAAGCAGCGCCCGCATGCGCACTTTGCCCTGATCGCTTTGGAGAACCCGGATGGCGCAGCCTTGCATGTGCAGTTGCGCGAGGACAATCCGCGCCATATGTCGCATGCCGCGCGCTACACCGCGCTGGGCGACGACCTGGAGGCACGCACAGCGCCGCCCTTCGTGGAGAAAGCGGCCCGGCTGGAAGCCATCGAGCGCACCGGTGCCGGGTTGCACATGAGCCTGCACGGCTACCCCGCCCACGAATGGACGCGGCCGCTTACCGGCTACGTGCCGCCGGGCTTCGAGACCTGGACCATTCCCAAGGGCTTTTTCCTGATCTTGCGCCACCACGCCGGGCGCGATGGCATGGCGTTCATGCAGGCGCTGACTGCGCAACTGGCGGCTTCGCCGGATCTGGCTGCGTTCAATGCCCGCCAGCTGGCGACGTGGGGCAACCACGCCGGTGAGGTGCCGTTCCCGGTGCTAAACGGCATTCCCTGCATGATCTTCGAGGATTCCCGGTCAACGGTGCCGTTCACGCTGGTCACCGAATTCCCCGACCAGACGGTCTATGGCGATGCGTTTCGCCTGGCGCACACCACCCAGATGCGGGCGGTGCTGGCGGCGGCGGAGCTGTATTGGGCGGGTTTGCTGGGTTGACGGGGCGCGTTGCGCGCCGTTAGTGGATCGTGCGTGTCACCTTGGCGTGCGGCACCTCTGCCGCCGCCGTGCTTTCAGGCGTTGCGCCTTCGTCCTGCTCGATCATGGTGGCCGCGAGGCTGAGCGCAGCCTGCATCTCTTCGTGCGACAGGCCGGAAGATAGCGCAAGCCGCACCGCCAGGGACGCCAGTCGGGCAACTTCATAACTCGGGATGCTCATCTCAGCTCCTTGTCCTTGTGTCAATGCTTGTGTCAACGCCATGGCAAGCCCTGCCGCGCCGGGCGGCAGGGGCGCCGGCGCGCCATATCGGCATATTCGGCCGCCCGCGCATGCTCGCGCCGGCGCCTGTCAATCTCCAGTATGGTTCACGGCGAGCTTCGCCGCCTGAAGAGAATCCAGCAATGCTGCGTCGCCTCAGGCGGGCAGGAAGCCTTCCACGGTGAGATAGCGCTCGCCGGTGTCGTAGTTGAAGCCCAGCACGGTGGCGCCGGCCGGCAGGTCCGGCAGCTTCTGCGCGATCGCGGCCAGGGTGGCGCCTGACGAAATGCCCACCAGCATGCCTTCCTCGCGCGCGGCGCGGCGCGCCATTTCGCGCGCCGGCTCGGCGTCGACCTGGATCACGCCATCAAGCAGGACGGTATCCAGGTTGCGGGGAATGAAGCCAGCGCCGATGCCCTGGATCGGGTGGGGCGCGGGCGCGCCGCCGGAAATGACCGGTGAGGCGACCGGCTCGACGGCATAGACCTTCAGCGCGGGCCATTTTTGCTTGAGCACGCGGGCGCAGCCGGTGATATGGCCGCCCGTGCCCACGCCAGTGATCAGGGCATCGATGCCCTGCGGGAAGTCCGCAAGGATCTCCAGCGCGGTGGTGTTGACGTGGACCTCGATATTGGCGGGGTTCTCGAACTGCTGCGGCATCCAGGCGCCCGGTGTGGCCGCCACCAGCTCCTCGGCACGGGCGATGGCGCCCTTCATGCCCTTTTCGCGCGGGGTCAGGTCGAAGGTGGCGCCGTAGGCCAGCATCAGGCGGCGGCGTTCCACCGACATGCTGTCCGGCATCACCAGCACCAGCTTGTAGCCCTTGACCGCCGCCACCATGGCCAGGCCGATCCCGGTATTGCCCGAGGTGGGCTCGATGATGGTGCCGCCCGGCTTGAGCACGCCGGATTGCTCGGCCGCCTCGACCATCGACAGCGCGATGCGGTCCTTGATGGAGCCTCCCGGGTTGGCGCGCTCGGACTTGATCCAGACCTGATGGGTATCGCCAAAGAGCCGCTGAACACGGATATGGGGCGTATTGCCAATGGTCTGCAGGATATTGTCGGCCTTCATTTAGGATCTCCAGGAATGGTTTCGAACCGGACTAGCAAACGGGTCCGGACAAGCATGCACTGGAGGATTCTAGCGGGCGGCGCGTCGGCAATGCGATTTCGCCGTCATATTGGCGCGCGCCAGCGCCTAGTGGCAGGCCTCGGTGCGCGTGGGCAGGCAGCGCTTAGGCGCCGGCAGCGCTTCCAGCTCGGAGGCGAGCACGACCCGGCTGCGGCCACGCCGCTTGGCTTCATACAAGGCGCGGTCCGCGCTGCCAAACAGCTTGTCCCAGGTGGCGGCCCCACCGTCCTCGCGCTCGCGGATCTGCGCAACGCCGATGCTGGCGCTGGCGAACCCGCCAAGCTCGTGGGGCAACGCGATGGCGCGGATGCCACGCAGGATGCGGTTGGCCAGCAGGAGGGCATCGGCTTCAGTGGTATGCGGGCAAAGCACGCAGAACTCCTCACCGCCGTAGCGGCCCGCGAGGTCCGCGCCGCGGTGCGTTTCCTTCAGGACGCGGCCGATCTGCTGCAGGATGCGGTCGCCGGCGCGGTGGCCGCTGCTGTCGTTGATGTACTTGAAGCGGTCGATGTCGATCACCAGGCAGCTCAGCGGATGGCCGTGGCGGTTGAATTCAGCGGCCAGCACCATCGCCGCGCCATCCACGGCACCGCGGTTCAGCAGCCCCGTCAATGCATCGAGGCGTGCCTGCTTCTCCTGCTCGGCCAGCATGGCTTCCATGGTCATCAGCGTGAAGCCCGCCAGGCCAGCGAGGATCGCGACAAAAGCGGGCAGCAGCCGCAGCAGGAGCAAGGCTTCGGCACTCAGGGCTGGCACGGGGGCACCGGCTTCCAGCATCGCATACAGCCCGCAGCATTGCGCCAGCAGTTGCAGGCCGCACGCGGCAAGCACCAGCGGGCGGCTGCGGCGGGTCAGCGCAAGCGGGCGCCGCAGCAGGCAGGCCAGGGTGAAGCAGGCGGTAATGGCGGCTACCACGTAGCCGGTGACTTCGGCCAGGCGGCTGCCGCTGTCCAGAGCGCCGGCAGCCAGCACCGCAAAGATGGCAAGCACGCCGGCAGCGAGCGGCACGGGGGCCGAAGGGCGGTCGCCGGTCAGCGATATGCCGCGATGGATCAGCAACTGGGCGGCCACGCCCAGGGCGGGCGCCACCAGCAGGAACCATGCGGGCCCGCCGCGCGCGTCGATCACCAACAGGCCCGCGGCGCAGGCCAGCACCTGGCCTGCGACCCATGCGCGGCCTACGGCGCTCTGGCGCAAAGCCAGCATCAGGGCCGCGAGGATGATTTGCGTGGCGGTGAACAGGACAAGCAGTGCCATCACGGCAGTGCCCTCATCTGACTGCATGAGATCCCCATCGAGTTCGGCGCAGCATCGCTGCGCAGGAGTTTGCCTTCGAAGGTGGGTTCGCGCGTATTGCGTATCGCGTACTGCGTGGAGCCCGTGCGTGAGCCAGCTCGTGACTTGCGACATTCCCGAATGCGGCGTCCGGCCGGTGCTTGTCCGGGTCCATTCCTGCCGATGTGAAGATGTTTTTTTGTTTGAGAAAATTCTACACAGCGCCGCGCTGGAAGTGCCCCGTATTCGCGGCGCGTGACAATTGTTGACATTGGCCTCAAAGCGCGTGATCTACCATTCGCTTCGCTTGCTGCGCTGGTCGCCACGGACCGTTGTATTCCGGCCCAAGCTATCGCGTGATTCCCTATTTTCGTCACCTCAGAGCACAACAGCGTCGAGTTTGCGCCACGTACTGTGATACTTTGTCGATCCGGAAAACTACAAAAATGCAGAAAGTACCGAGACAGCAATCAGCTTGCCAGGCACCAAAACCCCTTGCGCGACCGGATCCGGCGGCTTCCGTTTCAGCGCGCCTTCGCAGCGTTCGAAACCCGGGAATTGGCGCTAGCCAGCCTCTGTGACACTGGCATGCATTTGCACTAGTGCATATTCCCTAGTCCTAAATGCTTATATGCACAATTAAGCGCATGCCTCAGAATTCTCGCCCGTAGTGCTTGAATAAGCACTTTTAGTTTGGCCTGCAGGGGACTGCCTGAGAGATCGGGCAGCGCAGGTAGAAGTGGATGGGATCAGCCATACCCGGAATGCATCGTCTGGTGGCATCAAGCGCGACCAGCATGTTGGCAGCAAGCCAAGCGAGCTCTTTCGGGACTATAAAAATATGAAGAAAATAGGGGTCAGCAAGTGATTCTGTTGGGATTGGACGGTGTCACGCGCCGCGTGGCAGGCCTGCGTCAAGCAAGCCGGGGCGCGCCGATGACAAGAGCCTGGCTTGGCGCACTGCTGGCCGTGTTTGCATCCTGGCTGTGCCCGGCGCAGGCACAGGCACTGGCAACCACCGGCTCTCGCGCCCCGAACATCGTCTTCCACTACGGCAGCAAGCCGCCGGTGGACGCTCTGCAGGCGTTCGATGTCGCCGTGGTCGAGCCCGACAGCGGCTTCGATCCGCGCACCGCCACCACGCCCAATACGCAATGGTTCTCCTACGTCAGCATTGGCGAGGTCGCACCGTCGCGCGCCTACCTGAAAGACATTCCCAAGGCCTGGCTGATCGGCAATAACGACGCCTGGGGCGCTCGCGTGGTCGACCAGGCCGCCGAGGGCTGGCCCGCCTTCTACGTGGAAAAGGTCATCGCCCCACTGTGGCAGCGCGGCTATCGCGGCTTTTTCCTCGACACGCTCGACTCCTACCAGCTCAAAGCCAAGACGGATGCCGAGCGCGCCCGCCAGGAAGCTGGCATGGTGGCGGTGATCCGCGCCATCAAGGCACGCTATCCCGAGGCCAAGCTGATCTTCAACCGCGGCTTCGAGATCCTGCCGCAGGTCAACCAGCTGGCGTACGCGGTCGCGTTTGAATCGCTGTACCGCGGCTGGGACCAAGGCGGCAAGCGCTACACCGAAGTGAGCGAAGCGGATCGCAACTGGCTGCTCGGCCAGGCCCGAACGATCCGCGAGCAGTACCACCTGCCGGTGATCTCGATCGATTACTGCCCGCCCGCCGACCGCAAGTGCGCGCGCGACACCGCCGCGCAGATCCGCGCGCTCGGCATCATCCCTTACGTGGCTGACCCCGGTTTGCAGACGGTTGGGATCGGCAACATTGAGGTGATGCCGCGCCGGGTGCTGGTGGTGCAGGACCGCGAGCCGGGCGTATCGATCGACGACTCCGCGGGCGTGCGCTTCGTCTCCATGCCGCTGAACTACCTGGGCTATCGCGTGGACTTCGCCGAAGCCAGCCAGCCGCTGCCGGAGATCGGCCCGGACCGCTACGCTGGCGTGGTGATCTGGATGGCTGGCAACGTGCGCGACCAGCCCGGGCGTTTCTTCAGCTGGGTGCAGCGCAATATCGACCAGGGCGTGCCGGTGGTGTTCCTGAACGATTTCGGCGCGCGCATGAACGCAGCGCTGGCATCGAGCCTGCAGCTCAATTCGGTCAAGGGCAAGATCGGCGTCAAGGCGGACGTAGTGTCGAAGGACCCGATGATGGGCTTCGAGATGCCTGTGGCGCCGGACCGCACGCAGGCAGCGCCGGTTCAGGTGGGCAATGGCCCGGGCTTTCGCTCCCTGCTGCGCCTGAATTCAGGCACGCTGACCTACGACGCTGCCGCGATCACTCCCTGGGGCGGCTACGTGCTCGGGCCTTACGCGGTGCGGCAAAGCGCCAACGACCAGGACCGCTGGGTGGTGCAGCCGTTGTCCTTCCTGCGCGAAGCGCTGCGCCTGCCGGCCATGCCGGTGCCGGATGTCACGACCGAAAACGGACGTCGCCTGCTGACCGTGCACGTGGACGGCGACGGCTTTGCCTCCCGTGCCGAGATTCCCGGCGGCGGTTATTCCGGTGAAGTCCTGTTTCGCGAGATATGGGACCGCTATCGCCTGCCGATGACGATGTCGATCATCCAGGGCGAAGTGGCCAGCGACGGCATGTATCCCAAGCTGACCGCGCAGCTCGAGCCGATCGCCCGCAAGATTTTCGCGCAGCCCTATGTCGAGGTGGCGAGCCACACCTTCTCGCATCCCTTCGAGTGGGGCCGCACGGTGCCCGGCGGCACGCACTCGGAGAACGCCACCGAAGGCGACGACGACTTTCACCTGGCGATTCCCGGCTACACGATGGACCTCAAGCGCGAGATCGGCGGCTCGATCGACTATATCAACCGTACCCTGGCGCCCCCTGGCAAGCCGGTCAGCATGCTGCTGTGGTCGGGCGACTGCCAGCCGCCCGCCGAGGCCATCAAGCTGACCGACCAGGCCGGCGTGCTCAACATGAACGGCGGCGATACGCTGATCACGCGCAGCAACCCGACCTGGACCGCGATCTCGCCCATCGGCGTGAACAAGGCCGACGGCACGTTCCAGATCTTCGCGCCAAACCAGAACGAGAACGTCTACACGAATCTCTGGCATGGCCCGTACTACGGCTTCGAACGCGTGATCGAAACGTTTGAGCTAACCGACCGGCCGTACCGCTTCAAGTCGGTCAACATCTACTATCACAACTACTCCGGCACCAAGGCGGCTTCGCTCAAGGCGTTGCGCAAGGTCTATGACTACGTGCTGAGCCAGCCGCTGATGCCGGTGCATGCCACTGACTACGTGCGCAAGGTGATCGACTGGCAAGGCATGGCGGTGGCCCGCGAGCTGGGCGGCGACGCCACGCAGCCGGCCGCCTGGATCGTGCGCGGCGACGCCAACCTGCGCAACGTGCGCTGGACCGGCGCGGACGTGCCCGACGTGGCGAACTCGCAAGGCGTCACCGGCACCTCGCCGGCGCCCGGCGGCGGCGTCTACGTGCACCTGGCCGATGGTGCCTCGCGCATCGTGATGCGCGCCCCGAGCGCAGCCAATGCCGCGGCTCCCTCCGGCCCCGAGATCGCCGAGGCCAGCGGCTTCGTGCGCAACTGGCAGCGCACCGGCCAGGGCAGCGCGCAGCGCATCCGTTTTGACTTCAGCGGCTACTTCAAGCCATTCTTCCGCCTCGCAGGCGCGGACCGTTGCCGGATTGCCATCGATGGCAAGCCGGTGCAGGGCGTGCAGGAGCGCGGCACGCTGCGTTTCGATACCACTCCCGTTCCCAATCCCAACAATGCCAAGCAAAGCGTCGAAATCACCTGCGCCGCCTGAGCGCGAGCGGCTCCTGCCGCCAGCGTTCGTGCTGACCTTCACCGCCATGGTGGGGATCGGCCTGGCGTTGATGTTCCCGCGCGAAACCTTGCGCGAACGCCTGCTGGGCGATGGCCGGGCAGTGGACGGCCTCAGCATGGCCTACCTGGAAGCCTGGTGGCGGGCCACGCCCGGCGACAGCGGCTTCGCGGCGGTGCTGGCCGAGCAATATGCGCGCACGGGCCGGCTGGATGAGGCCGAGGCCATGCTGTCCCGGCTGGAGGCGCGCTATGCGGCCAGTTCTGCGGCCAGTTCCGCGGCCAGCCTGCAAGGGCCGGTGCGCAACGCTGAGGCCAATGCCGCCGACGCCGAGCTGCCCAGCCAGATCCTGCGTACCCGCATCGAGATCGCGCAGCAGCGCGCGTTCGCGGCGTTGCCGAACACCCCCGAGCGCGAGCACTACGTTGAAAAGCTCGGCGGCCTGCTCGACCAGGCGGTGACCATGAAGTGGGACCGGGCCGACCTGGAAGAGCTGGCCACCACTGCGCGCTCGATCAACGCGCTCAAGCCGGCACAGGTGTTCTACCAGGCGCTGGCCAAGAGCGACCCCGCCCGCGCGGCGCTGTGGAACGCGCAGGCTGCGTCGGCGGCGCTCGCGGGCGGCGACTACCAGCAGGCGGCCGACGCGCTGTTTGCCGCGCAGTCCCGTGCCACCGATCCGGCCGAGCAGCGCCGCCTCTACCTGGCCGCGCTCAAGACGCTGCAGTCCGGCAACGAGCTCGACAAGGCGCTGGCCCAGGCCGAGCAGCACGGCGGCAAGCTGCTGGAGAACGCCGAAGTCCTGCGTTACCTGACCAAGCTGGCGCTGGCCGCCAACCGCCCCGAGCAGGCCGCGCGCTATGTGCAGCGGCTGCTGCGCCTGCCGCCGAGCTTGCAGCCCGTGCCCGAAGGCGCCTCGCTGCAACGCGCCGAAGTGCGCCGCGTGGCGGCCACCCAGCCATGGGCCGCACGGGGTGTGATCTTCCTTGATGGCCCGCGTGGCCTGGCCTTGCGCCGCGCCATGGGCGACGCCGCGATGCCGCACCTGCGCCGCGTGGCGGATACCTCAGGCGCCGGCACGTCCGCTTCCGCGGCGGCGGGCCAAGCCCGCGCTGCCTCTGCAGCTTCGGCAGCACCAGCACCAGCAGCAGCCCCTGCCGGCGTCCCTACCGGCGCACCCACCGCGGCCGAGCGTGGCTTCAATGCCGACGACTACGAACTCGCGTTCCAGGTCTTCCTGGCCGCCGGCAAGCTCGACGACGCCCAGCGCGTTGCCGAGACCGCGGTGCGGCGCCAGCCCGGCGCGGCGCGCTGGCGCGAACGCCTGGCCCAGGTCGCCGAGTGGAATCGCCAGCCCACGGTAGCGCTCAAGAGCTGGCTGGAATATGCCCAGGCCAGCAATGACGAGACCGCCTGGAAGGCCGTGCTGCGTCTGGCGCCCGGCCTGAACGACGACCGCGCCTACCTGGCCGCGCTGCGCCACCGCGCCGGCACGGGTGATCTCGCTACCGTCGACCAGGTGGTCGCCACCTACGAACGGCTGGGCGAGCCCGAGCAAGGCCTGGCCTTCCTGCAAAGCCTGAGCCACGGCCCGAACGCGCGCCCGATCATGGAGCGCCAGGCGGAGCTGGCCGAGCGCGCCGGCAAGGATGCCCGCGCCTTCGAGCTTTACACCGAATTGCAGCAGCGCTTTGGCCCGCGCCCGCAATACGCGCTCAAGCAAGCCAACCTGCTCTATGTGCGCGGCAAGCTGGCCGAAGCCCTGCAGGCCATGGTGCCGTCCATGCGCACCGCGCGTTCCACCGACATCGAATTCTGGCGCACGCTGACCGAGCTGGCGCGCCTGAACCAGCGCAGCGACCTGCTCGAGCAAGGCTACCGGCAATTGATGCTGGCCATGGCCGAGTCGCATGACGACCACTGCATGGCCATGCCCCCCGGCGCCGGCCGCAACGACTGCCTGGCCGAAGTGCGCGATACCGAGGAATCGGATTTCTCGAACCTGATGGACTTCTACGACAGCTCGCCCATCGATGCCGGGCGCATCGCCGAAGCCAGCTGGCGCAAGGGCGGCAAGCTCGTGTCGCTTGAGCTCGCCATCAATTACTACACCCGCGCGCGCGCCTACGGCCGCGTCGCCACGCTGCTGCAAGGCATGACCCCTGCCCAGCTGAAGCAGGCCGAGCAATCCAGCCGCTTCCTGGCCATGCGCGCCGAGTACCAGCGCGCCCGTGGCGAGCGCGAACTGGCCCTGGCCGACCTGCGCCGTGCCGCCGGCATGCCCGACGCCGGCAGCGAGACGCTGGCCGCGCTGATGTGGGCGCTGGTCGATCTCGGCTCGGATACCGAAGTGCGCGCCATGATGCTGCGCCTGAAGGGCGAGGCCGAGGGCAACCCGGACTTGTGGGGTGCCTTTGCCGCCGGCAGCATGCGCTTCCAGGACGGCCGCGCCGCGCTGCATTACCTGCGCAAGATGGCCGACGGCAAGAACGCCGATCCGCTCTGGCTGGGTCTTGCCGCCGATGCCTACGACGCCATTGGCCAGACCAGCACCGGGTGGCGCCTGCGCCGCCAGGCCTGGGTCGACCTGCACAAGGACCAGTCCGCGGCCGGGCGCCGCGCCTCGGATCCCCGCAGCGTGGATCCGGCCGCCGAGGAGGAGGACGCGCAGGGCGGCCCCGCCCCGGCCGAGCTGCGCCGCCAGACCGTGGCGCTCGGGCAGATCTTTGCCTCGGGCGATGTGTCCCAGCGCCTGGTGATCGAGATGCTGCGCGCTGACCGCACCGTGATGGCCGGCACCAATGCCGCGAACTGGACCGGTCCCACCAATCCGGCGTCGCGGCTGGGCGAGATTCCCGGCCTGCCGGCGCTCGATCCCAAGACGCCGCCGGGCGTGGCGCAACGCGAGGCGCGCCAGCAGGCCGTGGTCTCGTCCGCTTCCAAGGAAGTGGCGCTGGCCTGGGCCCTGTCGAACGAATCCAACGAACTGGCGCGTGCCTGGCTGGCCCGCCAATATGCCCGCCAGTTGCTGCGCCCGGCGTATGCCGAGATCACGCTGGCGCTGGCCAACCAGGACCTGGCCGCGCTCGACCGCGTGCTGGAGCGCCAGGCTGGCCGCATTCCGGTGGACAACCAGATCGAAGCCAACGTGCAGCTCGACCGGCTCGGTGCCGCGCAGACGCTGGCCTATGAAACCCAGGAGACCACCCGTACCGACGACAGCCTGCAGGAAACCCTGCGGGACACGCTGCTGTTCAACGCGCAAGCCATCGAGCCACGCGTGACGTACCAGCGCCAAAGCCCGCTGAGCTATTTCGACTACAGCCTGGCTGGCGGCGTGCGCCTGTGGGATGGCTACGACCTTAACCTGCGCGGTGCCTGGCGCACCCAGCGCAGCGTGGACCAGACCCAGCTCACCGGCGTGCCTTCGTCCGACAAGCGCGGCGAGCTGTCGCTCGGCTACCGCGACCAGCACCTGCGCTGGCGCCTCGGCGTGGGCCGGCGCGACGGCCTGGATAGCGTGACCACCGCGCGCTTCACCGGCGAGTGGCGCGAGAGCAGCCGCTTGAGCTTCACCACGCTGGCCGGCATCAACCAGAGCGCCGACGAATCGGCGGCGCTGCGGGTCGGCGGCGTCAAGGATGTGCTCGGCCTGGGTGCGACCTACAACTTCAGCCTGCGCGAATTTGCCGGCGCTCGCATCGAGTACGACCGCTTCCGCGGCCAGGACGGCTCGCAGCTGGGCCACGGCCTGGTGTACGACCTGGAGCTGGGCTACCGCATCCGTACCGCGTACCCGGACTACACGGTGCGCCTGGTGGGCACCCATGCCACCTACAACGCGCGCGGCGGCACGCTCAGCAACAAGCTGGCCACGCTGGTGCCTGCCGACGACGAAGCCACGCCGGGGTTCTACATGCCCCAGGGCTTTACCCAGGCCGGCGTGACATTCGGCTTCGGCACCGAGCTGATCGACGACTACACGCACAAGTGGCGGCCGTTTGCCGAAATCGGCCTGCTGCACGACACCCGCGCCGGGCAGAACTTCCGGGCGCAACTGGGCGTGGCCGGCAAGGTGTTAGGCAACGATCACCTGTCCATGTATGTGCAGCACGAAACCGCGGCGCGCAATGGCGGCACGCCGCTGACCGAAGTGGGTGTTCGGTACAGATGGCTTTTTTAATCCGGGCAGGCACGCGGGCGTGCCGGTTCACTGTATGCAATCGAGAAGGGGAGAGAGTCATGGAAACAACTAGCACGAAGCAGAACCGCGCAGCACGACTGCTGGGCTGGTGCGGTGCGCTGGGCGCAGCGCTGTGGCTGGCCGGATGCGCGGTGACCGATATTGGTCGCGCGCCCGCGCTGCCGGCCGGTGAGTCGGTGGCGATACTGCCGATCGTCAACTACACCGAGACGCCGCAGGCAGGCCTGCGCGCCGAGGCGATCGCGGAAAGCCTGCTGAAGACCGGCGGCATTGCCAACGTCAAGCGCTATCCCGCCAACCTGAACCCGGAAACGCTGTTCGAGCCCGCCGAGCGCGAGTCGGTGGGCAAGGCGCTGGAGTGGGCACGTACGCAGAAGATGCGCTACGCCCTCACCGGCGCGGTGCAGGAATGGCGCTACAAGGTGGGCGTGGATGGCGAGCCGGCCGTGGGCATCTCGCTGCAACTGCTGGACGTGAGCACGGGCGAAGCCGTCTGGTCCGCCACCGGCAGCGACAGTGGCTGGAGCCGCGAGTCGCTGTCGGGCACCGCGCAAAAGTTGCTGCGCCGCCTGCTGGCGCCGCTGCGCCAGGGTTGAACCGCAGGAGAGCATGATCGTGGCCAATACAGCCGACAAGATTCGGGAAGGACAGGGCATTGGCGCGGGCGGCCGCTATTTGCGGTTGCTTGCGCCCGCCACGAGCGGACCGGTCTCTGCGGTCGAGCTGGTGGTGACGATGGCGCTGGCGATGGGGCTGGGATACCTGCTCCTGCCCAACAACCCCCTGCTGCTGGGACTGGGCTTTCCCTGGGCATGGCTGCTGCCGGTCATCCTGGCGCTGCGCTATGGCACGTTGATTGGCGTGGGCAGCGTGCTGATGATGCTGGGCGGCTGGTTCTTCTTCCACCAGATCGGTGCGCAGCCGGGTGAGTTCCCGCGCCTGTTCTTCCTGGGCGGGCTGCTCATGGTGCTGGTTGCCGGGCAGTTCGGCGATGTCTGGGGCACGAGGCTGGCGCGCGCGCGCGCCGTCAACCGCTACCTGGAAGAGCGCCTTGCGGCCCTGACCAAGAACCACTACCTGCTGCGCGTGTCGCATGCGCGGCTGGAGAACGACCTGCTGGCCAAGCCCACCACGCTACGCGACACGCTGTCGCAAATGCGGGCGGTGACGCTGGAAGATGCCGCACCGGGTGGCGTGCTGGTGGGCGCGCGCCCCATGCTGCAAGTGGTGGCGCAGGCGTGCCAGCTCGAAGCGGCCGCGCTCTACGCTGTCGATGGCGAGACGGTATCCTCCACGGCGTCGGCGCAGATCGGCCCGGCATTCGAGTTCGATCCCGACGATGTGCTGGTGCGCCACTGCCTGGAGACGCGCCAGCTGGCGCACCTGCAGGCCGACGGATTGTCGCGCCAGTCGCCGGACTATCCGCAGACCCGCTACGTGGCGGTGGCGCCGGTGCTGTCCGGGGCCGACAAGCTGGTGGGCCTGCTGGTGGTCGAGCGCATGCCGTTCCTGTCGCTCAGCTACGAGAACCTCCAGTTGCTGATGGTGCTGATGGGCTATTACGCCGATGGCGTCGAGCACGCCGTGTCCACGCGCGCCATCGCTGCCGCGATTCCCGGCTGCCCTTACGACTTCTCGCTGGACTACGCCCGCCTGTCGCGCCTGCGCCGCGACAGCGGCATCGACAGCACGATCGTGGCGCTGGTGTTCGATCTCGACGAATCGCGCGATGCGCTGTTCGACCAGGTCATCCGCAGCCGCCGCGCGCTCGACGTGGCCTGGCCGCTGACCAGCGCGCACCAGCGTGCCCTGCTTACCTTGATGCCGCTGTCGGGCAACGAGGCGGCCTCGGCCTACCTGGTGCGTATCGAAGACATGCTGCGGGCCCAGTTCGGTACCGATTTCGAAGCGGCGCGCATTGGCGTGCATACGCTGGCCGTGCCTGCCAACGCGCCGGTGGAGCCGTTGATCCGCCTGCTGCATCGCTGCCATGTGGATGTTCAGCCGGCGCCGGTACCGGTGCCGGTGGCACTAGGCGAGGTTGGCCGTGGGTAAGCTCGGCATCGGCGGCGTCGCCGCGCAAATCGCCGCCCTGGCGCTGCTGGCCCGCGCCGGGAACAGCACCGCGCTGCTGCTGACCTTCCTGATGATGCAGGGGCTCGCCGCGGCGATGATCGCGATGGTGCTGTGGCGCCTGCTGCCCCGGCGCTTTCGCGTGCCGTTCGCGTGGAGCTATGGCTACCTCTTCGTATTCTGCTTCCTGGTGCCGCTGGCCGGCGGCATGATCTGCGTCGGCAGCCTGCTGATCGCGCGCTTCTTTCCGGGGCGCCGTCCCACGGCCGGCATCGGCCTGGTCGGGCTGCCGGTGTTCGTCACCCACCTGATCTCGCGCGTGACCCACGGCGGCGGCGCGCGCTTGCGCGCCCAGTTGGGCAACACGCGCGCGCCGTTGCCCGAGCGCATGACCGCGCTGGTGGCCATGCAGTCGATGCCGGCGCGCACCTCCAGCCCGGTGCTGCGCGACCTGCTGGCCGACAGCGCCGACGACGTGCGCCTGCTGGCCTACGGCATGCTGGACGGCGCGGAGAAGCAACTGACGCAGAAGATCCTTCTCGAGCTGCCGCGCCTGGAAGCCGCGCAGGACGATCGCGAGCGCGGCGAGATCAACAAGCGCCTGGCCGACCTGTACTGGGAATTGATCTACCAGAACCTGGTGCAAGGCGACGTCTATCGCTACACCGCCGACCAGGTGGAGCGCCATGCGCGCGCCGCGCTGGAGGTTGACGCCGACCAGGCCGGCTTGTGGTACATGCGTGGCCGCCTGGCCCTGACCCGCGACGAGCCCGCGCAAGCGCGCGGGTGGCTGCAGCGGGCCGAGGCGCTTGGTTTTGCGCGCGAGCGCACGCTGCCGCTGCTGGCCGAAGCCGCCTATCTGGAGCGCGACTACGCCGCCGTGCGCGCCATCTTGCTGTCATTCGACAGCCCATCGCCGCTGCCATTGGTACGGCCCCTGCTGCGTTACTGGCAATCATGAGCGATACCCCTTTGCCCCGCGCCGACTCCGCCGATGTGGCCCTGCTGCTAGAGGGCACCTTTCCGTATGTGAGCGGTGGGGTGTCGAGCTGGGTCAACCAGATGATCCGGGCGTTTCCGGACGTCCGCTTCGCCATCGTCTTCATCGGCAGCCGCCGCGAAGATTACGGCGACATGGTCTACGCGCTGCCCGACAACGTCGTGCACCTGGAAACGCATTTTCTCTACGATTTCCCGCCGCCTCCGCTGGTGCATGGCAGCGACGGCGATCCCGTCACCTTCGCCGCCTCGGCGCAGTTGCACGAGGTGCTGCGCCAGCCTGGCCGTGAGCAGGAAGCCGGCGAGCTGATCCGCGAGCTGATGCCCGAGTTGACCGATGGCGGCAGCCTGTCGGAAGACGCGTTCCTCTACAGCCGCAACGCGTGGCGGACCATCACCGAGCAGTACCGCCAGTACTGCACGGACCCGTCCTTCACCGATTACTTCTGGACCGTGCGCATCATGCATAAGCCCCTGTGGCAGCTCGCGCGCATTGCCGAGGGGCTGATCCCGGCCAAGGTCTACCACACGGTGTCCACCGGCTATGCCGGTTTCCTCGGCGCCATGCTGCACTACCGCACGGGACGCCCCTTGCTGGTGTCCGAGCACGGCATCTATACCAAGGAACGCAAGATCGACCTGTTCCAGAGCCAGTGGATCCGCGACAACCGCAACGTGTTCGAGCGCGACATCTCGCAGATCAGCTATTTCCGCGAGCTGTGGGTGCGCTTCTTTGAAACGCTGGGCCGCGTCTGCTACGACGCCGGCGACACCATCGTCGCGCTCTACGAAGGCAACCGCCTGCGCCAGGTTACTGACGGTGCCCGCGCCGAGCGGACCCGCAATATTCCCAACGGCATCAACCTGCCACGGCTGGCCGCGCTGCGCGCGCAGCGCGCACCCGGCGTGCCGCCGGTGCTGTGCCTGATCGGCCGCGTGGTGCCGATCAAGGATATCAAGACCTTTATCCGTGCCATGCTGACCGTGGTGCGGCAATACCCCGATGCCCAAGGCTGGATCGCCGGTCCGGAGGACGAAGATCCGGAATACGCGCGGGAATGCCGCAGCCTGGCCGAAAGCCTGGGCCTCGCCGACAAGGTGAAGTTCCTGGGCTTCCAGCGCATCGATGAACTGCTGCCCAAGGTGGGCGTGCTGGTGCTCAGCTCCATCAGCGAGGCATTGCCGCTGGTGGTGCTGGAAGGCTTTGCCGCCGGCGTGCCGTGCGTGACCACCGATGTCGGCTCGTGCCGGCAACTGATCTTCGGCCTGCCTGGCGAGGATGCGGCGCTGGGCGCGGCGGGCGACGTGGTGCGCATCGCCGACCCGGCCGCGCTGGCCGAGAAGGCTATCGGCCTGCTGGGCTCGCCCGACGCATGGCATGCCGCGCAGCAGGCCGGCATCCGGCGCGTGGAGCGGTATTACACGCAGGAGATGATGGTGGGTAGCTACCGTGACCTGTACACGCGCCTGATGGCGCAGCCACGGGTGGAATCGTCCGCCGGCGGATCCCCCGCCAGGGCGGCGCAGGCAGCGGGCTGCCCCATGAAGGGAGGTCGCTGAGATGGCGGGGATTGGATTCGAACTTCGCAAGATGTTGCGGCGGGACAACCTGTCGGGCATGCTCGGCGCGTACGCCTATGCGGGCATCATCAGCTCCGGGCCTTGGGTCCTGTCGATCGTCGGCATCTTGCTGATCGGTGTGCTCAGCCTGCCGTTCGTGGTGCCGGGCAGCCTGGTGACGCAGTTCCAGGTCTCGGTGACCTACCTGATTGCGGTCAGCCTGATCCTGACCGGGCCGATGCAGCTGGCCTTTACCCGCTTTACGTCGGACCGCCTGTTCGAGAAGCGCGATGGCCTGGTGCTGTCGAACTACCACGCGGTGGCCCTGCTGGTCACCGCGCTCGCGGGCACCATCGGCATCGGCTGCGCGCTCTTTGCGTTCCCGGCGCAGTCGGTGCTGTATCGGTTGTTGATGACCGCGGGCTTCGTGGTCATGAGCAATATCTGGATCGCGGTGATTTTCCTCACGGGCATGAAGCAGTACAAGGCCATCGTCTGGACCTTCCTGCTGGGCTATACGCTGACGGTGGTGGCGGCGCTGGCGCTGCGCAACTATGGCCTGGAGGGCCTGCTGCTGGGGTTTGTTGCCGGCCAGCTGTGCTTGCTGACAGCCATGGTGGTACTCATTTACCGCAACTACACCAGCCAGCGGTTCATTTCGTTCGAGGTGTTCCAGCGGCGCTATGCCTATCCGAGCCTGATGCTGATCGGGCTGCTGTACAACCTTGGCATCTGGCTCGACAAGTTCATGTTCTGGTACTCGCCGTCCACGGGGCAGCAAGTCATCGGGCCGCTGCACGCGTCGATCATCTACGACATCCCGGTGTTCCTGGCCTACCTGGCAATCATCCCGGGCATGGCGGTGTTCCTGGTGCGTATCGAGACCGACTTCGTCGAGTACTACGACGCCTTCTACAACGCCGTGCGCGGCGGCAGCTCGCTCGAGCATATCGAGGATATGCGCAACACCATGGTGCAGACGATCCGCCTGGGACTGTACGAGATCGTCAAGGTGCAGGCCATTGCGGCGCTGGTGCTGTTTGTCCTGGGCAGGTTCGTGTTGGCGGCGCTCGGCATTTCGGAGCTCTACCTGCCGCTCCTGTATGTGGACGTGATCGGCGCCAGCCTGCAGGTGGTGCTGCTGGGGGTGCTCAATATCTACTTCTACCTGGACCGCCGGCGTGAAGTGCTGCTGCTCAGCGGCTTGTTTGTGATCCTCAACCTGGTGTTCACTGCCGTGACCCTGCAACTGGGGCCGGCCTGGTATGGCTACGGATTCGCGGTATCATTGTTGATCGTCGTGGCCCTGGCGATCTACCTGCTGGACCGCAAGCTGGACCGCCTCGAGTACGAAACCTACATGCTGCAGTAAAGGCGCGCGCGCCGGCTTTTGCGCCGGCGCGCTGCAATACCCTCCCGCGCCGTCCTTGGCGCGGCGACGCCGGATTCTGTACCATTCCCCTTTTGCGTACCTGGCGCCCGGCCTGCCCGGGTTATTGCGCGTTGCCTTTGCGGCGGCGCAGGAAGCGCGCGGTGGCATCTGGAAGAGAAGACGTGGCAAGCAAGAGGTAAGTATGAGAATCGCTTCGGTGGAAGACGACAAGAGCCAGTCCGAGCTGATCCAGCAGATCCTGGTCTCGGCCGGCCATGAGTGCGAGTGCTTCGCCAGTGGCAGCACGTTCCTGCGGGCCCTGCGCGAGCAAGCGTTCGACCTGCTGGTGGTGGACTGGCAACTGCCCGATACCAGCGGGCTTGAGGTGGTGACCTGGGTGCGCCAGAACTCCGGCCGCAATCCCCCCATCCTGTTCCTGACCAGCCGCTCACAGGAAGAGGACATTGTCGCCGGGCTGGGCGCGGGCGCCGACGACTACATGATCAAGCCGATCCGCCGCGCCGAGCTGGTGGCGCGCGTATCCGCGTTGCTGCGCCGCACGTATCCGCAGGCGCAGCAGGACAGCGCGCTGATCCGGGCGGGCAACTACGCTGTCGATCCGCAGGCGCGCACCGTGACCTGCGGCGAGAGCCGGGTGGACGTGTCGCCGCGCGAGTTCGACCTGGCGTTGTTCCTGTTCCGCAACCTGGGGCGCCTGGTGTCGCGCGAGGTGGTCGAGCAAGCCGTGTGGGGCCGCGCCATCGGAATCGGCTCGCGCACGCTCGATACCCATATCTCGCGGCTGCGGATCAAGCTGGCATTGCGGCCCGAGAATGGTGTGCGCCTGACTTCCGTGTATGCGCACGGTTACCGGTTCGAAGCCGCGGGCGACGGGGATATGCAGGGCCAGCAGGATTCGCAGGATCTGCAGGACAAGAAGGAAGACTGAGTTTATGAAGCGGTTCGACATGGCGGCAGGCAGGAAGGCAGGCGTTGGAGCGCACTCGCGCGCGGCATGCACGAGGGGCGCGAGGGGTGCGATGGGTGTGGCCGGCACGATCGGCATGGCCGGATTGGTTGGCGTGCTGGGTGCCGCATGGTCCGCCAGCGCTGTGGCGCAGGCTGCAGGCGCCGAGGGCGCCAACTTCATCTACCAGGTGCGCCCGGGCGACACGCTGATTGGCGTGGCGGACCGCTTCATGGCCAATCCCGCCGGCTGGCGCGAACTGCAGGCACTGAACAAGGTGGCCGATCCTTACCGGCTGCCGCCCGGCATGCGCCTGCGCATCCCGCTGGCGCGCATCCCGGTGACCGAAGGCACCGCCCGCGTGGTCTTCGTGACGGGGCAGGCGAGCGCCGATGGCCGCACGTTGCAGGCTGGCATGGAGCTGCGCGAAGGCGCCCGCATCGAGACCGGCGCCGGCAGCACCGTCACCATGGAACTGGGTGACGGCTCACGCGTGACGTTGCCGCCGGTGACAGCCGTGGAAGTCAAGCGGCTGCGCGCGTTTGCCCGCACGGGCCTGACCGATGCCGTGATCGGCATCGGCCAGGGCGAGGTGGAGTCCCGCGTGGCGCCGCGCGGCACCGGCGTAGGGCGGTTCGAGATCCGGACCCCGTCGCTGGTGACCGGCGTGCGCGGCACGCGCTTTCGCGTGGGCACCGAGGACGGCGCCAGCCAGAGCGCCGTGCTCGAAGGCCAGGTGCAGGCCCGCTCGCGCCGCGGCCAGCAAGCGGTAGTGCATGCCGGCTACGGCGTCAGCGCATCGGCCACGGGCGCCCTGACGCGGCCCGCCGCGCTGCTGCCGGCGCCGGCGCTGGTGCCGCTGCCCCAGCCGCTGCTGGCAAGCCATGCCACCGTGAGCTGGGGGCCGGTTGCACGGGCCGCCAGCTACCGCGTGGTGGTCTCGCGCGATGCAGCCCAGACGGAGTTGCTGTCCTCCCAGGCCGTAGGCGGCACGCAGGCCGCGCTGCAAGACCTGCCCGAGGGCGAGCTCTACGTGGGCGTGAGCGCGCTCGATGCCCGGCACATTGGTGGCGCGGGCGCGGTGATGCCGTTGGTGGTGCGCTTGAATCCGCCCGCGCCTTTTACGCTGGCGCCCGAGCGCGATGGCACCGCCTACGGCGAGACGCCGATGTTCACCTGGGCCGAAGTCGCAACCGCGGCGCAATATGAATTCGAAGTGGCGGCCAATGCGGATTTCACGCAAGGCCTCATGCAAGTGCGCGGTGCGGCGCCCTCGGCCAGCCAGGCGCTTGCGCCCGGCCGCTGGTGGTGGCGTGTGCGCTCGGTTGACGCCGGCGGGCAGCCGGGCCCCTGGAGTGAACCGGTGGCGTTCGCGCTCGAGCCGGCACCGCCGCAGCCGCGCCTGGAGGACGATGGCGGCGACGCCTTGCGGCTCGCATGGCCGGCCGCCGGCGCAGCCAGCGCCAATGGCGCGGCGCAAGCCTACCGCGTGCAGATGGCATCCGACGCCGCCTTTACGCAGATCGTGGCCGACGTCAGCACCGAGACCAATGCGGCCCGCCTGCCGCGGCCCGGCAGCGGCACGTATTTTGTGCGGGTGGCTCGCCAGGACGCGGCCCGCGAGCCGCATTTCTCAGCGCCCCAGCGCATCGAGGTGGTGCAGTACATCCGCGATTCGCAGGGCCAGCCCGTGAGCGCCGGCTCACGCTGGCTCAATCGTGCCAACTAGCCTGGCGCAATTCGCCGCGCGCGCTCGCTCGTTGCGCCGGGTGCCCGGACGCATGATGGCCGGCTACCAGCGCCGTACGCTGGTCGAATGGGGCCTGTTGACGGCCGCCGTGCTGGCGCTGGTGGCGGCGTGCGCCGTGCTGGGTTGGAGCGAACGCGCCGACAAGGCGGTCTACGACCTGTCGGTCGCGGCCCAGCATCACGCGCCCAGCGACGAGATCGTGATCGTCGCTATCGACGACCCCAGCATCTCCGCCATTGGCCGCTGGCCCTGGCGCCGCTGGGTGCTGGCCGACCTGATCGATCGCATTGCCGCCGACGCGCCGCGCGTGATCGGGGTTGACGTGATTCTCTCCGAGCCGGACGCCTTGCATCCCGAGGACGACCGCGCGCTGGCAGGCAGCATGGCGCGCGCCGGCAACGTCGTGCTGCCCGCGCTGGCCGAAGCGGGGCGGGGCGGCTTGCTGGTGCGCTATCCGCTGACGGGCCTGGGCAGCGAGGTGGGGCACATCAATATCGCGGTGGACCTCGACGGCATTGCCCGCCAGGTGTTCCTGCAGGAAGGGCTGCCGGGCCGCCAGCTCAACCATTTCTCGGCTGCGATGGTCGGCTTCGGCAAGCCGCCGCGGCCGGTGTCCGCCTACCGTCACGACGGTCCCGCGGATGACAGCGGCGCCGACGGCTGGACCCGGGACTACCGGTTGCGCATTCCGTTTGCCGGGCCACCGGGGACGTTCCGGCAGGTCTCGGTACTCGACGTGCTGGGCGGCACGTTGCCGCGCGACTTCTTCCGCGGCAAATCCGTGCTGGTAGGCGCCACGGCGAGCGGGCTGGGCGACGTGTTCCCCACGCCGGTATCGCGCAACGGCCATGGCATGAGCGGCGTGGAAATCATCGCCAACACCATGCAGACGCTGCAGCGCGACACGGCCATCGTCACCCTGCCGGCGCCCTGGTTCTGGCTGTGCACGTTGCTGCCGGTGTTGCTGGCGAGCCTGGCCTCGCTGATGCTGACGCCGCGCAACGCGCTGTTGGTCACGGTGGTGCTGCTGGCCGGCACGCTGGCCGCCAGCCTGCTGCTGGTCGTGTTTGGCCACTTCTGGTTCGCGCCGGCCAGCGCCGTGCTGGGTTGCAGCCTGCTCTATCCGCTGTGGAGCTGGCGGCGCCAGGAAGCGGCGCTGCAGTTCCTCACCGACGAGCTCGCACAGCTCGAGCAAGAGCCCGGCCTGCTGGCCATGCCTGCAGGCGAGGGCGAGTCGGGCCGCAATTCGGGCCGCAATTCGGGCCGCAAATCGGGCCGCAACCTCGATACCCGCATGCGTGCGGTCTACCGCATGACCACGCGCCTGCGGGACTTGCGGCAATTCCTGGCGGACGGGCTCGAAGGCTTGCCCGAAGCCACCGTGATCTGCGACCCCGGCGGCCGCGTGCTGCTGGCCAATCGGCGCGGCCTGCTGCTGGCGCCGCGCACGCTCGGGTCGCTGGGCGACATGAACGCACCGCGCCCCGGCATTCGCGAACTGATCAACGAAGTATTCGTCCAGCCCAAGGCCGGGCTGGACTATTGGGACCAGTTGCGCAGTGTCTATGCCGAGGGCGAGGCCGACGCCGCGCACCCGGTGCAGGCACCGCCCGGGGTGGAGCTCGAAGCGCGCGACGAACACCCGATGCTGCTGCGCGGCGCGCCGCTGCGCAGCGACACCGGCGGTGTCGCCGGCCTGATCGTCAGCGTCATCGATATCACCCAGGTGCGCATGGCCGAGCGGCGCCGCGAGGAGTCCCTGCGCTTCATCTCGCACGACATGCGGTCCCCACAGTCCTCCATCCTTGCCCTGATCGACCTGCAGAACGAGCCTGGCCGGGCGCTGCCGGAGGCAGCCCTGCTGGCCCGCATCGGCGAGCATGCCAACCGCACGCTGGACCTCGCGGACGACTTTATCCGGCTGGCCCGTGCGGAAGCGACGCACCTCAACTTCATCGAGGTCGACCTGGCCGGCGTGGTGCTGGATGCCACCGACGAGCTATGGGCGTTGGCCAGCGCCGCACGGATCGAACTGAAGGTGGAAGTCGACGTGGAAGAGGAGCGGTCGCAACTCCTGGCCGAGCCGGTGCTGCTGGTGCGGGCGATTGCCAACCTGGTGAGCAATGCCATCAAGTTCAGTCCGCCGCAAACGACCGTGACGGTGCGCCTGTATCGCGTGCCGCAGGGGCTGGCGATCGATGTGGCGGACCAGGGCCGGGGCATCGCCGAGGAAGACCAGGGCCGCCTGTTCCAGCCCTTCGCGCGCCTGCGCGACACCGAGCAGGATGCGCCCGCCGGCAGCGGGCTGGGGCTGGTGTTCGTCAAGACCGTGGTGGAGCGTCATGGCGGAGAAATCAAGCTGACCAGCGCCGCGGGTGCCGGCGCCACCTTCACGATCTTCCTGCCCTGCTGATCCGCTCGCTGGCGCTCAGCGTGATGCGCGCGTGGCCGCTGGTTGTCCAGCGTGACCTGCTGTGGTGACGGTGGCCGTGGCGCGGCTGTCCATCTGGCGGACCTTGCGCGCCGCGCGCTGCTCGTTGTCTTCCTGCAGCGTCACGCATAGCACGGTGATGAGCGCGAACGCCACCATGCAAAGCGCAACGTAGCCCAGCAACCTGTACCGTTCGGATCGCGATCCCATATCTAAGCCTGCAATGAATAGCGCAGCATTCTATGGCGAGGCCGCGTCGGCTACTGTCAACAAATGCAAGGACGCTCACCCAAGGTCCGCCGGACCTGCTGCGCCGCGCATCGACGCTGGCCAGGCCTGGCGATACAATCAGCGCGCAGTGCCTGCACAAGAGCCCTTGCGCGCCGGGCCACGCCCACCCGCCGCCGATGGCGTCAATCGCCCCAACAGGCTGCCACCGATGCATAGCAACACCGAGCCCCTCGACACAGGCGCCAGCGGGCGCCCGGTACGCCACTTGGTCGCCACCGAGGCCGCCATGGCGGCAGCGGGCCTGGACGGCTGGCAGCAACGCTACCAGCAGCTCACGCCCGGGCATTTTCTTGCGCAAGTGCAGCAGGCTACCTATGGCGACGTCCACGTCTTCCGCGAACGCACCAACCAGGCGTTGCTGGAGGAAGGCGAGGCACGGCGCGGCTATCTTTCCATCGCCTTGCCCCACCGCGAGTGTGCCGATGGCTGGTTCTCCGGCTACCGGATGAGCGGCGACACCGTGCTGCGCGCCGGCAACGGCCAGCCGCTGGCCATGCGCACCCCGCCGTCGCTGGACCTGCTCGGCGTGACGTTGCCGCTGCCCGCGCTGCAACGCGTGATGGAGCGCGAGGGGGTTCCGGAGCTGATCGCGCGCTTGCAGCCGGCCACGGAGGTGCGGCGCGCCGCGTCCGATGATTTCCGGGCGGCGATGCTGGCCGTGCTGGCTGCGTCAGCCATGCAGAGCGAAGTATTCAACCAGCGCTTTGTCGAGAGCGCCATGCGCGATGCGTTGCTGATGGCGGTGGTGTCCACGCTGACCCATGACATTGGGGATGCCCTGCTGCCTACGCCGCCTGCGCGGCGGCGGTTGGTCGCACAGGCGTATGAGATGGTGCGCGCTGCGCCCGAGGCACCCTGGAGTGTTCTGGCTCTGTGCGAACGGCTTGGGGTTTCAAGGCGCACGCTGCAATACAGCTTCAATGAAGTGACCGGGTTGGCACCGCTGGAGTTTGTTCGGGCCTTGCGGATGAATGGGGTGAGGCAGGCGTTGGGTGGACGGCAGGCGCAGGAGCCGGTGGGCGTGGTGGCGGCACGGTGGGGGTTTAACCATCTGCCGCGGTTTGCTGCGCAGTATCGGGCGTTTTTTGGGGAGTTGCCATCGGAGACCGCGGGCAGGGGGAGGTGAGTCGTTGATAGGGGTTGAGGGAGCCGGAACTGGAACTGGAACTGGAACTGGAACCGCACGATGCCATCGGTTGTGGCGCGATTGCCTCTGACGGCCGTCATGTTCGTGGCCAGGATTCCATGACAGGCCGCTATGCCTCGGTCACTCACGGTCACGTTCGGCTTTCAGCAGCTTGAGGCGCGTCTGCCCATCGGGCGTGAAGTGGGTGCCGAATCGCACCAGCCCGGCCTGATGCAGCTGACAACTCATGGTAAAGCTGAGCAACATGCCCGGTTCGGTTTCTTCGATCGCGATGTCGATGGATTTCAGCCTCGGCTCATAGCGCAGCAGCGTCGTTTCGAACCATTCAGCCGCGAGACGGTGTGGGCTTCCTGGTATTCGGACAGGTTGATGGTGACAAGTGAACGCTCGCCGCCGAACATCAGGTCGTCCTGCGTCCCGATGCGAGCGTGAGCCTGAGCGAGCCGATGCATGCCGAGGCGGAGTATGTCGGGGTCATCGCGCTCTTCCGCAGTCCCGGCAAGGAGACGGTCTGGAAGCTGGTGGTGCCCAAGAAGCAGTGGAAGAAGACCGATCCGGTGAGGATCGAGGTGCGCGGCAGCACGCTGGAGCTGGTGGGGGCCAGCTTTGACGGTCCCGGCGCCGTGGATGGCGCTGTCATTGTGCGTTTCGCCAGCACGCTCCGCAATAGTGAGTACGTTGCACCACATGTAAGTTAAGCTGCGGCTTGCATTCCTGCAATTTCCTGACATATCGCTGTGCTACTCCCCATTCGCTATAAGGCCACTTCTGCCGCCTCCGCCGCTCTGGCCCTTGCTCTCGCGTGCATGCATTCGGCTTTCGCGACCGGCTTCCTGGCGCCAGGCATTTATCGTGTCGAGCCAGACTCCCATCTGAGCCCGCCCAACAGAGTGCCGGAAGACGAGACAAGCCGCTTCAAGGAACGCTTCGAGCACGCCTTGCCCAAGTCGGCGGATATCACCTATGCGGTGGTGTCGCACGAAGCCGGTTCGGACGGCAACAGGGTGCACTTCCTTGTAGACAAGGACTACAGAAGCTACAGGACCGACGTGAACTCCGCGAACAGGCTATGCGTGGCCTACGCCTTTCCCGGCTGGAACGACTACTCGGCATCCCAGCCGTTCTGCCGAACCAACATCAGTAACGAGTCCGAGGCACTGCTGAAACAGCGGATGGCGGCGGCGTTCACCGTGACCTGGCAGCCCAGGAAGACGTACCTGAGCACCGAGACCATTCGGCCGCAACGCAAGCCAACGGCCGACGAGGTCGGCGCTTGCGCGCTTGGCGTATGCAGCCCCGAGGCGTATGGCAAGGGGGTCAACCATTATGAGATGGCTTACTACGCGGATCGCTTTGCCCTCGACAGGGTCCGGCCTTACCAGACAATCTTGTATCTCACCAAGGCGGTGCCACTGTTTGCCCGAGCCGATCGTGAGACGATCCTGACCCGTCTCGACGCGGGGACTTATGTTCCTGTCCTCTCCACGGATGCGCAATGGTACGAAATCGAGCGCGTCGGGCGGGACGGCTCGATCACCCACGGCTGGGTCGACCGGGACGATGCTGTCGCGGTGAATTGGGTTGCGCAACGCGCCAGAACGCGCAATTTCCTGTTTCGCGTCGCATTTATCGAAGGCGAGCTCACATCCGACTCTCCGCACGCGGTCGCCATTGAAATCATCGATCGGAAATCCGGCGTTCGTACTCAGGTCATTCGTGACTTCGATTCCGATCCCGGCTTTGCGGCGCCCGCGGACGCCTTGCGCGTGGTCGACGCCAATTTCGACGGCTATCCGGACATTGCGATTTTTGGCATGTCGGGAGGCGCCGGGCCGAACAGCACCGAGAACTTCTTCTTGTTCGACGCCGCCCGGCGACGGTTCGTTTTTGATGAGACCTTGTCGGGACTGTCGCAGATCGTCACCGACTCCCGCTCGCGCAATGGGAAGCCGAATTACCAGACACGACGAACAAAGCCGGAGCGCTGATACAGCAGAGGCGGCGTGGCGCATCCCGCCTGTGGTTTGCGGGATGGCCAGTTGAATACGCAATCCTCAAGCGGTCCTTGACCCCATCATCGCCGACGGCAACCGCTTGCCCACCCAATCCCGCTCTTCTTCATAGGCCCGCGCCAGGCGCAACACCGACAAGTCGTCCCGCGGCCGCCCAATCAACTGCATCCCCATTGGCAACCCCTGCGGCCCAAATCCCACCGGCACGCTGATTGCCGGACATCCCGACAGCGTCCAGGGAAACACCACTTCCATCCAGCGGTGATAGGTATCCATCTCGCGGCCGGCGATCTGCTTCGGCCAGGGCTGGTTCACATCGAATGGGAAGACTTGCGCCGTCGGCACCGCGATGTAGTCGAACTGCTTGAACACGCCTAGCAGCGCTTGATACCAGGCGCTGCGCTCCATGCTGGCGGCATAGACGTCGCTGGCGCTGAGCTTGAGCATGCCTTCGATCTCCCAGATCGCGGAGTCCTTGAGCAGCGCGCGCTTGGCCGGGTCCTGGTAGAAGGGCAGCATGCCGTTGCCGACCAGGAAATGACGGTGCACCAGCCAGGTCTTCCAGAGCCGTTCCGGCGAGAACGGAGGCTTGATGGCTTCCACCTGCACGCCAAAGGCCGGGAAGGCGTTGAGGGCATCCTCGCACAGCGGCAGGATGCCGGCTTCCATGGGCAGGTAGCCGTCCCAGTCGCCCAGCCATGCCACGCGCTTGCCCTTGAGGTTGCTCTTCAGCACGTCGGCCACATTGGCCGGGGTGAGCGTGGCCAGCACCGGGTCCTGCGCGAGTGCCTGCGGCGTGCGCGCATCGGGGCCGGCCTGTGTGGCCAGCAGCAGGGCCACGTCGGCGACGGTGCGTGCCATGGGCCCTTCGTAGCCGAGTTGCTGGATAAAGACTTCCGGGGCCGGGCCGTAGGGCACGCGCCCGGCGCTGGGGCGCATGCCATAGACGTTGCAGAAGCCGGCCGGGTTGCGCAGCGAGCCGCCGAAGTCGCTCCCATCCGCTACCGGCAGCATGCGCAGCGCCAGCGCGGCGGCAGCGCCGCCGCTGCTGCCGCCGACGGTGCGGCTGGCGTCATAGGGATTGCGGGTGGCGCCGTAGACAGGGTTGAAGGTTTGCGAGCCCAGGCCGAACTCCGGCGTGTTGGTCTTGCCGAGCAGCACGGCGCCGGCGGCGCGGGCGCGCTCCACGATGATGGCGTCCGTCGTGGGCACGTTGTCCCGAAAGATGGGTGAGCCGAAGGTGGTGCGGATGCCGCGCGTGAGCGCCAGGTCCTTGGGGGCTTGCGGCATGCCGTGCATCCAGCCGGCTGAGCGGCCGGCGGCGAGGGCCTGGTCGCAGGCGGTGGCTTCCTGCAGCAGCACTTCGGGCTCACGCAGCGCGACGATGGCGTTGGCGCCGGGATTCACCCGTGCGATGTGGTCCAGGTAGGCCGCCATGACTTCGCGGGCCGACAGCTTGCGGGCATGGATCTCGCGAGAGAGTTGCCAGGCCGGCATCATGACGATGGGATTCGGGCCGCCAGCCGTGGTGGCGGGGCCGGATGCGTCCGGTGCGCCGTTCTTGCCGGCGGGGGGCGCCGCGCTGGCGCTGCTGGCAGTGACGCTAGCGGCGATGCCGGCTAGCGTGGCGCCTGCCAGGTGGCCCAGCAAATGGCGCCGCGAAGGTTGTCCGGGGGCGGGGCCATTGACGGCGTTGCGCGCATTGTCGCTATCACGGTCACGGTCTGTGTTGCCTGTGGGGTTCATCGTGTCGTTCCTCGTTCCGGTTTTTTGTCTCGCGTATTTGTTTGCGTGAGTTTGTCACATTGGCCCGGGGCTCGCGCGGGCGGTCTTGTCCGGCGTCGGCGTTGCGCCACTGCCCAGGATCGCCGCGCGGTGCGCGCTCACGTCGTCGAGCGGCTGGCGGCGATAGCGGCCCACCTCCTCGGTGCTGAACGCCTGCACGTCGTTGTGGCCGGTGAGCGCGGGCATCAGCCAGTTCATCAGCCCTGCGATCTCTGCGTCGCTCAGGGCTGAGGCGGAGGTGCCCGGCACCTGGATCAGGAACGCGCGCCCGGCCGGCGTGGCAAGCAGCAAGGGCACGGTCTCGCGCATGTCGGGGATGCCGGCCGAGGGCTTGCCGCGCGCATCGGGCTGGTGGCAGCCGGAGCAGTGCAGCAGGTAGTTGTCGCGCGCGTGGCGCAGCTCGGCCTGTGCGCTTGCGGTCGTGGCCAGCGTGGCCAGCGCCAGCAGGCACAGCCCGCGCCGCGCGGCCGCGCGCAAGGTGCGTGCTCTGCGCGATGCCATGCTACTGCCCCGCCTCGCGCAGCTTGCGCACGGCGCCCGGGGTCTTGCGCTCGGCGCGTGCGCGGGCCAGCGTATCGGTGTTCACGGCCTGCTCGGGCGCGCCGTTGCTCGCCGCCAGCCACGACAGCACGGCGGCCAGCGATGCATCCGGCAGTGTGGCGAAGCTGGGCATGACGCCGTTGAACGACTGGCCCTGCGACTGGATCGGGCCAGCGAGGCCGTGGGTCAGCACATTGGCCAGGTAGTCCTGGCCCGCCGGCGTGGCGAGCCGCTCGCGCAGCGCGCCGGCCAGTGGCGGCGCCACGCCGGCGATGCCGGAGGCATCGGCATTGTGGCAAGCGGCGCAGTGCGTGCCGAACAAGGCCTTGCCCTGGTCAGCCAGCGACTCGGCAAGGGCGATGCTTGCAGGCGCCACGCATGCCAGGCACAGCGCTAGGTGTGAGAGAGACCGCTTCATTCCTGGACTCCGAGAATGATCGAGGTGGTGCAATGGAACATGGTGCTGTCGTTGCTCATGCACCAGTTCACATCGTTGTGCACGCCCAGCCGGTAGCCCGGCCGTTCGCGCTCGTTGGTGTTGCACTCGCAGCGCCCGCACGTGGTCTTGCCGCAGCAATCGTTGTAGCTGACCATGTAGTTCCTGCCGTCGGCCGGGTTGTGGCAGGTGCCGACCCACGACACGCGCGAGGGCTCGGTGCCGGGCGGGCAGGAGGTGGAAGTGCCGCCGCAGCATGCGCACAGAAAGCCATCCACCGCGCAGTACTTCCAGTAGTCGCAGGCGGTTTCGTCCTGCGCTTGCGCGCCGGCGGCCTTGCTGCTGTGTGCTCCCGCCGCGTGCGCGCTGCGGTCGAAGGGCAGCACCGGCAGCGCCATCGTCCCCACCATGACCTTGCCGAGCGTGGCCAGCACGCTGCGCCGGCCCGTGCGCTGCGCCGCGCGCCGGCTCTGGTGTTCGAAAAATCGGTCAATCCACATGGGTTTTCTCTCCCTGCCTTCAGGCACGCGTTTCCAGGAACTGCTGCACCGAGCCCACGTTAAGGTCCATCGCGGTGAACAGGCTCTCCAGCTGCTCGCGCGAATTCACCAGGCCCTTGGCGCGCAGCGTGCCGCGCTCGTCCATCAGCACGCCGTACGGCAGCTTGCCGATCTGCAGGTGCATGCCGAGCTCGGGCGATAGCACATAGGGGAAGGCTTCCAGCCCTGCCTGGCGCAGGAAGGCCAGGTGCTCGGGCTGTTCGCCGTCGGAGGCGAGCACCACGCGCAGCCAGCCAGCCTCGCTGGCCTGCATCGACTTGAGTACCGGCAGCAGCTTCTTGCAGACCGGGCAGGTCGGCGAGAGAAAGAACAGCAGCGTGCTGCGCGGCTGCGCGCCGCCCACCGCCACCGGGCCGCCGCGCACATCCTGCAAGGCAAAGGGCGGCAGCGCCTCGCCCACGCGTGGGCCGGCGTCGATCACCAGCGCGCCCATCGGCGCGACGCGCTCGAACAGGATGCCGACCTGGCGGGCCAGGGCATAGAAACCGAAGAGCAGCGCCAGCACGGCGATCCACAGCACGAAATTGGCAATCACAAGGGCAGTCATGGGAGTCTCACGAGAGGGGGGAATGCGTAGGGTGGCTGGAAGCCCGGTGGCCGGTGCGGTGGGCAGCGCGGTCGGCATTGACCAGCAATTGCGTGGCGCCGAGCCAGAGCAGCAACAGCGCGAGCGCGCAGAAGCCGGCGGCGAGGGTGTCGAGCAGGTTGAGCGCCCGGGGTGCCGTGCCCGCCGCCAGTCCGGCAGCAGCGATCGCGGCCAGCACCAGCACCGCGAGCAAGCCAAGGTTGCGCAGCAGCAGGCCGTGGGATAGCCGCAGGTTGTCGGCGTCGCTGCCGCAGCCGCAGCGGATGTCGCGCCGCCCGCGCAGCAGGTTGATGCCCACTGCACCGCTGGCTGCTGCCACCACGCATGCCGCCAGCAGCGCCGCGCCCGGGTGCAGCGGCGCGGCAACCAGCGCCGCCACGCTGGCCGTCTCGGCGCCCAGGTAGGCAAGCGCAACCGGGCGCGACCATGCGTCGGGCACCAGCCGGTAGGCGCTGACGGCGCCCCAGAAGCCGGAGAAGTCGCGCAGCTTGGGCCACAGGGCGTGCGCCAGTACCAGTGCGGCAGCGGCGGAACATGCCGCTGCCACGACCGGATCGCGCAGCACGTCGGAGACCACGGCGGCGGCGCTCATTGATGCAGCTCCAGCTGCACCGCGTTCTCCGCCACCTGGTCCAGGCGCGCCACGGGCTTGAGGCCCCGGGCCGGGTCCAGCGACACCACGCCGGCCCTGGCGGCGTCCAGCACATACAGCGTCGGCTGCGGCCCTTGCGTGATGGTGAGCGCCAGCGCGTTCTGCCCCGGCGCGCGGGCGATGCGCTTGTGCTGCGCCAGGTCGATGGTCCAGATCTCGGCGGCGGGGGTCTTGTGCGATCCCTCCTTGCTGCGCGGATGCATGCCCAGGTACAGGCGGCCCGTGGCCGCGTGCAGCGCGAACAACTGGTAGCCGCCCGGCTTCCAGCCCGCCTTGCGGTCCGCCGCGTCCACCACGGGCCAGGGCTGCGCGAAGACTGGCGTCTCACCCGCGAGATCCGCGCTATAGACGTTGCCGTTGAAGGACACGAAGGTCAGCGTGTTGCCCACGCGCTCGCTGTGCAGGAAGACCGGATCAGCATCGGGATCGAACATGCGCGCACTGCGCTTTTGCCCGCTGGGCTGGCCGGCGGCGTCATGCGTCACCGTCAGCAGCGTGCCGTCGCTGCACAGGGTGCGAAAACGCTGGCTGGACGCCTCGGTGGCAAATATGCCCCAGCAGCCCGGGGTTTGTGCCTCCGCCACGAACTTGCCAGCCTGCAGGTCGACGATGCTGACCGAGGTGGCGGGCGTGGCATTCTGCACATAAAGAAAATGGCCGTCGGCGGATACCGCGGCGATGCCCCGGTAGTTCAGGGACTGTGCGTGCTTGGGCGGGATCACGATCTCGCTGCGGTAGGCCAGCGTGGCGGTGTCATACAGGCTCACCACATCAGCCCGCTCGCCGCGCGCGAGCCGCGTGTAGAACGTGGAGATCACATACAGCGTGCGCTTGTCCGGGGACAGCACGCTCTGGCCGCCGAACGCGGTGGGCACCAGCCCGAGGTAGCGCATGCGCTTGCCGTCCACCACGTGCAGGCGCCCGTCCACCATATGCTTGAACGCCACATCGGAGATATAGAGCCGGCCATCGTCGGCTGGCGCGAGCGGTTGCACGGAGAGGGTTTCCGGCTGCAGTTCGGCGGTGCTGGCGGCATCGCTGGCATTGGGGGCGGCGGCCGCTGGCAAGGCTAGCACGCTCAACATCGTCGCTGCGGCTACTCTGCGTACCACGCCGGGCCGTCGGGTGATGGCCCTGGTGCTTACCTCGTTCACTGGATGGCTCCTTGGGATGCGCTTTGCAATGGGGCCAGTCTACGAACGGGGGCGCGCGGGCGTTATCCGAAATCGGCAACGGCGGCACGGGGATATTCACCAATGCCGGCCGGGCTGCGCGGCACGCCGGCGTGTGCCGTCATGGCGGCTTGCGGTGCCTGGCGCTCACATGCCACGGCGGGTGCGCCTGCCGGCGGTGCGCGCCATCCGGCTTCAGGGCGAACCTGCACTGCTGCTGTGCACGCAGCGCCATGCCAGGGGGGTAAACGCCAAGGCGCAGGCTTATCCGTTTTCGGAAACGGAGCAGAATGGCCAGTGGGGATGAAGAGGGCGAAGGCGGTGCAGCCGGGGCGGCAAAAGCGGCAGCAAAAGCGGCTGCGCAGCGGCGCCAGAACGGGCTGAGGCTGCCACCATGCTACGATCCGCGCCTAATACGGAGAATGAAGATGTTTTATACCTGCCAGAACCAGTCGTGCCAGACGCGTTGGGACCCCAAGGACGTCACGGTCAAGGACGAAGGCCAGGGCCCGCTGTTTCGCTGTCCGGTGTGCAACTCCCGCAACCCGGTCGTGCCCCAGCGCAAGTCCGACGGCACCATCGTCTACAAGCAGCGCACCCGCTAGGAGGCTGGCTAAGAGGCTGATCAAGGCCTTTCACGGCCTGTTGACGCGCGGCCCAGGGGCGCTTAGCCGCCGGCCCGCTTGACGGTCATCCCGCGCTGCTTGAGTTTCTCCACTACCGTGTCGCAGTGGTCGCCCTGGATTTCGATCACACCGTCCTTGACGGTGCCACCCGAGCCACAGGCGGCCTTCAGTTCCTTGCCCAATTGCGCCAGCGACAGCGCGTCCAGCGCCGCGCCGCGCACCAGCGTCACTCCCTTGCCCTTGCGGCCCTTGGTCTCCCGCGACACCCGCACGATGCCGTCGCCTTGCACGACCGGCCGCGCCTTGCCGCAGGTGCAGGCCGCCAGCGCATGGCCGCAGCCGGGGCACATGCGGCCGTGTTCGGTGGAGTAGACCAGCGAGCTGGCGGGTTTCGGGTGAGACATGACAGGCGTTCCGGGTGACGGGCTGGCTGGCGCAGCCCCGGGGCAGGCAGCGTACGACAAGCGCGCGGCGCCTGCAAGAGGGTGACGGCGCATTTCAGGTGCCGCTTGCTGCCCTCGCCAACAGCCGTGGCTCACTCACCGTAGCTCTGCCCCTGCGCGATCAGCTCCGGCGTACCGATGACGCCGTTCAGCCCGTCGAAATCCAGCATGGCATCGCGCATCGGCGCGGTGGTGCCATGTTCGAGCAGGCTGCCGTAGTAGCGCTTCATCTGCGCGCCGATGAAGCGCACCACGCCACCGGGGAAAATCACGATGCGAAAGCCCCGGCCGGCGAGTTCGGCGGCGCTCTGCACTGGCGTCTTGCCGCCCTCCACCATATTGGCCAGCAAGGGAATGCGCCCGGCAAAGTGCGCGCAGACGCGAGCCATGTCTTGCTCGGTGCGCAAGGCCTCGATAAACAGCGCGTCGACTCCGCATGCCACATAGGCCTCGGCGCGCTCGATCGCCGCGTCCAGTCCCTCGATGGCCACCGCATCGGTGCGGGCCAGGATCAGGGTACCACCGTCTCGGTGGCGGTGGTCAGGCCCACGTCCGAGCGCCCGAGCTGCGTGTAGGCCACGGCGGCGCCAGACAGGTAGAGCGCTTCAAATCCCGCTTGCGCGGCGACCAGCGCCGAGAACGCGTCGTAGACGCCGGGCACCAGCAGCACGCGCGGTTGGCGCAGGCGCTCGGCGAGGGATGGAGTTGTCATTTTTTTTGCGGTGTGGCGGCCCATGGCCGGCGTGGAAAACGCCGGCATGGTGCTTGCCCTTCGAGGGGATGTGGTGCGGCATGATAGCGAATAACGAGCGAGCGCTCAGCCACTGGCGCGATGTGCGCCATGTCCATACATTAGGGGGCGAAAGTGTCAGAGCGAAAGATGCCCGGGCCTTCGTTGAAGGCGCTCGCAAGGCACGCAATGTCTGCATCGGGCCCGGGTGCTTGACGGTGGGGCGCTTGTGCGGCGCCCCCTTGCGCACTGTCGATGGCGCTGCCTAGCGCCCGGCAGGGCTCCCGTAAAACGCACCAGTGCGGGGATTCGAAACGATGTAGGTATTGCGTCTTGCCCAAGTCTGGGCAGCCATGAAGACTTCAGGCTCGCGCTGGCTCCAGTCACTCGTCATGAGTGGTGCAGCCTCCTGTTCCGTCGTGGCATACACAACGGCCTGGTGAAGGGCGGCCCGGCCTTGGCTTCCTGGGATGGTAATGGTGCGAATCGTCACGCGCATCGTCAAAGGCCTCAACGTGTTTGGACTGCAAAGTATGGCTGCCATTCAAGGACAGATTTGTGACAGCGTAGTGTCCTGGTCTGCCCTGGAAGGCTGCGCCATGGGAGCTTGGCGAAGCCGTGACAATCTGGTTTGCGGCCTCGCGGTGAATAGGGAGCATCCATGCCCGATCATACGCGCAAGCACTAATCGGGCCAACGACATCTGTTGTGGCGCGTCGACAGGCTGGGAACCGCGCGCGGCGGGCACCGCGGCCATTCGGTTTCAGGCTCCAGCGGGTTCGCGGCCGGTCTGGGCGAAAAATAGATTACCCGGCACATTTCCACTGGCTGCAGAATGCGCTCTCCCCGCGCCTGCGCTCGCGACTAAAGCGCCGCTTTGTCGATCGCAATGCCGAGTTCGCCCGCCATGCGCTCCACCAGCGCCTGAAGCCGGTTCACCTTTTCCGCCAGTTCCTTTTGCTCGGCTTTGAGCGACTCGAATTCGGAGGGCGAGATGTTGTCGTCGGCACCGCCGCGCTCGGCGATGTCATCGACGCTGACTTCCCCGCACAGCAGGTGCATCCAGCGGTTTTCGCGTCCGCCGGGAGCACGCGGCAGCTTGACGACAAAGGGTGGCTCGGCGGCGGCCAGCTCTTCCAGGAACACCTCGACCGACGAGATGTCGGCAAAGGCGTGCAGGCGCGCGGAGTTCAGCCTCAGCTCCGCGGCCGTCTGGGGCCCGCGCAGCAGCAGCGTGGTGAGCAACGCGACCGACTGGCTCGGCACGCCCAGCACGCGTTTCATGTTCTGCTCGAATCGCGGCACGCGGCTGCTGCTGCCTTCCATGGCCAGGCTCAGGCGTTTCAGGCCATCGATGGCGGTGAGGATCTCGGCCTCGGAGGCATTCATCACCGGTGAGCGCGCGGTCTTCTGGTTGCAGCCGGATGTCAGCGCGTTGAGCGACAGCGGATAGGTGTCCGGCACCGTGTGCTGCTTTTCGACCAGCACGGCCAGCACGCGCCCTTCAAGCTGCGTCAGGGAGCGGATGGCCGGGCGTGCGGGGGTGTCGGGATTGGGATTCATGAGTGGTATCGCTAGGTGAAGCTGCTTGCCCCGGGCCGATGCGCGGATCCGCTGATCGTGGGCCGGCCGGGAGCGCCTTGTTTGGTGGGCATATGATATCCGGTCAGGGGGCGGGGCAATGTGAGTTTGCGCGAACCTGGCGCCCATCCGGCGCGCCCCTAAGGGTTGCCGGCTTGCCGCAGGGCGTTGGCGATCAAGGTGACCGCCGGCGCAACTGCTGCATCCCGTTGGGTAATGAACACCATCCGCCCGGAGGCGAACGGCGTGCGCAAGCGCACCTGGCGCACCATGGACGTCTCGCCGTAGTGGCGCACGGCGCTGGCCGGCGCAACCGTCAGGAAGCCACTCGCGGCAACCATCGACAAGCTGCTGTGAAATGAGATCGATTCGATATGCGGCACGGGCGGCAACCGGCCGCTATCGAGAAACGGCTGCTCGAAGATCTCACGCGTGTGAGTGCCGCGCGGCGGCAGGATCCAAGGCCCTTCATGCAGCGCCGGCAGGCTTACCTCGCGGCGCCTGGCCAGGGGGTGGTCCCGCGCGCAGGCAATGGCCAGGTGTTCATCCCATAGCGGCGTGATGTCCAGCCGTTCCCGCGATGGCGCGGGATGATCGGTTTCCAGCCGCCCTATGACGCAGTCGAGCTCGCCACTGGCGAGCAGCCCGAGCAGGCCGCTGACGGTGTGCTCCCTAACCTGCAAGCGCGGCAGCACACCTTGCTGGCTCAGCGTGGCGACCAGCCTTGGCAGCACGTTGACCCCGACCAGCGGCAGCACGCCCATGCGCACCAGCGGGATCTCCGGCCGGGCCGCCAGGGCTTCGCTGGCCGCATCCAGGGCGCCCAGCGCAATGCGCAGGCGCTCCAGCGCGCGCTCGCCCGCCGGGCTCAGGCGGCCGCCTCGCGTAGTGCGCTCGATCAGCGTGCAGCCGAAGGCTTGCTCCAGCTCCTGCAGCATCTTGGTCACCGCCGGCTGGCTGATGTGCATGACCTCGGCGGCAGCGGTCAGGGAGCCGGTTCGCGCCACCAGGTCCAGCAGCCGCAGATGGCGGATACGCAGGCGGTCGATCCGGTTCGGATGGGCGGCGCGCGCCGCAGCCACGCGCGAAGGGGAAACCGTTGCCATAACCAATCCTGATGGATTCATAAGAACTGGATCATTGTCTCGAATGATGGCGCGGCGTGACAATCGGGCAAAACCAGAAAGGAGACCTGAGATGCCTGCATCCACCCGCCGCACGCGTCGCCTGATGCTGCGGACCCTGCTGACGTTGCCCGTTGCGGCAGCATCCGGCCTGCCGGCTTCGGCGTTTGCCGCGGACAACTACCCCAGCCGCCCGATTCGCCTGGTGGTGCCGTATGCCGCTGGCGGCGGCCCGGATATCCAGGCGCGCAAGCTGGCCGAAGTGCTGGGCAGGGAGCTTGGCCAGCCCGTCGTGGTGGAGAACAAGGTGGGCGCGGCAGGCATCCTTGCCGCCGAATCCGTGGCGCAGCAGCCGGCCGATGGCTACACCTTGCTGCTGGGCGCCTCCACCCATGTCGCGCAGAAACTCTTGCAGCCATCCGTCAAGTTCGATCCGGCGGCGTTCACCCATGTGATCCGCATCGGCGTCAGCCCCGCCGTGCTGGTGGTGGTGGCGAATTCGCCGTACCGCACCGTGGGCGAACTGGTGGCCGCCGCGCGGCGCTCGCCCGGCTCGCTGAACTATGCATCGGGCGGCATCGGCTCGGCCGCGCATATCTGCGGCGCGGCCTTTGCATCGGCGACAGGCATCAACGTGGTCCATATCCCCTACAAGGGCTCGGTGGAGATCGTGCCGTCGCTGATCAAGGGCGACACGCAATTCGGCTTTCCGGTAGCGGCCACCGCCGTGCCGCAGATCGGCAACGGCAAGGTGCGCGCGCTCGCCGTGACCTCGGCGCAGCGGATCCCCGGGCTGCCAGACGTGCCGACCCTGAACGAGGCGCTTGGGCGCAGCGATCTCACGCTGGATTCCTGGAGTGGCATCTGGGCCCCGGCAAACCTGCCGAAGCCCCTGGTGGCGCGCTTGCATGCCGCCATGCTGAAGGCACTGGCGGATCCCGGGCTGCGCCGCTTCTATGCCGAGACGGGGGCGCTCATCGAACCGAGCCCCACGCCCGAATCCTTCACCCGCCTTGTCGCCGAGGAAACCGCCAGGATGCGGCAGGTGATCGAGAAAAACCACATCACGATCGAGTGAGCTTGCCATGCCTGTCACCGCTACCCATTCATTCACCCCGCTCGCGGGCATCCGCGTGCTCGATTTCTCGCACGTCATCGCCGGTCCCTTCGCCACCTTCCTGCTGGCGCAGCTCGGGGCCGACGTGACCAAGGTGGAAAACGCCAACGGCGGCGATGTCATGCGCCGCGCCGGACGGGGCCGCGAGGGCTTCGTGGCGCTCAACGCTGGCAAGTCGTCGCTTGCCCTCGACCTTGGCAGCGAGCAAGGGCGCCAGCATGCGCTGGAGCTCGCCACCACCTGCGATGTCTTCGTCGACAACCTGCGGCCGGGCGTGCTGGAGCGCTTCGGGCTCGGCTTCGAGGCCGTGCTTGCGCTGAATCCGCGCGTGGTCTATTGCAGCATCTCCGGCTTTGGGCGCGGCGCGCCGGCATGGCGCGGCCGGCCCGCTTATGACCACGTGGTGCAGGCCGCCACCGGCATGGCCTACATGGCGGGCAACGAGGGCGACCCGCCCATCAAGACGGGGTTCCCGGTCATCGACTCCGCCACGGGGCTGCTCGCCGCCTTCGCCATCCTTGCCGGTGTACGCGACAGCGAGCGCACCGGGCGCGGCATGCTGCTCGATATCTCCATGGCCAGCGCCGGCATGCAGCTGATGTACCCCATGGCCTGCGACGCGCTCACACGCGGGGCCACGCCGCCCCGGCAGGGCAACCAGGGTTATTCCGGCAGCCCCTCCGCCGATTTCTTCCGCACGCGCGATGGCTGGCTGGCCATCGGCGCGAACACGCCAGGCCAGTTGCTGGCATTGCTCGAAGCGCTGGGCCTTGGCCATCTGGCGCGGGATCCCGCCTTGTTCAATCCGCCGCTGGAACGCAACGGCCTGCCTGCCTTTGTGCGCTCGCTCGATCCGGGCGCGCTCAAGGCGGCGCTCGCCGCCGCGCTGGCCGATGGCCTGGCCGCGGAGCTGGAAGCGCGGCTTAGCGCGTGCGGCATTCCGGCCGCGCGCCTGCGCAACATCGCAGAGTTTGCCGCTGAATCCCGGGACAACGGCAGCCTGGAAACCATCGAACTGCGCGATGGCGATGCCGCCGTGGTGTCGCCGGGGCTGGGCTTCCGGGTGCGCACCGGGCACTAGGCCGGGCCGCTTGGCTGCAACCGCGCGTTACCGGTCTTGACCCTCGGGATGAATGGGCATCATGACCAGTTCATCCCTTTTTCACAATACGAGATCGTGCGCTATAAGGCTGGCGGGTGGTTGATCCGTTTACCTACACTCCGCTAATTGTGTGGATCAGGCTAACTGACATAGTCCACAGGCGGGGGGATGGAAGATGCGATTGACCATGGCGAAGGCGGGCTTTGCGGCCTTGACGTGTCTGGCGCTGAGCGCGGGGGCTTATGCGCAATCGGCGAGTTCTTGCAGCGGGGGCAGTTGTAATGGCAACGACAACTACAACAGTAGTCGCGGCCAGCTTCTCGATCACAGGACCACGCTGCGCCTGAGCGCGGCCGCGCTGGCCGGCGTTCTCAACGCGAGCGATTCAGGCCGCCAGCTATTGCAGGTCGCTGGCACCCCTGCGTGCGACCTGGAGATCGTCTATTTCCGCTACCGCACCATCGGCGGCGCCAATGAGCCCACCACCGCGAGCGGCGCGCTGATGATTCCAAGCGGCGGGCGCGCATGCAGTGGGCCACGCCCGGCGTTGATGTACGCGCATGGCACCACCACCTACCGCAAGTACAACCTTGCGGACCTGACGCAGAAGGACCCGGGCAATGGTGATGGCGCCTCGGAGGGCATCAGCGTTGCGGCCATGTATGCCGCGCAGGGCTATATCGTGGTGGCGAGCAACTATGCGGGTTACGCCGGCTCCGAGCTTTCCTATCATCCCTACCTGAATGCCCAGCAGCAATCGGCGGACATGATCGACTCGCTGCGGGCCGCACGGGTTGCGCTGGCCCGGGCGGACTCGGGCAAGGCGGCGCGGGAGAATGGCAAGCTCTTTGTCACCGGATATTCGCAGGGCGGCCACGTTGCCATGGCCACGCATCGCGCGCTTCAGGCGGCGGGCATCAACGTGACGGCGGCTTCCACAGGTTCGGGGCCCTATGCCATGGCGGCCACCGGGGACGCGCTGATCGCGGGTGAGGTGGATCTGGGTTCCACCATCTTCACGACCTTGGTGGCGACCAGCTACCAGAACGCCTACGGCAACATCTACCGCTGGCCGGGCGACCTGTTTGAGGCAACCTACGCGCGTGGCATCGAGGATCTCCTGCCGAGCGTGACACCAATCGACACGCTGATCGGCAACGGAAAATTGCCCGCCACGGCGCTCTTCAACCCCGATCCGCCGGCTGCGCAGTTTGCCTCGCTGACGCCGCCGACTTCGCCCCCGCTGGCGCCGCCTGAGCTGACGCCGATCTTTGCCCTCGGGTTTGGCAAAGGCAACCTGGTGCGCAACAGCTTCCGCCTCGGCCTGCTGGAAGACGCGCTGGTCAATCCGGATGGCGCGTTCCCGTACACCACGGTGGCGATGGCGCCGGCGGCCAACCCGGTTGCGCCGCTGCGCCAGGCGTTCAAGCGCAATGACTTGCGCAACTGGATCCCGCGTGCCCCGGTGCAGCTTTGCGGCGGTCGCTTCGACCCGACGGTGTTCTTCTTCAACGCGACCGTGCAGCAGGCTTACTGGCGCAACGCCAAGGTGCCGGTGGGGCTGACTTCGGTGCTGGATGTGGATGCGCCGGTGGCGGGGCCTGCCGATCCTTATGCGCCGATCAAGCAGGGCTTTGCGCTGGCCAAGGCAACGCTCGCCGCGCAGGCGGTGGCGGCGGGCGCGACCGATGGCGGTGCGTCGGCGGTGATCGAGGCCTACCACGGGAGCCTGGTGGCGCCGTTCTGCATGGTCGCCGCGCGCGGGTTCTTCGGGAATTTCTGAGCAAAGCGGCGCGGAAAAGACAGCGGCCAGTCATTGCGCATGACTGGCCGTTTGTTTTGTCGTGGCCGGGTCAGTCGCGCGCTTCCATCTTGCGATTGATCCACAGCGCCAGCAACGTGCACGCCACGCCGGACAGCAGGTAGCCGCTGACGGCAAACAAGCCGAACTCCGCCGACAGTCCCAACGCCACCAGCGGCGCAAAGGCGGCGCCGAACAGCCACGCAAAATCGGAAGTCAGCGCCGCGCCGGTATAGCGAAAGCGCGATCCGAAGTTTGCCGTGACAGCGCCCGCGGCCTGCCCGTACGACAAGCCCAGCAAGCCGAAGCCGATCAGGATGAACAGGTCTTGCCGCGCCGGGGTACCGTTCATCAGGTACGGCGCGAACAGGCCGAAGATGCCGATCAGGACTGCCATCAGCGCCAGCGTGGTGCGCCGCCCGATGCGGTCGGCGATCCAGCCGGAGGCGATGGTGGCCGCCATGGCGATCCCCGCGCCGATGATCTGGATGATCAGCACGTCATTGATGTCCTGCGTGGCGTGCAGCGCGACCCACGACAGCGGGAACACCGTGACCAGGTGGAACAGCGCGTAGCTGGCCAGTGCGGCGAAGGCACCGATGAACAGGTTGTAGCCCTGGGCGCGCATTATCTGCACCGGGCTGATCGGCTCCAGCTCGCCTTCTTCAAGCAACTGCGTGTACTCCTGGGTCACCACCAGCCGCAGGCGCGCGAATAGCGCGACCACGTTGATGGCGAACGCCACGTAGAACGGATAGCGCCAGCCCCAGTCCAGGAACTCATCGAAATCCAGGTTGGCGCGCAGGTAGAGGAACAGCGAGCCGGCAAGGAGAAAGCCGATCGGCGCGCCGAGCTGGCCCAGCATCGAGTACCAGCCGCGGCGGTGCGCCGGGGCGTTCAGTGCCAGCAGCGATGGCAGCCCGTCCCATGAGCCGCCCAGCGCAATGCCCTGCAGGATGCGCAGCGCCGCCAGGATGACGATGGCGTGGTTGCCGAGCGCATCGTAGCCCGGCAGGAACGCCATGCCCGCCGTGGCGGTGCCCAGCAGGAACAACGCGGCCGTCAGCTTGATGCTGCGTCCCCAGCGGTGCTGGATCGCCATGAACAAGGTGGTCCCGAATGGCCGGGCGATGAAGGCGAAGGAAAAGATGGTGAAGGAGAGCAGCAGCCCTTCCAGTTGCCTGACGAACGGGAAGAACACGCTGGGGAAGATCAGCACCGAGGCGATGCCGTAGACGAAGAAGTCGAAATACTCGGACGCTCGCCCGATGACGACGCCGGCGGCGATCTCGGCTGGCGCCACCTGCGCCCGGTGCGCCGCGTCTTGCGCGGGCGTGGGGGAAGACGGTGACGGCTGGTGCTGGTGCGCAACGCCGCTGCTGCTGCTGCTGCTGGACATCGTCAGGCCCTCTCGTCTCTCGTTGTTCGGGGTGGCGTTTTGTGTCACTCCTTTAAGAATGGCACTTCTTTGACTACAGTGCCATAGGAAATGTTGAGTTTCCGCGGCCAGCCCACCGGCGTAGTTCCAACGATCACTTCCACGGCTATGCAATTTCGCATTCGGATAGTGCCATCCCGCTACGCGACGCGCGGGTGTCTGTTGTTCGCTGCCATCCTGCTGCTGACGGGCTGCAATGCTGTCTTGCTAGCCCCGGCCGGGGATCTCGCGATCCGGCAGCGTGATCTAATCATCATTTCAACCGGGCTGATGCTGTTGATCATCGTGCCGGTGATCGCGCTGACGCTGCTCTTCGCCTGGCGCTACCGCGAGGCCAACAGGGAGGCCATCTACGAGCCCGACTGGGACCATTCGACCTTGCTGGAGCTGGTGATCTGGGCCGCGCCGCTCTTGATCATCATCGCCCTGGGCGCGTTGACCTGGGTCAGCACGCACAAGCTCGATCCCTACCAGTCCTTGAGCCGCATCGATGCCGGGCGCCCGGTGCCCATGGCCATGGAGCCACTCACCGTGGAGGTGGTGGCGCTGGACTGGAAGTGGCTTTTCTTCTACCCCGAGCAAGGCATCGCCACCGTCAACGAGCTGGCGGCGCCGGTGGATCAGCCGATCCGCTTCAAGATCACGGCGTCCACCGTGATGAACTCCTTCTTCATTCCTGCGCTGGCGGGGCAGGTCTATGCCATGCCGGGCATGGAGACCAAGCTGCACGCGGTGATCAACCAGCCGGGTGTCTACGAGGGCTTCTCCGCCAACTACAGCGGCGCGGGCTTCTCCGGCATGCGTTTCAAGTTCCATGGCATGAGCGCGGAGGAATTCGCGCGATGGGTGCAGCAAGCCAAGGCCGGCGGCGGGGCCCTGACGCGCGACGCTTACCTGCAGCTGGAGCAACCCAGCGAGCTTGAGCCGGTGAGGCGCTACGCCAGCGTGGCGTCGGGTTTGTACGACGCGATCCTGAACCGCTGCGTGCAAGCCAACCGGCCTTGCATCAAGGACATGGCCATGAGTGCGAGGCAGGGCCAGGGCAAGGACAAGCCGCGGACCCTCAACGTGGCGGCGCTCGAACGCGGCGCTGCTGGCGCGAGCCTGGGCGCCATCTGCACGGCAGGCGACCCTGCCGGCATTGGCAACGGTCCCCGTGTGGCGTCCGCCAGGACGTTGCCGCAATGACATTGCCCAATGATGTGGCAACAATGACCCGCTGCTCCCCGATTCCTGAAACAACGCCCTTGCGGCCCTGGTGACACAATGCCCGAGCACCTCGACCTGACGCAACTGGTATTCGGCCGCCTCACCTGGGAGGCAATCCCCTATCACGAGCCCATCCTGCTGGCGACCTTCGCGGCCGTCGCGATCGGGGGGCTGGCGCTGGTTGGCGCACTGACCTACCTGCGAGCGTGGGGCTACCTCTGGCGCGAGTGGTTCACCAGCATCGACCACAAGAAGATCGGCATCATGTATGTCGTGCTAGGCATCGTCATGCTGCTGCGCGGCTTTGCCGATGCGGTCATGATGCGGTTGCAGCAATCGGTTTCCTTTGGCGATTCGCTGGGCTACCTGCCGCCGCACCACTATGACCAGGTCTTTACCGCGCACGGCGTGATCATGATCTTCTTCGTGGCCATGCCGCTGGTCACCGGGCTCATGAATTTTGTCGTGCCGTTGCAGATCGGCGCGCGCGACGTTGCCTTTCCCTTTCTCAACAACTTCAGCTTCTGGATGACGGTTGGCGGCGCCGTGCTGGTGATGATGTCGTTGTTCGTCGGCGAGTTCGCGCGCACCGGCTGGCTGGCGTATCCACCGCTGTCGGGCGTGCTGCAGAGTCCGGACGTGGGCGTGGACTATTACATCTGGTCCTTGCAGGTTGCCGGGCTGGGCACGTTGTTATCGGGCATCAACCTGCTCGTGACCATCGTCAAGATGCGCGCGCCCGGCATGACCATGATGAAGATGCCGGTGTTCACCTGGACCGCGCTGTGCACCAACGTGCTGATCATCGCCGCTTTCCCGGTGCTCACCGCCGTGCTGGCCCTGCTGGCGCTCGACCGCTACGCAGGCACCAACTTCTTCACCAACGATCTTGGCGGCAACGCCATGATGTACGTGAACCTGATCTGGATCTGGGGCCACCCGGAGGTGTACATCCTTGTGCTGCCCGCGTTCGGCATCTTCTCGGAAGTGGTTTCCACGTTCTGCCGCAAGCGCTTGTTCGGCTACGCGTCGATGGTGTACGCCACGGTGGTGATCACGGTGCTCTCCTACCTGGTCTGGCTGCACCATTTCTTCACCATGGGCTCGGGCGCCAGCGTCAATTCGTTCTTCGGCATCACCACCATGATCATCTCGATCCCGACCGGGGCCAAGATGTTCAACTGGCTGTTCACCATGTACCACGGGCGCATCCGCTTCGAGGTGCCGATGCTCTGGACCATCGGCTTCATGGTCACCTTCGTGATCGGCGGCATGACCGGCGTGCTGCTCGCCGTGCCGCCGGCGGATTTCTCCTTGCACAACAGCCTCTTCCTGATTGCGCACTTCCATAACGTGATCATTGGCGGCGTGCTGTTCGGGTTGATGGCCGGCATCACCTACTGGTTTCCCAAGGCCTTCGGCTACCGGCTGGATCCGTTCTGGGGAAAATGCTCGTTCTGGTTCTGGCTGGTTGGCTTCTACGTTGCCTTCATGCCGCTCTATGTGCTCGGGCTGATGGGCGTGACCCGCCGCATGAGCCACTTCGAGGATGCGTCCCTGCAGATCTGGTTCCAGCTGGCGGCATTCGGCGCGTTCCTGATCGCGCTAGGCATCGGCTGCTTCCTGATCCAGCTGGTGGTCAGCTACCGCCGGCGCGAAGCCCTGCGCGACACCACGGGCGATCCGTGGGACGGCCGCACGCTGGAGTGGTCGACCTCCTCGCCACCGCCGCAATACAACTTTGCCTTTACCCCGATCATCCATGACAACGACGCGTGGTGGCAGATGAAAGAGCACCAATACCAGCGGCCACAGCACGGCTTTATCCCGATCCACATGCCGAAGAACACCAGCGCGGGCATCATCCTGGCTGGGTTAAGCACCGTGCTCGGCTTCGCCTTGATCTGGCACATGTGGCTGTTTGTGATCGTGTCCTTCGCTGCCATCCTGGTCGTGGCGATCGGCCATACCTTCAACTACAAGCGCGATTACTACGTCCCAGCCGACGACGTCGTCCGCACCGAGGCAGAGCGCACACGCCTGCTTGCCAGCCATGGTTGATACCACCGCCCCCTACGGCCCCGGCGACGTGCGCATGCCGGACACCACGCGCCAGAGCGAGCTGCGTTTCTACGCGACCAGCGAGGTGCATGCGCAGAACGGCACGTTGCTCGGATTCTGGCTGTACCTGATGAGCGACTGCCTCATCTTCGCCAGCCTGTTTGCCGTGTACGGCGTGGTGGGGCGGCGCTACGCCGGCGGCCCCACGGGCGCCGAGCTGTTCGAGCTGCCGCTGGTGGCGCTGAACACCACCATGCTGCTTTTGTCGTCGATCACCTACGGCTTTGCCGTGCTGGAGATGCAGAAGGCGCAGGTGCGCACCACCCTGATCTGGCTCGGCATCACTGGCCTGCTGGGCGCGGCGTTCATCAGCCTGGAGCTCTACGAGTTCGCGCACCTCGTCCACGACGGCGCGGGGCCGCAGCGCAGCGCCTTTTTGTCCTCGTTCTTCACGCTGGTGGGCACCCACGGGCTGCACGTGACGGTCGGCATCGTCTGGCTCATCACGCTGATGGTGCAGGTGGGGCAGCACGGGCTGATCCCCGAGAACAAGCGCCGCCTGATGTGCCTGTCCATGTTCTGGCACTTTCTGGATGTGGTCTGGATCGGTGTGTTTACCTTCGTCTACCTGATGGGAGTGCTGCCATGAACGCGCATGACAATGCCCTTGCAGGCGATCCCCATGGCCACGGCCATGGCCATGACGACCATGGCCACGGACACGATGGCGAGGTCAGCCATAGCACCTTCAAGGGTTACATGACGGGCTTCGTGCTCGCGGTGGTCCTCACGGCGATCCCGTTCTGGCTGGTGATGGCCAAGGTTTTCGATAAATCCAGCACCACAGCGTTGTTCCTGCTGGGCTGCGCCGCGGTGCAGATCGTCGTCCACATGATATATTTCCTGCATATGAATGCGAGATCCGAGGGCGGATGGACCATGCTGGCGTTGATCTTCACGATCGTGCTGGTGGTCATCGCGCTGAGCGGCTCGCTTTGGGTAATGTTCCACCTCGACCAGAACATGATGCCAATGCACGACATGAAGAACCTGCCTTGACGGCCCGGCAGCAGGGCGTAGCCCAATCCAACCCGCCTTCCCGCAAGCGCGCCACCGGCGCGCTTGTGGCGTTTGCCCTGCTCGCCATCGTGGCGGTAGCCGGGCTGCTTTCGCTTGGCGTCTGGCAAGTCGAACGCCGCGCGTGGAAGCTCGACCTCATCGAACGCGTGAACGCGCGTGTGCATGCTCCCGCCACGGCCGCGCCCAGCGCCGATCAGTGGCCGCGGCTCACCAAGGCCGCCGACGAGTACCGCCGCGTGCGGCTCACCGGCACCTTCCTGAACGACAGCGAGACCCTGGTGCAGGCCGTCACAGAGCTGGGTGGCGGCTTCTGGGTGGTGACGCCGTTGCGCACGGCGGACGGCAATGTGGTGCTGGTCAACCGTGGCTTTGTGCCGCCTGAGCTGAGCGAGCGCGCCAAGCGCGGCGGGGGCGACCCCACCGGCGAGACCACCGTCACTGGCCTGTTGCGCTTTAGCGAGCCAGGCAACGGCTTTCTGCGCACCAACGATCCGGCGGCCGGGCGCTGGTACGCGCGCGATGTGCCGGCCATTGCTGCCGCGCGCGGCCTGCGCAACGTGGCGCCTTACTTCATCGATGCAGACGCGGCTGTGCCGCTCGGGGACGCCAGCAAGCGCACCTGGCCGGTGGGCGGGCTGACTGTAATCACGTTCAACAACAACCACCTCGTTTATGCGATCACCTGGTTTGCACTGGCGCTGATGTTTGCCGCTGGTGCCGTCTACGCCGGGCGGGAGGCGTATCGCCGGTCGCGCGCCGGTGATACGCAGGGTGAAGGCAAGCCGGGACAGCGTACGCGGTAGGCGCGCACGCCGGCGCTAGCCGACGGATGCTTCGAATACCCGGCGGTAATTGCCGCCGAGTAGCTTGCCCACTTCCTCGTGCGTGAAGCCCGCCGCCAGCAGCGCGGCGGCTAGCGCTGGCAACTGGTCGTAGGCGCGCAATACCGGCGGCGTGATGAAACCGAGCATGTCCGTGCCCAAGCCCACATGATCCACGCCAACCACGTCGGCCATCCGCTTGAAGCCAAGCGCCATTGCGGTCAGGTCGCGGAAGGTGCCCGCGCTGGGCCAGACCCCGATCACGCCACCGGTGCCCGCGATCACGCGCGCGTGGTCGGGCGTGATCAGCCGGCTGCGCAAGCCGGGGCGCGTGGCCAGCGCGGAGTGCGAAATCACCAGTGGCTTGGTGGAGATGGCGGCGGCACGCTTGACGAGGTCATAGGTGCCGTGCGCGACATCGACGACGATGCCCAAGGCATTGCAGCGCCGCACTACATCCGCGCCGAAATCCGTCAGGCCCCCGTGCACCGGCGCCTCCGTCTGGATGTCGCCCAGCTCGTTGACGCGGTAGTGCGTGAGCTGCAGGTGCCGCAACTGGTGCATGCCGTACGCTTCGTCCACGCGCTCCAGCCTGCCTTCCAGAAAGTCCGCGCCTTCCGACGCGATGATCACGCACGGCCCGGCCGGCCACCGTGTGGCCAGCGTAGCCGCGTCGGTCACCACTTGCATCTGCTCACGCTCCACCAGCTTGTGCGCGCGCGCGAATTCGGCCACGCCAAGCGCGTAGAGCTCGCCTTCGGATGGGGTTCGCCAGGATTCGAAGCGCGTGCGATCGGCGGACACGCGCGTGACGATGGTATCCGTCACGATTGCCAGGCAGATCACGTTCACGCCGCCCGCGCGCATCGGCGCGGCCAGCGGAAGAAAGGGCCGGTCCGCGCCGATGGCGGGATCGCGCGACACGATCACGCGCCCGGCATGGCTGTGCATGTCGATGACCAGCGCGGTAGGGGAGGGCTTCCAGGGGGCGGCGTCTTTGACGTTGTTAGCGTCTTTTGCGGCCTTGGTGCCGGCTGAACCCTGCAGCTGGGTGTCGCCGGCAAAGCGTCCCTGTGCACAGGCGGCTAGCGCCAGTGCAGCACCTGACGCCAGGAACGCGCGGCGGCTGATGCTGCCCGGTGCCTGCCCAGGCGGCGCATCGGCATCGCCCCGACGGATCGTCGTCCAGTCAATCTGCATTGTCGCTCCACGCGTTTTTGCACCCACCATGATATCGCGGCGCCAAGTGCCCCAGGCGCGCCGCTTGTAGGACGCCATCCCATTGCCCAGGGCCTGCGCGCTGCCTAACCTTGGTGTAACGCCCGCAGCCGGAGAAACAGATGCTTGGCGATTTTGTAGTGCTCCCCGCACGCGGGGGCTGGGCATTGAAGGTCGACGGCGCCGCCACCGCGATCCTTGAGTATGAAACGCGGGAGGAAGCAGCAAGCATCGGCGCCCTGATGGCCGCCAGGCGAGGGGTGTCTCTGGTGATTCGGGACGAAGACGGCGTCTGCGCATGCGTACAAGCCTGCGCTCCCACGTTCCCATAGCGGGATGAAGTACTCGCCCGGCTAGTGCCGCATTTTCCCGAACGCTCTCTGTGCCGTTGCGCCACGCCGGGCACATATTTTGCGGGGATATGCATTGCCCAGAGGGTCCGCGGCCTTCACAACACAGGAGATCGACGATGACAGTTGAGAACGCCGGGCCTGATGCCAGACAGCAGGCCAAGCCCCGCGCCCGCGGCCATATCGAGCAGCAGGGAGAAGGCCGCAAGACCACGCAGCCGGGCGAACGCGACCCGCAGAGCCAGCAACCCGCCGATCTGGCGAACACGTCCGGCCAGCCGCTGCTGGCGCACTAGTGGCACTGGCGCAGGCCTCGTCACCTTGTCAATACGCTTTGCCAGGATAAGAAACACGTGAGGACTTTTCACTGCGGCAGTTTCTCGAACCGGGTCTTTTTCCGAGAACGTCATCTGTGAGCGCTGCCAGGGCGGCATCCTTGCCCTTCGCAGTGCAAGTACAATGCTGGGCGTTGTTCCATCCTGTCCGGGCTCGTCTCGCAATATCCCATCCCATGTCCAATCTCATCGTGCACGGCGGCAAGCCGCTCCGGGGGCGTATTACCCCTTCCGCCAACAAGAATGCAGTGCTTCCTGTGCTCTGCGCCACGCTTCTGACCGATGAGCCCTTGCGCCTGCACGGCGTGCCCGACATCACCGATGTGCGCAAGATTCTCGACATCTTCCGCGCGCTGGGCAGCAAGGTGCATATGGATGACGCAAGCGGCACGCTGTCGCTGCACCATCAGGAGACCGTGTTCGACGCGGCCCGCCATCGCCTGCCGGAAGAGATGCGCTCGTCCATCATGCTGGTGCCGCCGCTGCTTGCCCGCTTCGGCGTGGCCCGGCTGGAGGACAACGTCAAGGGTTGCACGCTTGGCGTGCGCGAGATCGATCCGCACGTCGATGTCTTCCGCCGCTTTGGTGGCGAGGTGGAGCGCGCCGACGGATCGCTGCTGGTGCGCAGCGCCGGCCAGCTGACGCCCATCGACCACTGGCTCGACTATGCATCGGTCACCACCACGGAGAACTTCGTGCTGTGCGCCGCCGCCGCGGGTGGCACCTCCACGCTCACCAATGCTGCATCGGAGCCCCATGTGCAGGAATTCTGCCGCTTCATGGCGATGATGGGCGCGCGCATCGAAGGCATGGGCACCTCGCGCCTGACGGTGCATGGCGGCAACAAGCTCAAGGGGGGCGACTTTACCTTCGACGAGGATTTTCACGAGATCACCACCTTCCTGGCGCTGGGCGCCATCACCGGCGGCGATGTCGTGGTGCGCAACAGCGCGCCGGGGAATTTCCCGCTGATCGACCGCACCTTCGCCAAGTTTGGGGTGCAGATCACGCACGAAGATGGCTGGTCCCGCGCCACCAGCGCTGGCCCCCTGAAAGTGCAGACGCCGTTTACCAGCAACGTGCTGACCAAGGTCGAGGCTGCGCCGTGGCCTTACTTCCCGGTTGACCTGCTGCCCATCTTCATCGCGCTGGGCGTGCGCGCGCAGGGCAACGCCATGTTCTGGAACAAGGTGTACGACGGCGCGCTGGGCTGGACCGGCGAGCTGTCGAAGTTCGGCGCCCATGTGTTCTCGTCCGACCCGCACCGGCTCATCACCTTTGGTGGCAATCCCCTGACGCCGGCGGTGGTGGAAAGCCCGTACATCATCCGCGTGGCCATCGCCTTGCTCATGGTGGCCGCGAGCATCGACGGCCGCTCGGAGATCCGCAACGCCGCGCCCATCCGCCGGGCCCATCCGCGCTTTGTCGAGAACCTGCGCAGCCTTGGCGTCGAGGTGGAGTGGACCAGCGAGGAGTAACGGCTACCAGCTTCCGGCTACCGGCGGCTGGCAGCGACTACTAATGGCTGCCAACCGCTGGTGTGGCGAGGTTCAGGTCGCCGGCGTGGCAGGCAACAGGCGGTCGAACTCACGCTTGACCACCGCGTAGCATTCGCAAGCATGCTTTTCCAGCGCTGGCCGGTCGAGCACCGCGATATGGCCATGGCTGTATTGGATCAGGCCGGCGCTCTGGAGTTTCAAGGCCGCTTCGGTCACGCCGGAACGGCGCACGCCAAGCATGTTCGAAATCAGCTCCTGCGTCATCGTCAGTTCATTGGACGGCAGCCGGTCGATGCTCAACAGCAGCCAGCGGCAGAGTTGCTGCTCAATGGAGTGATGCCGGTTGCAAACCGCGGTCTGGGCCATCTGGGTGATCAGCGCCTGCGTGTATCGCAGCAGCAAATGCTGGATGGGGCCGCCGCGCGTGAATTCCTGCTTCAGCACTTTGGCACTCAGGCGATAGCCATGGCCGGCACTTTGCACGATGGCCCGGCTGGGCGTTGTCTCGCCGCCCATGAACAAGGCAATGCCGACAATGCCCTCATTGCCGACGACGGCGATCTCGGCGGAGGCGCCGTCCTCCATCACGTAGAGCAGGGAGACGATCGACGTGGTCGGGAAATACACATAGCCGAGCTGGTCACCCGACTCATACACCACATGGCCCAGGGGCAGCTCGGTCAGGATCAGGTGTGGTGCAAGACGCAACCACTCCCCTTCGGGCAATACGGCAAGGAGATGATTGGCCCTCGGATCGTGGGTGGATGTCATCTTTTGCCTCCCAATGCTGAGTTGGGTTATGAGGGTTATGTGCCAGGCAATTTGCGCCAGCCGCGCAAGTGAGAACCCCGGGACGATCCCGGAGCCACCTGCAAAAAAAATATAGGTCAGCAATGTGGGAGATCAAAGGCGCTGGCAGCGGGCGTCCGGGCAACGTATTCGTTGCCCGGGAGGTTTGCCGCTTGCCCGTGCCTTGCCTGGCTAGCGGATTTGCAGGGGGAAGAACAGGCTGATGCCGGGCGCCGGCTGGGGCACGTAAGCTACCGGCGGTGGCGCGTAGATATAGCGCTGGTTGTCATGGTAGTTGCCGCGATAGCCGCGATAGTTGTGATGGTCACGGGAGTGATCGTAGTGTTGGTTGCCCTGCCCGTTGCCGTTGTGTCCCTGATGGGACGAAGCATGCTGGTTGCCTTGGTTCCGGCCGAAATGGTGGTCGTCGCCGAGGGCCGGTGCCGTCGACACGACGCCGAGTGCCAGCGCCAGGCCGAATGCCGCGGTGGCCTTCATGGTCGCCGCGCGCATCCAGCGCGAGCGCGTTGTTGAGGTGTTCATCTTGCTCTCCTGTTCTTGAGCGAAAGCCCGAACCTTGCCGCGTTGCTTGTACCTGCGCCTGCCGTCCGGGCCCGGGGCTTCAGTTCTTCATCGACGCATGCTGCTGCCGGTTCCGGAAGATCAGGTCGGCATTCTTCTTTTCGATGCGATCCTGCTTCGCGACTCCCACGGACAGCACCTTTCCCCAGTCCAGATCCACATCCAGGCCGCCAAATCTGTCCGCGACGTCCGGCGCATGGCCGATCGAGCCGGCGCAAATGCAGTTGGCTTTCTCCGCTGGCGCTTCCTGGCGAGTCTTGTTCAGCCGCCGTAATCAAGGCTGGATCCAAGGCTGAATGTCGCCTGGCACCGCCCTCGCTGCGTGCTGGAAGTTCCCGCGCGCAGCGATGCGCTTTCCGCGTTCAATCCATGGCGCCTTGCGGCCCGGCCCGGCCTCTAGCACTTCTTTCTCGATGCCCAGCACAAAGCTCTTGCACTGGACGTCGAGCGTGAGCGCGGACCAGGGCACGGCGAAGAGCTTTCCGCCCATGCCGAGGAATCCGCCAAAGGACAGCACCGCATAGGCGATGCGCCCGCCCGGTACGTCCAGCATGATGTGGTCAACTTTGCCAAGCTTGTCGCCGCCGCGGCCGATGTCGCTCATAGCATCGCCAACCGGCTCATGGGTGGGATTGATCAACGACATGGATCGGCCATGGCGTCGGTACGATGGCGGACACGGAGATGTCTTTCATCGCACTTCGCTTTGCGCAAGCACTTGCTGGACAGGCGCCGCTCAAGCGTGGCTCAGGCGCGCATGGTCACCAGCATCGCGCAGACAGCCAAGGCCATCATCAGCGTGGCGAGCCACCCCAGCACCTTCAGCCTTGTGCTGACGACGAACTCGCCCATGATGTCGGTGCGCGCCGCCATCAGCATCGTCACCGCCATGATCGGCACGGAGATCACGCCGTTGATGACGGCGCTCCAGTACAACGCCTTGATCGGGTCGATCGCGGTAAAGCCCAGCGCGATGCCGATCAGGGTGGAGACGGCGATGATGCCGTAGAAGGCCTTTGCCGTCATCGGCGTGCGCTCCAGGCTGTTTTTCCATTTGAAGGCGCCCGCCATGGCATAGGCGGAGGATCCGCCCAGCACGGGAATCGCCAGCAAGCCGGTGCCGATGATGCCGGCACTGAACAGCATGAAGGCGAAATCGCCGGCAATCGGGCGCAGCGCGGTGGCTGCCTGTGCCGAGGTCTGGATATCGGTGACGCCATGCAGGTTGAGCGTCACCGCTGTCGTCAGGATGATGAAAAACGCCACCAGGTTCGAGAAACCCATGCCGACATAGGTATCGATCTTGATGCGCCGCAAATTGGATTGCGCCTGCCAGGGCGCATTGATCAGGGGCCGGGCCTGGGGGTTGGCGAGCTGATCCTCGACTTCCTGCGATGCCTGCCAGAAGAACAGGTAGGGGCTGATGGTGGTGCCGAACACCGCCACCACGGTCGTGACATACTCGGGCTTCCAGGACATATGCGGCAGCAGCGCCTTCGACAGCACCTGCGACCACGGGATATGCACGACAAACGCCGTGGCCACGTAGGCCAGCAAGGCCAGCGTGAGCCATTTCAGCAAGCGGACATAGCGCCGGTAGGGCACGAACACCTGCAGCAGCAATGAGATCATGCCGAACACCACGGCATAAAGCTGGGCCGGCCCGCCCACGATCAGCCGCAGCGCCTCGCCCATGGCCGAGACGTCGGCCGCAATATTGATCGTGTTGGCAACCAGCAAGAGGCTGACCACGGCATACAGGAGCCACGCGGGGTAATGCCTGCGGATATTGGTGGCCAGCCCATGGCCGCTCACCCGCCCGATCCTGGCGCTCACCACCTGGATGCCCACCATCAACGGGTAGGTGAGCAGCACCGTCCACAACATGTTGAAGCCAAACTGCGCGCCCGCTTGCGAATAAGTGGCGATGCCGCTGGGATCGTCGTCCGCCGCGCCGGTGATCAAGCCCGGGCCGAGCTTGCCGAGCCATGATTGTTCAGCGTCTTGCGGGGCGGATGCCACATCTTTCACCGATGCCTCCATTAGCTGGCTTGCCGCTAACATAGCAGGTTCCGCAGTTGCGCACGCCACGTTATGGATACGTGTGCGGACAGCGCGCGCAGGGCGAACCGCATGCCCGTGCCTTTGCCTATACTGAGAGCCGCAGGTCGAGCGCATCATTCGCCAAGCGCCGTGCGCGTTCCGCACGCCAGTTGCCCGGGGGCATTCATGGAGTACAAGGATTACTACGCGATGCTCGGGGTGGAGCCCACGGCCACGCAGGATGACATCAAGCGCGCCTACCGCAAGCTGGCGCGCAAGTATCACCCGGACGTCAGCAAGGAGCCGGATGCGGAGGCTCGCTTCAAGGATGTGGCCGAGGCGTATGTGGCACTGAAAGACGAGGAGAAGCGCGCCGCTTACGACGACGTGGGGGCGCGGTACAAGAGCGGCCGCGAGTTCACCCCGCCGCCGGGATGGGATAGCGGCTTCGAATACAGCGGCGGCGAGGCGGATTTCGAGCAAGACCTGGATCGCAGCGACTTCTTCGAGTCGCTCTTCGGCGCCAGGCATGCGCAGTCTCGCGGCGGGCGAGGCGCTGCCCGCATGGCAGGGGGCGATCACCATGCCAAGGTGCAGATCGATCTGCAGGACGTCTACCGGGGCGGGCGCCGCACCATCACGCTGCGCGCGCCCCAGGCAGACGCCAGCGGGCACGTGCGACTGCAGGAGCGGCAGCTGGAAGTCAATATTCCCAAAGGCATTCGCAGTGGACAGCATCTTCGGCTTGCAGGCCAGGGCGGCCCCGGACTTGGAGACGCTCCCGCCGGCGACCTCTATCTCGAAATCGAGATCGCGCCGCACCCGCTGTTCCGCGTAGTCGATCGCGACGTCTACCTCGACCTGCCCGTGGCCCCATGGGAAGCCGCCTTGGGCGCCAGCGTCGGCATCCCCACGCCGGACGGCAGCGTGCAACTCAGCGTGCCGCCGGGCTCGTCGGCAGGCCGCAAGCTGCGCCTCAAGGGCAAGGGCCTGCCCAGCACGCCGCCCGGCGACCTGTACGCGGTGCTGTCGATCGTCTTGCCGCCCGCGGACACGGAAAAGGCCAATGACGCGTACCGGGAAATGGCCAAGACCTTTAGCGGTTTTGCCCCGCGCCGTTCACTGGAGGCTTGATGCGATGAGCGATCAAGGCATATCGATGCTGCATGGCGTCCTTGTCGAAGAAGAGGTGCAGTTTACTCTGGTGGAGCTGAGCGTGGCCTGTCATGCCGACATTGGACAGGTGGTGGCGCTGGTGGAGGAGGGCGTGCTCACGCCGCGCGGAGAGGACGCGCCGCACTGGCGTTTCGACGGCGCCACGCTCAAGCGTGCCCGCACGGCGCTGCGGCTCGCGCGCGACCTGGAGCTCGGGGTGGCCGGCGCGGCCGTCGTGCTCGACCTGCTGGACGAGATCGAGACGTTAAGGGCAAAGCTGCGGCGGGCGAACCTGGCTTGAAGAGGAGTGCTTCGCACTCCCAGTTAATTGATTACTTTTTCTTCTGAAAGGATAGAAAAAATAAGCTGGACGCAATCGGTCCGGCAGAGAAGAATCCGCCCACGCGGCACGTGGCGTTCAGGTTCCCGCGGCCATACCAACAGGCATCAACCGAGGAGACATGGATGTCATTTACTACATTGACCACGCGCGCGGCCAACCGCAGCAGGTTCGTACTGGCGGCGTTGGCAACCGTTTGCCTTCCCGCACCGGCCCTTGCGCAAGCCGCTCCTTACCCCTCCAAGCCGATCAGCCTCGTCGTCGGCAGTGCGCCGGGCGGCTCTGTCGATCTCTTCGCGCGTGCCATCGGCAAGCATCTGCAGGACGCATTGGGGCAACCCGTGCTGGTCGAGAACAAGCCAGCGGGTGGCGGGGTCATTGCGGGTACCTATGTCGCGAGGGCGCCGGCGGACGGCTACGCCTTGCTGATGGTGACGTCGACCTTCACGACAGGGGCGGCCATCCGGACCAACCTGCCTTATGACGCAGTGAAGAGCTTCAAGCCCGTGGGTATGCTCGCCAAAGGCCCCTTGCTGGTGACGGTGTCCGCCAATTCGCCGTTCAAGTCGGTGGCCGATCTGGTGGCCAACGCAAAGGCCAATCCGGGCAAGCTCAACTACGGGACTTCGGGGGCGGGCAGCATCAACCAGTTCGCCAGCGAACTGTTCGCGGACGCGGCCGATATCAAGCTGACCCATGTCCCATACAAGGGTATCTCGCCGGCTGTGACCGACATGGTAGGCGGCCAGATCCAGATGATGGTGGCCAGCGCGCCATCCATCCTCTCACAGGTCAAGAGCGGGCGGGTCAGGGCGCTGGCCGTTACCACGGCCGAGCGCTCGCCCGTGGCGCCGGATCTGGTGCCGCTGGAGCAGGCCGGCTACAAAGGCAGTGCCGTGGAATTGTGGTGGGGCATACTGGCGCCTGCCGGCACGCCGCAAGCCCTGGTGGACAAGCTCAATGGTGAGATCGGCAAGATCGTCCAGTCGCAGGACATGAAGGCGTTCCTGCTCAAGGAAGGCGCGGAGCCGGCGGTGATGAAGCCGGCTGAGTTCGCCGCTTTCATTGCGTCCGAGGTGGAGCGCTGGAGGAAGGTCGCCAAGGTGGCGGACATCCGGGCCGAGTAGGCGCCGGCGCGCATCGCGGCGTTATGCCCGCCGTTACGTGCTCCATTACGTACGCCATTACGTGCGCCATTACGTACGCCATTGCGCCATGCTCGCCTGGCGTGCCTCATGCGCTTGCAGGGCAAGCGCCGCCGCAAGGCCCGCGCCGCAAAGCGCAGCCGTGAGCAAGAAGGCGCGGCCGCCCACGCTGGCAAACAGGTAGCTGCCCAGGAACACGCAGACCGCCGTCAGCAAGCCGGCACAGGCCGAGTAAAGGCCCGTGCCGCTGGAGATGACCTGCGCCGGCACGCGGGTGCGGATGTACTGCGCCGCGCCCAGTTGCGTGAAGCCTAGCGTGGCGCCCTGCAGCAGTTGCGCCAGCATGGCCACCCCGGCGCTCTCGGCCAGGCCGATCATCGACCAGCGCAGGATGCCCGCCGCGCAGGCCAGCGCGATCAGCGCTGGCGCCGATACCCGCGCCAGCAGCCGCGAGCCGAAGGCGAACGCCGTGATCTCCGCGATCACGCCCAGCGCCCACAGGTAGCCGATGGTCGATGCCGGGAACCCCACGCTTTTCCAGTACAGCGCGCTGTAGCTGTAGAAGAAGCCGTGGCACGCTTGCGACAGCGCGGCGCTGGCCAGGAACAGCGAGAAGCCGGGCAGCCGCAGCACCTGTTGCAACGGCGCTTTCACCGCATGGCGCGCCGCCAGCGTGTCGTTGGGCAGCGCCAGCGCCAGCAGGCCCTGTGCCAGGTACGCCGCCACGAACACGATCGCGATCACCTCGGTCCCCGCGCGATCCACCAGCCAGCCAAGCACGATCGACATGGCCACCACCGACATCGACCCGGCGCTGCGCAAGCGGCCAAAGTCAAAGCCATAGCGCGGCATGCCGGCCAGCGCCATGGATTCGCTCAGCGGTATCAGGCCCGCCGAGCAGGCCTTGACGGCCAGGAAGACCAGCAGCACGCCGATGAAGCCCTGCGCGCTGAACAGCAGCCCGGCGCTCAGCGCGGAACTGGCCACCAGCGCCAGCAGGATCACCTTGCGACTGCGGTACTGGTCCGCCATGGCGCCCACGGCCGGATTGACCAGCACTGCCAGCGCGGCGCCGAGCGCCAGCACCATCCCGGTCTGCTGCTCGCTCAGGCCCTGGGCTCGGATCCAGAGGGGGAAGAAGCTGATGGTGATCGCAACCGGGGCATACAGCGCGACGTAGTAGAAATAGAACGACGCGATGGCGTTCCGGGAGGGTTGGGCGTGGGCGGTCACGGGTAAAGGCCGGGTGGCTTGGAGGGAAAGCTGCGATAGGTCGGGGGAATGCGCAGCATGCATCATCGTGCCAGAGTGGGCGCAGTGCAAGCCATTGCGCCGCCCGCCTCCCGCTTCCCGTTCGGCGATGGTCCTGTCGCAAGCATCCACGCTGACCTAGAATCGCAATAGCGGCACGGGCGAGCGGTTCTTTGAATTGGTGGGAGACTGAAAATGGCGCTTGATGGCGGGACCCCGGGCGATTCGATCCAGGTGGGTCAATTGCACATCCAATACCTGATCGATGGCGCCGCAACGGGTGGGATGGGCGTATTCGAATTGACGGTGCCGCCCGGCTCGCAGGTGCCGCCAGCGCACAGCCACACGCACAACGAAGAGTGCGTCTATGTGCTGGCGGGCAGGCTTCGGTACGCTGTCGACGGGGTGGCCCGAGACCTGGCGCCGGGAGAGTGGGTGCATACCCCGCGCGGATCGGTGCATCAGTTCAGTAACCCGCACGGCGATGTGGCTCGCGCACTGGTTGTTCTCACGCCGGACATCGGGGCCCAGTACTTCCGCGACGTCGCCGATGTTGTCAATGCCGGCGCGCCACCCGACCGCGCGGCGCTGGTTGCGGTCATGTCCCGCTACGGGCTCATACCGGCGGCACCACCGGCGGCACCACCGGCGGCACCGGGTCAAGCGCAATCCATTGCCTAGGCCTGCGTCCAGCCCATCTCCACAAACACCCGGCACAGTGCTTCCATGCCCGCCGCGTCTTCGTCATCGAAGCGGGCAATCACGGGGCTGTCCACGTCCCACACGCCGATGAGCGTGCCGTCAGCAGCGATCAGCGGCACGACGATTTCCGATTCGGAGGCCGCGTCGCAGGCGATATGGCCGGCAAATGCATGCACGTCCCGCACGACCTGCGTGCTGCGGGTTTGCGCCGCAGTGCCGCAGACACCCTTGCCCAGGCCGATCCGCACGCAGGCGGGCTTGCCCTGGAATGGCCCCACTACCAGTTCGGTGCCGTCGTAGAAGTAGAAGCCCGCCCAGTTGAGATCCTTCAGCGCGTGGTAAACCAGCGCCGAAAAGTTGGCGGCATTGGCGATGCGGTCAGTCTCGTCCGCCAGCAGGGAGCGTGCCTGTGCGGCCAGTTCTTCATATTGCGCGGCCTTGGAGAGTGGGGCGGTGTCGCTGGATAGCTGAAACATGGTGCGGGTCCGGTGGCCTTGTCATTGCGGGGTCGAAGCCGAGATCCTAATCCCAAACCGAAACCTGCGCGCGGGTGGCATCGCCAACGCCATCCTGGTCAAGCCCAACCAGATCGGCACCCTGAGCGAGATGCTCGATACCGTGGGCGTGGCGCACGCGGCCGGGTACAGGGCGGTGATGTCGCATCGCTCGGGCGAGACCGAGGACTTGAGCATCGCGGACCTTGCGGTGGCGACCCGGTGCGGCCAGATCAAGACGGGGTCCATCTCCCGCGCGGATCGCACCGCGAAGTACAACCAGTTGATCCGCATCGAGCGCACGCTGGGGGCGCAGGCGCGCTACGCCGGCAGCGCAATCCTCAAGGGCCGGGGCTGAGCGGCGGCGCTGCACCGCGCAATACGGCGCAGCGCGTGGCCATCACGAGCCCGCCACCTTCAGCAGCACCGGGTCGTTGCGATACAGGTCGGGGAACATCTGCTTCAGGTAGCCGATCTTGGGCATGTCGTTGATGACGATGTACGGGTGCGAAGGATGGAGGGTCAGGAAATTCTGGTGATAGCTCTCCGCCGGGTAGAAGGCTTTGTAGTCCTCGATGCGGGTAACGATGGGTGCCTTGAACGCGTTGGCTTTGCCCAGTTGCGCGATATAGGCCTGCGCCACGCTGCGCTGCTCGGCGTTGAGCGGGAACACCGCCGAGCGGTACTGCGTGCCGTGGTCCGGGCCCTGGAAGTTGAGCTGCGTAGGGTTGTGCGCGACCGAGAAGAAGATCTGCAGCAGGCGGCCGTAGCTGATCTGAGCCGGGTCGAACGTGACCTGCACCGATTCCGCATGGCCGGTGCCGCCGCCGCTGACGGTCTCGTACTGGGCAGTGCTGGCTGCGCCGCCGGCATAGCCGGACGTGACCTGCTTCACGCCGCGCACGTGCTGGAACACGCCTTGCACGCCCCAGAAGCAGCCGCCGGCGAACACGGCCGTTTCCGTTGGCGCCGCGCTGGCTTTTTCATCGAGCGCGGGCGGGGGGATCTTGACGGCGTCTTCAGCCGAGTTGGCCACGCGCTGCCAGGCCAGCAGGCCCGCCGCCAGCATGACGAGGCCAGCGATTTTTGCGGCGGACGAGCGCGTCCACCAGGAGAAACCGGTTGATGTTTGCGTGGTCATGATTGCCTGTCCTTGAACGTTGCAGTGTCGTAATCAATGCGTGGAATATGGGTGGAATATGGGTGGAATAGGGCGGCTTGCGCGCGCATCAACCGAAGGTAAAGGCATAAGCCTCCACGCCGGGGTCCAGGAATTCGATCGTGAACGTGCGGTCGGCCACCTTGCCCGTCTGCCGTACCAGTTGATATAGCCGCTGCTCGGTCACCGTGCCGCTGCCATCCGCCGCCACATCGGTGCCGTGCGCGCTGCCTGGCGCGCCGCCGTCCACGCTTACCCGGAACCGCACTGGCTTGCCGTCCTTGCCCGGCCCCAGCACCAGATGCAGGTCGCGCGCGTGAAAGCGGTAGACGATCCGCCCGGAAGCGCCGGCCAGCGTGGCGTGCTCCGCACCCACCTGCCAAGTGCCGGCCAGGCCCCAGTCGTTGAGCGCAGGGCTGGCGGGCGCGGTATAAGTGTGCGCCTTGTCTTGCGCCTCGCCGCCGGGCGAGGCGAAGTTTTGCGCCCGCTCATAGCCAAGGTAGGTTTCGCCGGACTGGATTTCCGCTTTGTCGGCAGCCATCTGCACGCCTTGTATGCTTTGCGCATCGGCATGGCTGACGCCCATCGCCACTTTCGCCGCATCGGCATGGCCCGCTTGCGCCAGCAGTTGCTGGATCACCTGCTCGGATTTCGCGTACTCGCCCTCGCCGAAGTGGTGAAAGCGGATCTGCCCCTGCGCGTCGATGAAATAGTGCGCCGGCCAGTACTGGTTGTTGAAGGCGCGCCAGATCGCGTAGTTGTTGTCGACCGCCACGGGATAGTCGATGCCGAGGTCGCGCGTGGCCTTCTTCACGTTGTCGAAGTTGCGCTCGAAGGCAAACTCCGGCGCATGCACGCCGATCACCACCAGCCCCTGGTCGCGGTACTTCTGCGCCCAGGCCTTCACGTAGGGCAGGGTGCGCAGGCAGTTGATGCACGAGTAGGTCCAGAAATCGACCAGCACCACCTTGCCGCGCAGCGCCTCGGCCGTGAGCGGCGGCGAGTTCAGCCACGCCACGGCGCCGCCCAGCCCGGGCAGCTGGCCTTCCACGGGGAGTGCCGCGGCGGCGCTCTCGCTGGTCTTGCCGGTCTTGAGGCTGGTGGCGCGCATCATCGCGCCGGACGACGTGGCCATGGCCGCGCCATTGCCGGCTTCGGCCTGTTTAGCGGAAAGCTTGTCGACCAACTGCTGCTCGATGCCGCCCGTGGCCACGGTCGAGACGCGGGCCAGCACACCTGTGTCCAGCCCCAGCCCGATGGCAACCACGCCGAGCAACATGGCCGCGCCAAGGCCGCGCCGGACCCATTCCCCCGCGCCCAGCGAGCGCTTCATCGCGGTAAAGACCCGGCCGCCGATCAGCAAGGCCACGGCCAGCGACGTGGCCGCGCCGGCCGCGTAGGCCACTAGCAGCAGCGTGGTGCCGACGCTGGCGCCGCGCAGCGCCGCACCGGTCAGCACAAGGCCGAGGATCGGGCCAGCGCAAGGCGCCCACAGCAGGCCGGTGGCAATGCCGAGCAGGAACGACGAGCCGGGCCGGACCTGCCCGCCTTCGGCCTGCGCAAACGCGGAGAGCCGGCTGCCCGCGCTTACCAGCGGCTGCATCAGCCGCTCGGCCAGGCGCGGCAGCAGCAGCGTCAGGCCGAACACGGCCAGCAAGGCAATGGCCAGCCAGCGTCCGTACTGGTTGGCCTGGGTTACCCAGCCGCCGCCCACCGCCGCCAGCGTTGCCACCGCCGCGAAGGTCAGCGCCATGCCGGCCAGCAGCGGCAGGCCGCTGCGCACAAAGGGCTGGTCGGCCCGCGAGAACACGAAGGGCAGCACGGGCAGGATGCACGGGCTGAGGATGGTGAGCGCGCCACCAAGGTAGGCGAGGATAAGAAGGAACATGGAATGTTTCAGTCTGGTTGTTGTCGGCGTTGGAGGCCCGCGCGGGCTCAGGCGGCTTGCGGCTTGAACGTCATCGCCACGCCGTTCATGCAGTAGCGCAGCCCGGTCGGCTTGGGGCCGTCGTCGAACACATGGCCCAGGTGGCCGCCGCAGCGCCGGCAGTGCACCTCCGTGCGCGATATGCCGAAGGACCGGTCCTCGTTCGTGCGCACGGCGTTGTCCAGCGGCGCCCAGAAGCTGGGCCAGCCGGTGCGGCTGTCGAACTTGGTGCGCGACGAGAACAGGTCGAGCTGGCATCCGGCGCAGGCGAAGATGCCGGCGCGATGCTCATCGTTCAGCGGGCTGCTGTAGGGCCGCTCCGTGCCTTCCTGGCGCAGCACGTTGTACTGGCTTGCGCTGAGCATCTGGCGCCACTGGGCGTCGGAGCGTACTACCTCGAAGGTTTCGGCGGGCTTGCCCGCGTTCGCCGTGCCGGCGGCCAGCGCGCGCCAGCCGCTAACGGCCGCGAGCGCCGCCACGGCGGCACTGCCCGATACCAAAAAGCGCCTTCTGCTTCCCATGATGTGCTCCTTGCCTCAATGTATCGATCGCTGCGACCGACTTGCCGTCGATCGCTGCCATGGATCGTTGGCCGCATCGTATGGCTGGCACCATCCCGGAGTCCTCACCAAAGGTTAAATTAAATGTGATAACTCGCCGCCTCAAAATTTTGCACAATAGCCAGGCCGGCGCTTTTCCTGTGCCCCCCTGTCACGCGCGAGCCGGCTCGCGCCTCTAGGCTGAACATGGATCACCCCAAGCGCATCCTGATCGTCGAAGACGACGTCGACATCGCCAACGTACTGAGCCTGCACCTGCGCGACGAGCGCTATGAAGTCGTGCACAGCGCCGACGGCAACGAAGGCCTGCGGCTGCTGGCGCAGGGCAACTGGGACGCGCTGATCCTCGACCTGATGCTGCCCGGCGTGGACGGGCTGGAGATCTGCCGGCGCGCCCGCGCCATGACGCGCTACACGCCGATCATCATCACCAGCGCGCGCGCAAGCGAAGTCCACCGCATCCTTGGCCTGGAACTTGGCGCCGACGACTACCTGGCCAAGCCGTTCTCGGTGCTCGAGCTGGTGGCCCGCGTGAAGGCGCTGCTGCGCCGCGTGGATGCGATGGCCAAGGACCTGCGGATCGATGCGGGCAGCCTGGAGCTGGGCGGCCTGTCGATCGATCCGCTCACGCGCGAGGCCAGCGTGGACGGCCGGCGCATCGAGCTCACCCCGCGCGAGTTCGACCTGCTGTATTTCTTCGCCAGGCATCCCGGCAAGGTCTTCTCCCGCATGGACCTGCTCAACGCCGTCTGGGGCTATCAGCACGAGGGCTACGAACATACCGTCAACACCCATATCAACCGGCTGCGCACCAAGATCGAAGCCGACCCGGCACAGCCCAGCCGCATCCTGACCGTATGGGGGCATGGCTACAAGCTCGCGGCGGGAGCCCAAGGAGGCGCGCCGTGAGCCTTGACCTTGGACTGAACCTGAGCCGCCGCCTGACCCTGACGCAGCGGCTGTCCCTGGTGTTTTCCGTGCTGCTGCTGGCCTGCTGCGGCGCCTCCGCGTGGCTGCAGGTCCGCTCCAACGACATGCGCGAGAAGGAAGTCATCCAGGACCTGTCGCGCGGGCTGGCCGGCCATATTGCGCGCAATGCGTCGCTGATGGACGCCAACGGGCTCAAGCCGGATGCGTTGCGCCGCCTGTTCGGCCAGTTGATGGTGGTGAACCCGAGCGTGGAGGTGTACCTGCTGGACAGCCAGGGCCGGATCCAGGGGCACGATGCGCCGGCCGGGCACCTGCAGCGCCAGCAAGTAGACCTCAAGCCGGTGCAGCGCCTGCTGGCCGGCGAGCCGCTGCCTATCCTTGGGGACGATCCGCGCAGCGCGGGCGGGCGCAAGGTGTTCAGCGCCGCGCCGCTGCGCGTGGGCGGTGCCGAGCCCGCCGGCTACATCTACGTGGTGCTGCTGGGCGAGGCGCATGACGAACTGGCGGCGCGCGCCTCCGCCAACTCGGTGCTGCGCACCACGCTGTGGTCGATGGGGCTGGTGGCGCTGCTGGGATTGCTGGCCGGGTTGATGGCGTTTGGCCTCATCACGCGGCCGCTGCGCCGCCTGACCGAGGCGATGCGGCGGTTTGATGCCGATGGTGCGCCCGAGACGCAGCCGCGCGTGCCGCGCTCGCCGTGCGGCAATGCGCGCGATGAAATCGTCGCGCTGGAAGCGGCCTTCGCGCAAATGGCGGACCGCATCGCCGAGCAATGGCGCGCGCTGACCAAGCAGGACCAGGAGCGGCGCGAGCTGGTTGCCAATATTTCCCATGACCTGCGCACGCCGCTGACCTCGCTGCACGGCTACCTGGAAACGCTGTCGCTCAAGGCCGATACGCTTAGCGAGGCCGAGCGCCAGCGCTACCTGGCCATCGCGCTGGCGCAAAGCGTCAAGGTGGGGCGGCTGGCGCAATCGCTCTTTGAGTTGGCGCGGCTGGAGCACGGCATTGTGCAGCCGGCGCTGGAGGATTTTTCGCTGGTGGACCTGGTGCAGGACGTGTTCCAGAAGTTCGAGCTGCCGGCCGAGGCGCGCCATGTGCGGCTGCGCGCCGGCATCCCGCAGCGCCTGCCCGCCGTCACGGCCGATCTCGGCATGATCGAGCGCGTGCTGACCAACCTGCTGGACAACGCGATCCGCCATACACCCGCCGAAGGCGCCATCGATGTCGATCTCGCCCTGCGCGACGGCAAGGTGGCGGTCACCGTCAGCGATACCGGCCCCGGCATTCCGGCGGAACTGCGCGAGAGCCTGTTCCAGCGGCCGTTCAGCGCCGGCGGCGCGCATCGCGGCGGCGGGCTGGGGCTGCTGATCGTGCAGCGCATGCTGCAGCTGCATCACAGCCAGATTCGGCTGGTGGAGCGCGCCGGCAGCGGTACGGTGTTCAGCTTTGAGTTGCCGGTGTCCAGCGTCGCTGCCGGCAATGCCCGCTAGCGGCGGGCAGGTTCAGCCCGCTGCCTGGCCGGAGAAGCGTTCGATCAGCCATGCGGCAGCGGGGCCGGGTGGCGTGTCGGTCCGGTAGATCGCATCGAAGGGGTAGAAGTTGCCGTGATTGTCGGGCAGGTCGAGCAGCACCAGACGGCCCGCGTCTAGGTCTTCCTGCACCATGGGCATCGGCATATTGCCCCAGCCTATGCCTTCTCGCAGCAGCATGTGCTTGGCGCCAAGATCGGCCAGCCGCCAGGTATGCGTGCTGACCACCGCGAAATCCATGCCGCGCGTCAACGCCGAGCGGTCCGACAGCACCAGTTGCACATGATGGCGCGCGGCGCCCGGTGGATTCGGGTTGCCGCTGCCCAGCGGATGGCCCGGCGCCGCAACCGGCCATAGCATCACATTGCCGATCCGGATGCGCTCGATTCCCGCTACGCCCGAGCTGAGCGGCCCGCTAACGCCAATGGTGGCGGCGCGGTCCAGCACCATCTGCGTCACGGCGCCAAGTGCCTCCATGTGCAGGTGCAGCGCTACCGTGGGAAATGTCTCTCGAAAGGCCTTCAGCGCGTCCACCACCCGGGATGCCGGCAGCATCACGTCCAGCGTCAGGTGGACCTCGGCCTCCAGGCCTTGCAGCAAGCCCTTGACCTTCGCGCGCAGCCCGTCGATGCCCATGGTGACTGTGCGCGCCTCGGCCAGCACGGTGCGGCCCGCCTCGGTCAGTTGCGGTTTTTTGGTGGTCTTGCGGTCGAACAGCGCCACGCCGAGCTGATTCTCCAGGTTGGCGATCGTATAGCTGATGACCGAGGTCGCCCGGCTGAGCTTGCGGGCCGCGCCGGCAAAGCTGCCGACGTCCACCACGGTCAGGAACACCTTCAGTTGATCCAGCGTGGGCGTACCGGGATTTGGCATCTTATCGATTTTATCGAACGTTTCGATCCATATTATCCCAGTTTCGCGGACGTAAAAATCCGCCTACATTTAGGCCCATCGGTTGCAGTACCCGATTCAGACCCTGAACCCGAACCTGAACCCGAACCCTGATCCCCTGACTCAACCGGCCTGCCATGACCGTGCGGCCGTATCAAATGGAGAACCACCATGTCCCAAGCCGCCCAACTCAACGCCCAGGCCAACTCCCAGGCCAACTCCCGTGCCGACACACCCGCCGCAGCCGGCGTGGCAGTGCTGGGCCGTGTTCTGATCAGCGCCATCTTCTTACTCTCCGGCGCGTCCAAGCTGGCCGCGCCGGCCGCCATGATCGGCTACATTCAGTCGGTCGGCCTGCCGCTGCCGCAGGTGGCGCTGGCCATTGCCATCGTCGTGGAAGTGGTGGGCGGCATCGCCCTGGTGTTGGGATACCGCACCCGCCTGGTGGCTGCCATCCTGGCTGTCTTTAGCGTGGCGACCGCGCTGGCCTTCCATGCCAACCTGGCGGACCAGAACCAGTTCATCCACTTCTTCAAGAACATTGCGATGGCCGGCGGCCTGCTGCAGATTGTGGTCTACGGTGCAGGCCGCTTCAGCCTGGATGCTCGCCGCGGGAACGCTTAACGCGCGGGGCGGGTTTCAAGCGCAGCCATGCGCATGGGAAACGCCAGCACGAAGAGCAGCGCGGCCAGCATCAGGGCCGCGCTGAGGATGTACAGGCTATCCGTGAAGCCGCCGGTGGCCGCCTTGATGGTGCCCACCATGACCGGCGCCACCAGGCCCGCGCTACTGCCGATCGTGCTGATCATGGCGATGCCGGCAGCCGCGCCCCGGTCCGCGAGGATGCTGCCCGGCACGGACCAGAGAATCGTGAAGGCGCTGGAGATGCCCGCCGACGACAGCGCCAGGCACAGCACCGCCGCCAGCGGGTTGTGCATGAACAGCGTGGTGAGCGACAAGCCCAGCGCGCCAACCAGCGCCGCCACGGCAAAATGCCAGCGCCGCTCCCCCGTGCGGTCTGAATGGCGCCCCACGACGATGGACGCCACAATCCCGGTGACCGCCGGCACCACCGCGTAAAACCCCACCTGCAGCACGCTCAGCCCCATCATCTTCAACAGCGTGGGCTGCCAGAACGACAAAGCATAGATGCCCAGGATGGCGAGAAACGAGATCAGGCCGAGCATCCACACGCGCCGGTCGCGCATCGCGGCGCCAAAGCCGTGGGTCGCGCGGATGCCGTTGGCGGCCTGGTCCTCCTCCAGCAGCCGGGCGACGCGTTGCCGCTCAGGGGCGCTGAGCCACCGTGCCTGCGCAGGGCCGTCCGACAGGATGAAGAAGGCCAGGATGCCCAGCAGCGCGCTCGGTATCCCCTCCAGCAGGAACAGCCACTGCCATCCCTGCAAGGACCACGCGCCATTGAGGAACGTCATCACCAGGCCCGCCAGCGGCCCGGCCACGATTGGCGCGGCGCCATAAGCCATGAAAAACAGCGCCGTCACCTGTGCCCGGCGGCGCGACGGGTACCAGAGCGTGAAGTAGAACAGCACCCCCGGCGCGAACCCGGCCTCCAGCACCCCGATCAGGAACCGCAACGCATAGAACTGTGTGGGCGTGCTCACGAAGATCATGGCCGCGCACGCCAGTCCCCACAGCCCCATGATGCGCAGCAGCGTGGCCCGCACGCCGATCTTTGCCAGCATCAGGTTGCTGGGCACCTCGAACAGCGCATAGCCGAGAAAGAAGATGCTCGCGCCCAGGCCAAAGACGGCATCGCCAAAGCCGAGGTCCTCGCGCATCTGCAGCTGCGCATAGCCAACGTTGGTCCGGTCCAGGTAATTGAAGACATAGCACACGCATAGCAGCGGCAGCAGCCGCCATGTGATCTTGCGGAACAGTTCGGCGTCGCTGGCCGGATCGGCGGCGGCCGTGCCGGCGGGCTTGGTGAGGGTGGCGGTGTTCATTGCGCGGACCCCCGGTCTGCCCGCGTGCTGGTCGGGTGGCCGAACTCGGTCTCGCCCCACAAGTGGCTGGATGGCGCGCCTGGGAACAGCCAGTACGGCGTGCACTCGGACGACGGCACGACGTTGCAAAACGGATGCGCTTCGGAGGCGCCCGCGATGGTTTTCTCCAGCACCATGGACAGGTACTGGTCGTTGCTGCCCTCCTGCGTATTGCCATTCAGGATCACCTCGGCGCCGGTGGCGCGCGCAAAGCGCCGGATGCCGTTGTGGCGCGAATGCTCTGGCGACCAGCTGTCCGCGCTGACACCGTTCTCGCTACTCACGCGGATGCCGTCGGGCGTGCGATAGACCAGCGAGTGATTGCCTTCGGTGTGCCCCGGCGTGTGCACCAGCGCCAGGCCGTGGCCCAGGTGCACGCTGCCGTCGAAAGCGACGATGCGCTCCCGCGGCACGTCCGCGAGGCCATTGGGGCAGTACCAGTCGGCCTGCACCGGCAGCAGGCCGTGCAGGCTGGCCAGTTCCTGCCGGTGCACCAGAAGCCTCGCGTTGGGCAGCAATCCGCGGCTCGCGCCGCTGCCGAGCCAGCGGCGCACGTCCTGCGTGTGCAGGTGATCGTAGGTGATGTAGTCGATCTGCTCGGGCGCCACGCCGCAGCGTGCCAGTGCTTGCAGCACCGTGCTGTAGACGGGGGCGATGGTGCTGTGCAGGAACCGCGGCGTCTGCGCGCTCATGCGTTTGAAGTAGGGCGTCTCGGCGCCGGCCTCGAAGTCCGCGGGGGTGAACAGCAGCGTGCGCAGGCACCCCGCGAAGTCCTCGTACTGGATCAGCGCCATGCGCGACAGCAGGTGGATCAGGTGCGGCTTGAGCATCTGCTGCGAGTACACGCCGTTAAAGGCATACCAGGCGGGGTAGGGAACCCGCAGCAGGTTGAAGCTGCGCGCGAACCGAACCGGCGGCGCTTCCAGGAACTGCTCGCGGAAGCGCACTGCGCCGCGGCGCAGCGCGCGCAGGCGGTCCTGTGGCGCGCTGGCGCTGCGGGCGCCGTCAAAGTCGGAGATCGGCAGCAGGCCTGTCGGATCGGGTTCGCGTTTCATGGGTTGTCTCCTGTGGTTCTTGTTTTTCTTTTTATGCGGCTTCGGCCTGGCGCGCTTCTGGCTGGCCCAGCAGGCTGCCGATCAGCTGGGGCAGCATGTCCGGCGGCGTGCCGGCCAGCAACTGGCGCAGCATCGTCAGCGTGTCGAAATACACGCGCTCGCAAACCAGGCGCTCGCCCTCGAAGATGAACAGCGCGATCATGCGGCAGCGAAACGCACTGCCCGTCGGCGGCAAGCCGCGCAACGGGCCACGGTGCGTGCCCAGCAGCCAGAACTCCACGATCACGGCATCGTCCGTGTGGCGCAACTGGATGATCTCGTGGCGCTGGTCGGGGAAGGCCAGGCGGCTGTCGAGGTAGTACTGGCGCACGGTGTCGATGCCGTCATGCACTTCGCCACTGGGAATCAGCTCGTAGTGCGGGTGCGGGAAGGTGGCGAGCACGGCGTCGAAATCCTGGCGGGTTTCATCGGCGAAGTGGTCAAGCACCAGGCGCTCGCGGCGCGCCTTGAGATCGGGGGAGAGGGGTGTGGTCATGCTGAAAGCTCCGTGGCGGGCAATCTGCGGAACACTGCGGCCGATGCCGCAGTCCGTTGCCTGGAGCGATTATCTGCAGCGTGCCGGCGCAAGACTGTCGCCGCTTGGCAGTTGCCGATCCGGATAAACCCCGGGTTTGGCGCGCGCGTGCCAGGCGCCCATTTCTTCTGTTTGATTGGCGGTGGAGCCGGGGGGCGTTACGTAACGCGTAACGGAACGGCCACGCGCAGGGCGCGCTTCAAACGCACGATCCCGGCTTCATCCATTTCCCGCAAAGCCAATCCACAAGCGGGTTACAGGGCTATGGGCACGGTCGCGAACGGCGCGGGAAAAAGCGCCTTTCATCTCGGGCATAACTATTGCGTCCAGGCCACTACTTGACGATTCAACGCAATAACCAGAGAGGTCTGACCGTGCGCAATCAGCAATATTTCGTTGGTATCACATTGGGCGCGTTGGTGCTGCTTGGCGGCTGTGCCAACGGATCCGACGGCGCCATGGGCAAGACAGGCGCCACAGGCCCGACGGGCAATACGGGAGCGGCTGGCAATGCCGGTGTCACGGGGGCGGCCGGTAGCGCAGGTGCCAAGGGCGATGCCGGGGCTACCGGCGCCACGGGGACCAACGGATCGGTGGGCGCAGCGGGAGCTACAGGCGCCACCGGCGCCACTGGCACGAACGGAGCGGGCGGCGCTACGGGAGCCACAGGGGCAACTGGCACGACGGGTGCCAACGGCCCCTCGGGCGCCACTGGCGCTACCGGGCCTGCGGGGTCCACGGGCGCCACTGGCGGCACGGGGCTCACCGGCGCGACTGGCCCCTCGGCACTGAATCAGCTCGGCACGGCAATCAGCGGCGTGGGCAGTGCCGTCGGCGCGGTGGGCACCGGCCCGCTGGCTGCCGTCACCACGCCTGTGGGATCCATCGTCAGCCAGGTTGGCCAGATCGTGGGTGGCGCGGGACCGCAGGCCATCACCAATCCGGTGACACAGATCACTGGCACGCTAGGCCAGGCGATCGTGCCGCTGACCTCCACGCTGACCGGCGCCACGCAGACCCTGGGCGCAGCGACCGGGCTGGGTTCCGTCGTCGACAATTTGCTGCGCACGGTTGGCGGTACGGTGGGCACCGTTGGCACTACGGTCACGCAGACCAACGCGCCGGTGGTATCCGGCCTGGGGGGCATCGTGACGTCCACCGGCAATACGGTCTCCGCGCTGGGCGGACTGGTCAACGCCCCCACGGGTGGCACTGGCACTGGCACTGGCAATAACCCGCTGGCTCCGGTCACGAACCTGCTTGGCGGGCTGACGGGTGGCCTGGCACCGGGCAATACGCCGGCGTCGGGCCTGCTCGCGCCAGTGACCAGCCTGCTCAACAACACCCTCGGCACAGTGACGCATGCCACGGGCAGTGGCAGCGGCGCGCTGCCTGGTGCCTTGCCTGGCTCGCTGACCAGTGCATTGGCTCCGGTCACCAACGTGCTGACAGGCGCCACTGGTGCAACTGGCGCGGCGGGCGGTGGCAACGCGGGCACGGGTGGCCTGCTCGGCGGACTGCTTGGCGGGTTGGGTGGCACCAAGCCCTGATACTTGCCGACAAAGCCGGATCTGCCTTGCCGTGCTTCCCGCTCCCGCGTGGGGGAGCGGGTGGGCGCTCGTTACGCCTGCGTGCTGGAAAACACCAAAGGCTTCGCTTCAAGTGGCTCCTAGCTAAGCCACCCCTCTCCCCGGCCCTCTCCCCCTGAGGGGCGAGGGAGAGACATCCGTCGTCATGGCGCGCGGCGTTTGCCCGTTCGGCGGCTTCGGCTAAAGCTTCAGGTTTGTCAGCCCCCCGAAGCCGATACCATGGCGCCGGCTTCTTGCCACGCCGTTGTGCTGACGCGCGTGGTCAGCTCGACAAAGCTGGCCACGCTGGCGGTTCGCAAGGGATAGTAGGCCACCTGATGGCGCTCGCAGACGCGCTTGAGCATGCTCATGGAGTCATGGTCGATGCAGTCGACGGGAAACACCACCATGTCCGCGCGGGCCACGGTTGCCGCCAGCAGGCCCTTCCTGTCCTCGATGCCGCCGTCGTGCAGCACGAGCTGGCCGCCGGTGGATTCCACCAGCGATTTCAGGGTGTGGTTGGAGCCAGGGCGTCCGCCGACATAGACAATGCGTTTTCCCTGTAGCTGGCGCAGCCCGGCGTGGCGCTCCTCCCCTTGTGCCGCGGCGGGGAGCACGGCGCGTTCCATGGCTTCGGATTCGGCGCGGCTGATCTTCAGCTGGGCCAGTGCGTCGTCAAGCTGCGCGCGCACCGCTTGCATCTGCTCGTGTTCGCGCATGGCGCGTTGCTCCGCGGCTTCGCGGCGGCTTGCCTGCAGTGCGAGTTCCGCGTCGCGTGCCGCCAAGCTCTCTCGCAGCATCTGCAATGCCGTATCCGTATCCGTGTCGCGCGGCCCCGCTTGCCGGTCCGCGCGCACGTTCAGCTGGCTGAGCTGATCGCTCATCTGGCGGATCGCCATTTCATGCCGTGTGCTCAACGTCTGCAGGCGCTCCTGCTGGCGCTCGAGCTTGTCCCGCAGCGTGGCGTTTTCTTCTTCCAGCGCGATCAGCCGGCGGATGTCGGCGCGATTCGCCGCACCCACCAGGTGCGACAGCATGTGCACCTCGCCAAACGCCGCCTGGCGAACCGCGGTGCTGGCTTCAGGGTGCGTCATCACCGCCCAGTAAGCCGGCGGGATGTCGCCGCTGCTGACGGCGTCGTCCCAGAGCTTGCGCACGGCATCCGCATCCTTGGCTGCGCCGAAACGCTTCAATGTGCTCGCGTAGCGCTCATCGAGCGCTTTCTGGAACGCCTTGCAACCCTCGCCGCCCGCGCTGGAAAGCTTGACCGCTTCGTGGTGGATTTCGAGGTCGGTGGCGCGTTGCCGGTCCAGCGTGGTGAAGCGCGGTACCAGCTTGCGCAGCTCGCTGGTGGTCATGCAGGTGCCGATCACCGAGCAGTGCAGGTGCGAGTCCAGTTCGGCAAGGCGCGTGCGCCGCCGGACTGCGCGGCCCTGCGGTTCGGCTGGCGAGCGGCAACCGGAGGCCGGTGGCTGCTCGTGGCCAAGCGCGGCCCCAATGCCATTGGCGCGAGCAAGGCGAAACGGTGGCGTGTGCATGCGGACCTCGCGTGGGAGAAGACGGACAGGGTGGCGCGTTGCCATGCCTCGAGGAGGGGCAACGTCGGGATTCCCGTTTGGTCAGCGAAATATATCATTGAATATAACGGGTGTGCGGCGGCGCAGGCGCGTAAGGCACCAAGGCACCAAGGCCGCGCTGCCGGCAACCACCGGGTATGCCCTAGAATTGCAGCGCCAGACAGGCAGATCAAAAGGAGCGGCAATGATGGTGGATGCGAAAGATACGGCTGTACTGCTTTTTTCCTACGGGACGCTGCAAGACAAGGCGGTGCAGATCGCCAACTTCGGCCGCGAACTGGCTGGTCGCCATGACGCCATCCCCGGCTACTCGCAATCGATGGTCGCCATCGATGACCCTGCCGTGGTTGCTACCAGCGGAAAGACGCATCATCCGATTGTCCAGCCCAGCCCGGATCCCAACGATGAGGTGGCCGGCATGGTCTTCGAGATCACCGCGCAGGAATTGGCATCCGCCGATGCCTATGAAGTCTCGGACTACAAGCGCGTCGCGGTGACGCTGAAATCGGGCGTTCAGGCGTGGGTCTACGTCCGGGCCTGAGCCAGAGTGGTTATCAGGAAGGACGGCATGGCGAAGGGATGTGAACGCGCTATGATCTGCCGATCAGCCACCCGGGCGCCACAGGCCGGGACCCATGCGGCCGGGCGATGGCCGCGGACATGACGAGGCGAGGACAAGATGAATACCAGCGCAAGAAACCAATTGAGCGGCAAGGTCAGCGCAGTCCACAAAGGCGCGGTGAACGACGAAATCGAGCTGGAGATTGCCGGCGGCGTGCGGATCGTGGCGACCATCACCGCCGAGAGCACGAAGCGTCTCGGACTGGCTGTCGGCAAGGAAGCCGTTGCGCTGATCAAGGCATCGTCCGTGATCGTGGGTGTGCCCGACCCGGACATCCTGCTCTCCGCGCGCAACCAGCTTGCCGGCACGGTATCGGGCATCAAGATCGGGGCGGTGAATGCGGAGGTTTCCATCGGCCTGGCGCAGGGCGGCGAGATCGTGGCCATCATCACCAATGACAGCGTGACCAGCCTCGGGCTGGTGCAAGGTGGCGCGGCCGTCGCCATCTTCAAGGCCTCCAGCGTCTTGCTGGCTGCGCGCGCATAAGCCTGCCGCGCAATGGTGCCTATTGGGCGGCAGGCGCCGCGAACACTTGTAACGCTTTGCGGATCGTATGGTGCTACCCGCATAGGCGCTAGCGCTATTGCAAAGCGCGCATATTCCGCTGGGGATGCCGCCGGGGTACCATGCCGCCATGGTCAAACTTGCTCGCTCCCGAACCTCGGTCAGCCCGGATACGCCGCAGGCGCTGTTTCGCATGCGCGTGATGCTGGGCGATACCATCGCTATTGGCCCCGGCAAGATTGCGCTGCTGGAAGCGATCCGCGAATGCGGCTCCATTTCCGCCGCGGCGAAACACCTTGACATGTCCTACAAGCGGGCCTGGGATCTGCTCAACGAAATCAACCGCTCGCTGGCCAGGCCGGCGGTCGATTCCGAGCATGGCGGCGCGCAGGGCGGCGGCACCGTGCTCACGCCGGTGGGCGAGGAAGCGATCCGGCTCTACCGCGCCGCGGAGCTACGCGCGGCCAAGGCCTGCGAGGCCGAGATCAACGGCCTGATCAAGCTGCTGGCCAAGCCTTGAGCTTGCGGCCCAAGTCCTGAGCCCTAATCCTGCCACTGCCGGACCTCGATGCCACTGACCGCCAGCGCCTGGCGCGGGCCAAGCTTGAGGTCGCGCAATGACACCAGGTGCAGGCCGCCAAGGTCGGGATCGAATGCCATGCCGTCCTTTTCCACCACCAGGATCACGCCGCTGCCCACGGCCGTGTTGTACAGCTCGTGCCAGGTGAACAGGCATCGGTAGCCGTCTTTCGCGACCACGGCGACCACGCTCTGCTTGCGCCGCCCGATGGGCAGCGCCTGCATGCCGGCGAGGTCAAGCAACTGCGTCACGCGCACGCCGCGCCAGTGCCGCACTTCGCGGACATGGCGCCCCGAATAGCATTGGATGGTTGCCGGCCCGCCCACCACATCAGCGCATCCCGCCAGGGCTGCCGCGTCCAGGCTGAGCGTTTGCGCCAGCCCAGAAATCGTCAGTGCATCGGACTGGTATTGCCGCACCTTGCTCTCGTCGCCAGTTCTGGCGGGCAGCGCTTCATTCACGGAACTCTCTCCTTAGGTGGGCAGGGCGCCTGTTTTGATCCGCGTTATATACATCGCTATATTTCGCTAACCGAGGCATGGTACGAGGTTCGAATAGGCGTATCAAGTGCCGGCGGCGTTTGCGCTATGCTTGGCGCCGCGCACGCCGCACATCTCCCATGGACTGCTGTTTCTCCGAGCCCCAACGCATGCAAGAACCGAACTCCACCGCTCTGCCCACCCCACGTTTTGAAGCCGGCCGCACATTCTGGATAGCGGGCCTCGGCGGGCGCTTCACGCTGGAAACGAACGGCGGCATCCCCGCGCTTTGGGAAGCGTTCGGCCCCTCCATTGGCGAAGTCCCTGGCCAGGTGGGCGGTTTGACCTACGGCCTGTGCTGCAATCCCAGGGACGATGGCAGCTTCGAGTATGTGGCTGGCGTGGAAGTGAGCAGCCCGGACGGACTGCCGTCATCGTTTCGCTGCATCAAGGTCGAGCCGCAGCGCTACGCCGTATTCGTGCATGCAGGCGATGTCTCGACGCTGCATGAGACGTTTCACCGCATCTGGCATCAATGGCTGCCCGCGTCCGGGTTCCAGGCCGGGCATGCGCCTGAGTTTGAGCGCTACAGCGTGGACTTCGATCCGGTGGCGGGAACGGGCACCGTGGAAATCTGGCTGCCGGTCAGGGGTGGGGCGGACGCGGCGGCCTGAGGCGGTACCCGTCACGGGCGCGAACACCACCATGCATATAAAGACCGTCAACGCATTGATCCTCGCATTGTTTTCCGCGAGCAGTTTTTCCACCACGCCGTGCCCGCCCGATGCGCCGTGCGGCCCGTTGCCGCCGGAATTCAAGGTGGCGATGTACGCCTCCATCGTTGCCTTCCCGATGGCTTGCGCGAAGCTGGATCCCGCGAACGCGCCGCGCTACGAGGCAGCCTTGTCGGCGGAGCTTGGCAAGCTGGGTGCCGACGATCAGGCGGCCATGGATGAGGCAAGACGCGATCCTGCCTTGCCCGCAATGCTGATCTCCGCGTCAAAGGCGCTTGAGGCAGAGCAATCGCCTGCGCGGCTTCTGCGCAAATGCAGCCGTGCGCTCCAGCGCACCGAGGCGGCGGAGCCGGCAAGCCCGAAGTGAGCGCAGGCAGGATTGCGCGCCGTGCTTTGTTACCTCGCCCGCCTTGAGTCCCCCGCCGCGATGAACAATACTGGCCCGTAGGCCGCTGCGGCGCGAGCGGGCCGGTTTTGTTTCCGCATGCGCGGAAGTGATTTCAAGGAGTAAGCCATGTTGCGCGACAGTCATGCATTCAGCGGATTCTCCGTCGACGACATCGCCAAGGCCACGAATTTCTATGGCGGTACGCTGGGGCTGGAAGTGTCCGCGAGCGGGGGCTTGCTGACCCTGTATATCGCCGGCGGCAACAACGTGCTGCTTTATCCCAAGCCGAACCACGTGCCTGCGACGTTCACGGTGCTGAATTTCCCGGTGAAGAGCGTGGACAAGGCCGTGGAGGCACTCGGCAAGCTCGGCGTGCGCTTCGAGACCTACGACCTGCCCGGGCTGAAGACCGACGAGCGGGGCATCTGCCGCAGCGAGGGCGGCCCCGTCATCGCCTGGTTCAAGGACCCGGCCGGCAATATTCTCTCTGTGCTTGAGGCGACATAGGCTGTTTTGGCCGGGCACCGGGCGGCTCGCGGGCCGCCTAATGTGCTATCCGCATTATTTCAATGATTGTTGAAATATTGAAATGATGGCGTTATGATCCGGGGCATGAACCCGAACCTGGTCGTACGCGCCCTTGGCGCCCTTGCCCACGAATCCCGTCTTGCCATCTTCCGCGCGCTGGTGGTGGCAGGCCCCAGGGGCATCGCCGCCGGCGACATCGCCCAACAGGTCGGCATTTCGCCCTCCAGCCTCTCGTTTCACCTGAAGGACCTGTCCCACGCGGAACTGGTGGCTTCCCGCCAGGACGGCCGCTTCGTGATCTATTCGGCCAACTTCGCCGCCATGAGCGGCCTCGTTGCCTTCCTGACCGAGAACTGCTGTGGCGGGGCGCCATGCGAGGTGCCCGCCGCGCCGGCGTGCTGCGACGCCAAGCCGGAGGCCTCCGATGCGGCACGCTGAATCCGCGCGGCTCGCTGTGGCGGATGCGCCCGCCCAGGCCATTGGTTTTTTCGAGCGCTACCTGACGCTGTGGGTGGCGTTGTGCATCGTCGCGGGGATCGTGCTGGGGCAGGCCATGCCCGGCTTTTTCGCCGCCGTGGCCAGCATGGAGGTGGCGCAGGTCAACCTGCCGGTTGGCGCGCTGATCTGGGTGATGATTATCCCGATGCTGATCCGGATCGATTTCGGGGCGATGGGCCAGGTGGCCGGCGTTTGGCGTGGCATTGGCGTGACGCTGTTCGTGAACTGGCTGGTGAAGCCGTTCTCGATGGCGCTGCTGGGCTGGCTGTTCGTGCGGCACGTCTTTGCCGGATGGCTGCCCGCCGGCCAGCTCGACAGCTACGTCGCCGGGTTGATCCTGCTGGCGGCCGCGCCGTGCACGGCGATGGTGTTCGTGTGGTCGCAGCTCTGCAAGGGCGATCCGTATTTCACGCTGTCGCAGGTCGCGTTGAACGATGCCATCATGGTGGTCGCCTTCGCGCCGGTGGTGGCGCTGCTGCTGGGCCTGTCGTCCATCGCGGTGCCGTGGGACACCCTGGTCACCTCCGTCGCGCTCTACATCATCGTTCCCGTGGCCGTGGCGCAGGTCATCCGCCGGGCGCTTCTCGCACGAGGAGACGCGGCGTATCAGCGGGCGGTGGCGGCGCTCGGCCCTTACGCCATCTGCGCGCTGCTGGCCACGCTGGTGCTGCTGTTCGGCTTCCAGGGGCAGGCCATCGTCAACCAACCCCTGGTGATCGCGATGCTGGCCGTGCCGATCCTGATCCAGGTGTTCCTCAACTCGGGGCTGGCCTATCTGCTCAATCGCAAGCTTGGCGTCGCGCATTGCGTGGCCGGCCCGTCCAGCCTGATCGGCGCGAGCAATTTCTTCGAGCTGGCCGTTGCCACGGCCATCAGCCTGTTTGGCTTCCAGTCGGGCGCGGCGCTCGCTACCGTGGTGGGCGTGCTGATCGAGGTACCCGTCATGTTGCTGGTGGTGCGTATCGTCAACCGCTCGCAGCCCTGGTACGAAGCCGGCATCCAGAAGCATCCATCAAGGTAGTCAAGCATGCACGTCCAGATCTATCACAACCCCGACTGCGGCACGTCGCGCAATACGCTCGCGATGATTCGCAACGCCGGGATCGAGCCCGAAGTCATCGCGTACCTCGCGCAACCGCCGGAGCGCGCGGTGCTCAAGGCGATGATTGCCAGTGCCGGGCTGACGGTACGCGAAGCGCTTCGTGAGAAGGGGACACCCTACGCCGAACTCGGCCTGGGCGATCCGGCGCTCACTGACGACCAGTTGCTCGACGCCATGCAGGCGCACCCGATCCTGATCAACCGGCCGTTTGTGGTGACGCCGCTCGGCGTGCGGCTGTGCCGGCCATCCGAACTGGTGCTGGACATCCTGCCATCGCCGCAGCGCGGTGCCTTTGCCAAGGAAGACGGCGAGCGCGTGATCGATGCCGACGGCCGGAGGGTCGGCCGATGACGGATGCGTTGCGTAACGTCGCGCTGCCGCTGCTGGACATACCCACCGAGCAAAAGCTGGAGCCGCGCAGCGTCTCAACGCATGCGCCGCGCATTCTCCTGCTCTACGGCTCGCTACGCCCGAACTCCTATAGCCGCCTGCTTACGCTCGAAGCCGAGCGGATCCTTCGGCACCTCGGCGCGCAAACCAAGGTCTTCGATCCGCATGGCCTTCCCATCACGGACAGTGTGCCGGCGGATCATCCGAAGGTGGCCGAGCTGCGCGCGCTGTCCGCATGGTCGGAGGGCCAGGTCTGGTGCAGCCCCGAGCGGCACGGCACGCTGACCGCGGTGTTCAAGAACCAGATCGACTGGTTGCCGCTGGAGATCGGCGGCATTCGTCCCACGCAGGGCCGCACGCTGGCCGTCATGCAGGTTTGCGGCGGCTCGCAGTCCTTCAATGCCGTCAATGCGTTGCGTGTGCTCGGGCGCTGGATGCGCATGGTGACGATCCCGAACCAGTCATCCGTGCCGAAGGCCTACCAGGAATTCGACACGGATGGCCGCATGGCACCTTCCGCGTTCTATGACCGCGTGGTCGACGTGATGGAGGAACTGGTCAAGTTCACCTTGCTCGTGCGTGACCGTTCCGCTTACCTGACGGACCGGTACAGCGAGCGCAAGGAGAGCGCGCCGCCGGTTGCGGCGGCGCTTGCCCAGGCCGCGATGGATCACGAGCGCGCTGCGCAAGCGCTGGGAAGCAACGATAGCAACGACGGCAGCGACAGCGAAGTCGAGTAGCGTCGCCGATGTGGCTGCTGCGCGGGAAACATGGCCTGAGGCGCCATGCGCTAGGCGGCGACCAGCCCGAGCGAGCGCAGCTTTGCCCCCTGGTCGAAGTACGGCCGCTCGCAAACGATCTTGTCGCTGTCGGGCGCGAACTCGAACGACGCGGCCATGCGCACGCGAAACGCGCGGCCCGTGGGCGGGTAGACGGTGCCGTTCGCCTTCAAGGGCCCAAGGTGGGTGCCGGTGAGCCAGAACTCCACCAGCACCGTGTCGCCGGCCGCGGCGATGCTGATGATCTCGTTGGCCTGGTCGGGGAAGGGCGTGCGCGAAGACGCGAAGTAGCCGCGCACCGCTTGCTCGCCGTCGAAGACCGCGCCGCCTCCGTGCATCTCGTAGCGCGGATGGGCAAAGGTGGCGATGACGGCGTCCCATTCCTGGGTGCACTCCAGGGCCATATGGTCGCGTACGGTCTGGATGCGGGCGAGAGACAGACTATCCATGTTCAGGGCTCCGTGATTTGGGTTCTGTGGTTTTGGGGTTTGCAGGTTTGTCGAGTGATTGATGCATTGAAGCGTGCATTGACGCGTGCATAAGGCGCTTAGTCCTGCGTCACGCCGGCGTTTTTTGCCACTTCCTTCCACGCCGGGATATCGCGTGCATTCAGCTTGCCGAGTTCCTCGCCGCTCATCGGCGTGGCCGCGATGCCCATCTCCAGCAGGCGGGCCTTGATCTCCGGCGTGGCCAGCACCTGGTTCAAGGCGTCCGACAGCTTCTGTACGATCGGCCTGGGCGTGCCGGCGGGCACATACAGGCCCCAGCGGAATACGCGGTCAAAATCGATGCCTTCGTCGACATAGCTCTTCACCCCGGGCAGGCTCGGCGAGCGCGAGGTGCAGGTGCCGATCGCCTTGACCTTGCCGGACTTGACGAAGGGCGTGCCCGAAGTCATGTCCACATAGCCCAGCTTGATATGCCCGGCAACGATGTCGTTGAGCACCTGCGGCACGGTCTTGTAGGGGATATGCGTCATCGAGGCGCCGGCCAGTTGCTTGAGCACCTCGCCGCAGAATTGCCCCGTGGAGCCGGAGCCCCAACTGGCGTACTGCACTTCGTTGGGATGGCTCCTGGTGTACGCCACCAGCTCCTTGATGTCGTTCGCGGGAAAATTATTGCTGGCCACCAGCAGGATGGCGGCCGTGCCGACCTGACCGATGGCGGTGAAGTCCTTCACCGGGTCATACGGCAGCTTGGTGTAGACCGCGGCGTTCAGCATATGCGTGGTGGCGCCGCCGAGCGTGAAGGTGTAGCCGTCGGGCGCCGCGCGCGCGACCGCTTGCGTGCCGATGATGCCGGAGGCGCCACCCTTGTTCTCCACCACGATGGGCTGCTTCAGGATGGCCGACATGCGCTGCGCGAGCACGCGGCCAAGGATGTCGCCGCCGGAGCCGGCCGAGATCGGCAGCAACAGGCGGATGGGGTGGGAGGGATAGTCGGCGGGGGATTCACTGGCCTGCGCTGCGATTGCGGGCGCGGCAAGCGCGACGACGAGCGTGGCGGCGGCTAGGTGGCGGGGCATGGGGCGTCTCCTGATTCATTGTTATGTGCCGCGGCGCGGCCTTTGATTCGCTGTCTGTTTCCGTCAAAGCCCCAGTCCGCCATCTACCACCATCTCCAGCCCCGTCACATAACGCGACTCATCGGAGGCAAGGAACAACGCCGCGTAGGCGATATCCCACGGCGTGCCTTGCCGGCCCATGGGGCAGCGGCTGTTGCGAAACTCGCGCGCGGCCTGCACGGCGGCTTCGTCGCCATCGGTCAGGTGGGCCGCATGCGGCGTATCGATCAGGCCGGGCAGGATCACGTTGCAGCGCACCTGGTCCGCGGCGTAGCGGCGCGCGAGGATCCGCGTCATGTGGTTGAGCGCGGCCTTCGATGCGTTGTAGGAGAGAAAGGGCATCGGGCCCCATTTGCGGCTGGCGATCGACGAGATGTTGATGATCGAGCCGCCGCCCTGCGCGATCATGTGCGGCATCGCCTTCTGGCAGGCGAGCATGGCGCCTTTCAGGTTGATGTCGAACACCCGGTCCCAGGATTGCTCCGTGATGTCCTCGAGTTCGCCGATTTCCTCGATGCCCACGTTGTTGTGCAGCACGTCGATGCGGCCATAGCGCTCGCGGCAGGCCGCCACCATGGCCGCCAGTCGCGCGCCGTCGCGTACGTCGGCCTCGAAGGCGCTGGCGCTTCCGCCCGCGTCCTCGATCTGGCTCGCGGTCCTGCGGGCCAGCGCCAGGTCGCGGTCCACGCACAGCACCCGCGCGCCTTCGCGGGCGTAGACGATGGCGGCCGCTGCGCCGTTGCTGGTCTCGGCGCCGATCGATCCCGCGCCTACGACGATGGCTGCCTTGCCGGCAAGCCGGCTCATTCCTTTGCGATTGCTGTCCGGCATGCGATGGCTGTCTCCGTGGTGATCTTATGGTGATCTTTGGGTGATCGTTCTTATGGTCCCCGCTACGAGGGATGGGAAAAATATAGCATGGAATTGAAACGTTTCATATAAAGGGTAAACGACCGGCTGCAAGGGGCATGAGCTTGGGGAGGGGATGCTGCAAGGGCGGCATTGCGCCGCCCGGCAGGTGCTTGCGCGATGGGTCTGGCGATAACGCTGCAGTCTTAGCTGGCGAGGCTCTTCGCTCGGCCTCGCGCCGGTTTTCTGCCTGCCCCCGTGTCGACGGCGGCGCAGGACTCGCGCAGGATCAGCTCGCAGGTCAGCATCAGGTGCCCGGTTGCGCCAGGGCTGCCTTGCGGATCGATGCCGGGCTCCATCTCGGCAAGGAGCAGGCGGGCGGCATGGCGCCCCAGGTCCTGCAGATTCCAGGTGAGCGTGGTCAGCTCGGGTGTGTGCACCTGGGCCAGTTCGGTATCGCCCACGCACACCACCGACAGGTCGCCTGGAATGTCCCTGCCGGTCTGGCGTGCCGCCTTGAGCGCGCCGGCGAGCAGGGTGGTGCCCAGCCCAAAGATGGCGGTCGGCGGCGCGGCCTGCTGGAACAGCGCCAGGCATTGCGAAAAGGCGACGTCCATCGAGCTGGTGTCGATGCGCACAAGCTCCAGCGCATCGCCGATGCCGCGCGCGGCGGCAGCCGTTTCGAAGGCGTGCCAGCGCTCGCGCGCGGGGCGCAGGTGCGAGCTGGGGAAGAGCAGGGCAATGTGGCGGTGGCCAAGATCGAGCAGATAGTTGGCGGTCTTCAGCGCGCCGCTGAAGTGGTCCACCTTGACGCTGGGCCGATCCGGGGCGATATCGCGGTCCAGGATCACCAGCGGCACATCCACCTGCGCGATCTGCTGCTGCAGCTTTCCGGAGCTCTCGGAGCCGGGCGCGAACAGCACGCCGTCAACGCCGACGCGGGTCACGTCCAGCAGCAGCTCGCATTCGCGTTCGGTGTCGTTATGGGTGTCGACCAGCAGCAAGGTGTAGCCGGCTTCGCGCAGCACATGTTCGGCCGCGCGCACGATCACGCCGTAGAAGCGGTTGGTGATGTCCGGCACCAGGCAGGCCACCAGGCGCGAGCGCCGCGAGCGCAGGCTGCGGGCCGCGGCGTTGGTGACATAGCCGATCTTGCGCGCCACCTCGAACACGTGGGTGACGGTCTCGGCGGACGGGCCGCCTCGCCCCGCCATCACGTTGGAGGCGGTGCCAACCGAGACGCCCGCTTGCTCGGCCAGGTCCTTCAGGGTCGGCTTGCGCTGCGCTGCGGCTTTTTTCTGCATGGCACTCCACGGATATCGTCGTTTCCTGTGGCATGCAGTGTAGCACGCTATGAAACGTTTCAATCACATGGAGCGCATGGGTGCGCAAGCCCTCAGGCGGCCTTCTTCAGCGACGCCAATGCCGCGCGGCCAGCCGCCAGTTGCTGCGCCACTTCCGCCACGCGCGCACCCAGATGCTCGGCCGTGCGCAGGTCTGCCAGCGGCGGCACCACATCAGCGCTTTCGTCCGCATTCGACTGCGCTGCCGCACCCAGGAAGAAGCCGTGGCGATTGAGCGAATCCTCGGTCGACTTCGAGTTGTTGTGGCCCGGGGGCAGGCCAAGGTTGACCCAGTGCATGCCGTGTTGCGCGGAGAAGATTGCGATCTGCTGCAGCGTGGCAAGCTTGTCGCCCGAACGCGAGGCCGAGTTGGTGAAGCCTGCCGCCACCTTGTTGGCCCATTTGCCGCCCTTGGCGAACACGTTGCGCGAGGTGGCGTCCATAAAGCCTTTGAACTGCGCCGACGCGCTGCCCATGTAGGTGGGCGCGCCGAAGATGATGCCGTCCACGTTTTCGAGCGTGTCCCAGTGCTGGTCGATGTCGTCGACGCTGATCAACAGGCTCTCCACGCCATCGACGCTGGCGGCGCCGCGTGCAACGGCCTGTGCCTGCCTGGCGGTGTGGCCGTAGCCGCTGTGGTAGACGATAGCGATTTGGGTAGCGTTGGGGTTCATGATGCGGTGCCTCGAAAAATTGGAAATATTTGAATTTGGCTCGCATCGCGTGGATCACTGGATCTGCTTGATTGCTGGGCCGGTGAAGCAAGTCTAGGCGCCGGGCAATCGCGTTGGTGACTGAAATCTCAATTATTCATTGAAATATTTTGAATTATCGGGCGAGGCGGGAGATTCGGTTCGCCTGGCATTTCGTGCCCACCGTGCCAGGCGCCGATGCCGGTGGCGAAACAGCCATTTCACGACGGCTGCCATCGCGCAGCCACCGCCTGGCAGCCAGGCCGCGGGTCCGCGCAAGGCAAAGGTGAGCCGGTCGCGCACCTCGCAGCCGCCGGGGGTGTCTCGAACCGTTCGTTCGTGCACCCAACTGCGCATGCTCAGCATCCGCGACGTTTCCTTGAAGCGGTAGCCCGGCCCTACCTCCGCCAGCATGATGTCGTCCGCGTCCACGGGAAACACGCCGAACGCCAGTAGCCAGCTGCGGCCAAGCCGCTCGCCAAGCGGCAGCTCGCTGATCGCCTTGCCGCGCATGGCGGGCGGCGCCGTCATGCGCAGCCAGGGAAACAGCTCGTCGTTGATGCCTTCAGACGTGGTCGCGCGCTGCCATGCCTGGCAGGCACTGATCGGCAGGGTGGATGCAAGCTCGAACATCAGGGACATGGCGGATTTCGATTAGCGGGTGAGCGTGTTCGCCATGATAGCGAGCCGAGCCATGCGCTCCGCTGCCTCCCCGGCTTTGCCTGTCAGGTTGTCGCCGCGCTGGCCTCGCATGGCACATGCCGAATCACATTGAAACCCTCGTCCGCCGAGGGCGCCACGAAGTAACGCGTGATGGCATCGAACTGCGCATCAGTCGTCTCGAACGGATGCGTGCCGCTGGCGTTGCGCGCGCGCAGGCGGGCCTTGCACACGGCGTCAGGCACGTCGAGGTAGTGGAGTTGATGCGCCACGCCCGCCTGCTCGAAGATGGCCCTGGCCCAGGTTCGGGTGGCCGGCGTGTTGGCAGGGAAATCAAGCACGACCGACATGCCCGCCAGCAGCAGCGCGTCGATGTGGCTGGCCATGGCGTCACGCAATCTTCCGGCACAGCGGGCATAGTCGGCGACCTCCCGGATCTCGCCGGGATACAGGCGTGACAGCCAGTCGTCCTCGCTGATCCGCACGGTGGCTGGCCGGGCAGCGAGCTGCCTGGCCAGTGTCGATTTGCCGGAGCCGATCTTGCCGCAGACCATATAGAGGACGGCGGGTGCCGCTGCTTGTGCTGCTTCTGCTTCTGCGGGACGGGTTGGCTGCATCTTCAGGCTCCTTGGTGTTTGCAGGCCCCAAGGAGGCGGGCACAAAAAACCCGCCTCGTTGGGCGGGTCGCTTTGTGTGCTCAGTCCACGTGCGCTAACCCACCATCCCAGGGACGGTGCGAATAATCGACGGGTTTTGCGCGCGGGTCATGGCGCAGATGTTAGCGGATTGCCGGCTTGCCCGCAATCGCGTTCGCGCGGCGCCGCCGCCCTTGTCCTATCGGTCCGGCCATTGCAGAATACGGCCACACCAGAACAGATATACCTTCTACCGCCGCCGCGCGTTTGCGCGCAGCCGGTCCGCCTCGCCACGCGGACAGGCAACCCCTCCCGGCTTCCTGCTCATGACAACGTCACCGCAACCGATGCGCCGCTTCGCCCTGATCGCTACTCCTGTCTTCCTGGCGCTCGCCGCCGCCAATGCCAGCGCGCTCGATGCCCCGCAGCTGCTCGCCAAGCTCACGCCAAGCATCTATGCCGTGCGGGCAATGGGCGCCAACAATGCGCCGCTGGCGTCGGGCTCCGCCGTGGTGATCGGCCCGGGACAACTGGTCACGGCTTGCCACGTGCTGGCCGGTGCGCGCGCGATTGCCGTGCGGCGCGACAACGTGAGCTACGACGCCACGCTGGACGCGCCGGACGTGGATCGCGACCTGTGCCTGCTGCGGGTGGCGAACTTCAATGCGCCGGCCGTCAGCGTGTCGGCGGCGGCGGCACCGTCGTTCGGGCAGAAGGTGCTTGCGGCAGCCAGCCCGGAGGCCACGGGCGTGGTCGTGCTGGACGGCAGCGTGTCCGGGTTGCGCGCGGGCTTGGACGGCAAGCTGGACCGCATCGAGCTCACGCTTGATTTCCCGGCGGCGGCCAGCGGTGGCGGCCTGTTCGATGAGACGGGCCGGCTCGTGGGCATCCTGTCGGCACGGCGCGCGCCCGGCGAAAAGCTCAAGGCGTTGCCCGCCAGCTGGATCGCTCAGATCAAGGAGCGCGGCGTGGCGGCGATGGCCAGCTATCGCTCGTCCGCGCCAGCGCCAGTGGCTGCAGCGCCGGTGGTGGACGAGGCCGGCGCTGCCCCGGCTGGCGGCGAGTCGCCCCGTGTTGGCGAGGTCTGGCGCTACGAGCTGGTCGACAAGCTGACGCGCAAGCGGCGCGATGTGGTCTACCGTGTCGACCGCGTCGAAGGTGAGCGCATCACGTTCAACCAGGGCGCCCGTGTCGAGACGCTGGACGGCCGCGTCGAGCGGATCAGCACGCCCAGCGGCGGCGAGTTCGATGGCGCATCGCCGCCGCGCGGCTGGGTGCCGGAAGACGTCAAGCCGGGCGCCCGGTGGAAAACCAGTTACAAGCAGGCCGGCACCGACTTGCGCACGGAACTCACCGGCGAGGTGACCGGGGAGTCCACCATCACGGTGCCCGCCGGCAGCTTCCGCGTCTTGCGCCTGGCCTACAAGGGCTATGTGGCGCGACCGTTCTACGGCGTCTCGTATGGCGCACCATCCTCCGTGCCTTACACGGCGGTGGCGTGGTATGCCCCGGAGCTCAAGCGCGTGGTGCGATTCGATGCCAGCTTCGCGTCCAAGTACGAGCGCCTGGACGAGAGCCTGGTGCTGAAGGAGCACCGCTTCGACTGAAGTGGGCCCGATCCGGCCTTGATTGCCAGGCGCGGGACGATATGCCGGGGTGCGGCAAGCGATTTTGGTAGGATGCAGGCCTTTCTTCGTGCCGGAATGTGACTCCGCCCCATGCTGCTTGCTTCATGAATCTGGCCCAGATCAAAACCCTGGCCGCCGAGCGGCTTGCCCGCCTGCGGCGCCCCACGCGCCGCGGCGTGGCCAAGGCCGTGGCCGCCGTGCCGGTGCTGTTCCTGCTCTATGTGCTGGTGCTGATTCCGTTCACCCCGGGCATCAGCGATATCCGCAAGGCCAAGTCCGACCAGCCCGCGCAGATCCTCTCTGCCGATGGCAAGCCGCTGGCCGTGTTCAAGTGGGCCAACCGCGAATGGGTCCGCCTGGCCGATATCTCGCCCAATGTGACGACCGCGCTGATCGCCACCGAGGATCACCGCTTTTACCAGCACTTCGGCCTGGACTGGCGCCGCATGGGCTCGGCCGCGCTGCATACCTTCTCCGGCGACCGGCAAGGTGGCTCCACCATCACGCAGCAGCTGGCCCGCAATCTCTATCCCGACGAGATTGGCCGCGCGCCTACGCTCACGCGCAAGCTCAAGGAAGCCATCACGGCGCTGAAGATCGAGGCGCTCTACACCAAGGACGAGATTCTCGAGACCTATCTCAACACCGTGCCGTTCCTGTACAACGCTTACGGCATCGAGATGGCGGCGCGTACCTACTTCGATAAATCCGCGGGCCGGCTGGACGTGCTGGAAAGCGCCACGCTGATCGGCATGCTCAAGGGCAACAGCTACTACAACCCGGTCATCAACCCCGAGCGCGCCGTGCAGCGGCGCAATACCGTGCTGGCGCAGATGGTCAAGTACCAGAAGCTGGAGCCGGCGAAGTACGAGTTGCTGAAGAAGCGCCCGCTGCGCATCGACTTCGAGCGGCAGACCGAGCCGCCCGGTCCGGCGCCGCATTTCGCCCAGCAGTTGCGCAAATGGCTGATCGCCTGGGCGGACCGCAACGACTACAACATCTACACCGACGGGCTGGTGGTGCGCACCACCATCGATTCACGCCTGCAGGCGCTGGCCAACCAGGCGGTGGCGCGCCAGGGCAACCAGCTGCAAGGGATTGCCGACGCGGCGTGGGCGCCGCGCTCCGGCTGGGCGGCCAACAAGGACCTGGTACAGGCCTTTGTGCGCGAGACGCCGGCGTACCGCGCGGCCAGGGAAGCGGGGCAGACGCCCGAGGCGGCCATGAAGCAGCTGCTGGCGGACACCGCTTTCATGCAGGCGCTGCGCCAGTCCAAGACCCGCATCCAGGCCGGCTTCCTCGCGCTGGACCCGCGCACCGGCGAGATCAAGGCATGGGTAGGCAGTCGCGACTTCACCCTGGATGCCTTCGACCACGTCCAGCAGGCGCAGCGCCAGCCGGGTTCCACGTTCAAGCCGTTCGTGTATGGCGCTGCGTTCGAGCAAGGTGCCAAGCCCGACGACACCTTCGTCGACCAGGCTGTGGAAATCCCGCTCGCCGGCGGCGAGGTCTGGCGGCCCTCCGACGATGGCCCCCCGAGCGGGCGCGCCATGAGCCTGCGCGATGGCCTGGTGTATTCCAAGAACACCATCACCGCGCAACTGATGCAGAGCGTTGGCCCGGCCAAGGTGGCCAAGCTGGCGCGCGCCATGGGCGTGCGGCAAAGCCGGCTCGATCCCGTGCCCTCGCTGGCGCTGGGCACCAGCCCGGTCACCTTGAAGGAAATGGTCAGCGCCTACGGCACCATCGCCAATCAGGGCGCCTACCTGGAGCCGGTGATGGTATCGCGCATCGAAGACCGCAAGGGCGAGGTGCTGGAGACGTTCCGTCCCGCGTCACCCGAGCAGGCACTGCCGGTTGCCACCGTGCAGACGCTGCTCGGCGTGATGCGCGGCGTGATCGACCGCGGCACCGGCGCGAGCATTCGCACGCGCTTCGGCATTCGCGCGGACGTCGCCGGCAAGACCGGCACCACGCAGGACAACGCCGATGGCTGGTTCATCCTGATGCATCCGCAACTGGTTGCCGGCGCCTGGGTCGGGTTCAACGACAGCCGGGTGACGCTGCGCAGCGACTACTGGGGCCAGGGCGCGCACAGCGCGCTGCCGATGGTGGGCGACTTTTTCCAGCGTTCGCTCCGGTCCCGCATGATCGATGCGAACGTCCGCTTCGTGGAGCAAAAGGAGACTGGCCTCTTTGAAGCCTTGGGCTGGACGATACGCGGCTGGTACCAGCGGTGGTTCGGGCCGGCGGCCAAGCCGGAAGCCCCGCCCGCGCCCAAGCGGGCCGCGCGCCCCGCACCGGAGCCGGCGGCGGCTGCCGAGCCAGACACCAGCGTGGCGGCATCGGCGGTGCCGCCCGCGTTGCCGGGCGTGAGCAGCCCGGCCGTTGAGCAAGGCGCCGTCGATGTGGCACCGGCCAGTGCGCCGGCGCAGGTGCCGGCCAGCGCGCCGCCAGCCGCGGCGGCGCCATCCTTCACGCAAGACGATGCCAGGGCACGGGCCAGCGAAGGTAGCCAGCCCTGACCGGGCCGGGCCCGACGCGACGCTGACCGCCGCAACCCCGGGCTCCCCTGCGCCAGGTTCGGCCTGCCGGTATGCGGAAGGTAAAACGCGTCTGCGACGGCGTGGAGGCCACTTCCAGGTCGCCGCCGTGCATGCGCGCTTACCGTTGCGGGTCACATCGCTTAACATAGCGGTTTGACTGGCGTATGCCCCCAAAAGCGGCCCGGCCGGCCTTTCGGCGTTGCGCCCGCGCAATGCAAGGTGCGCAAACCAGCGCTAGTATGCGAGCCGTGCGGCAGCTTTCCTGCCGGTGGACCTTTTTCCAGATGAACAAAAATCCAAAGAATTCTCGTGGCGAGCCTCCCGCTCCGCGTACCTGGGACGCCCGTCTGGCGCGCGCGCTTGTCCGCCCGCTCAAGGACTCCTGGATCACTCCGAACCACTTGACCACCCTGCGGCTCGTGATCGGCCTTGCCGGGGTAGCGTGCCTGATGCAGGGCGGTTTCGCGTGGACCAACGCCGGTGCGCTCCTGATCGTGGTGTCCAACTTCGTTGACCACACTGACGGAGAGTTGGCGAGAATTAGCGGTAAATCGAGCAAGATAGGCCATTTTTATGACCTGGCGAGCGATGCGCTGATTACCGTCCTGCTCTTCGTGGGCATGGGCGCAGCCATTTCCGGGCAGGCCGCGGCAGATACGATGTCGCCGGTGCTGCAAGGCACGCTGGCAGGCGTGGCGGTGGCGCTGATCTTCTTCCTGCGCATGCGGATCGAGTCGCGTGTGGGGAAAAGCGGGACGAAGCAAGCCTCTGCCGGCGGTTTCGAGACAGAAGACGTGCTTTACCTGCTTCCGCTCGTTACGCTGACCAGCGGCATCGCGCCCTTCCTGATGGCGGCGTCGATCGGCGCTCCCCTGTTCGCGTCCTGGGTCATCATCGATTACTGGCGTGTGATGCGGCGGCCCCTGCCGGCCACGGCTTCGACGGAGATCTGAGAAACCCGATGAGCGAGCAAGCCAACGACATCACGCTGGACGACCCGTCCCCCGCTTCAGTTCCCTCCCGCCAAAGGCCGGCCGCGGAACCCGCCCCCGGCGCCATGCTGCCCAACCCCGATGCCTGCGTGGCCGAGCGCACCGCCCGGCTCGACAGCAAGCAGCTGCGCGCCGATTTCGTGCGCCAGGGCGCTTTCCTGCACCTGGAGGATTTCCTGGCGCCGGAAGTCACCGCGCAACTGGTGGCCAGCGCCCGCGCGCTGGTGCCGCAGATCAACCGCAATTACCTGCCCGGCCACAAGCAGGGCGGCAGTGTCAGCCGGCACACCATCGACGAGCTCGCGCCGTTTATCGCCGAGCTGTACCGGTCGAAGGCGCTGATCGGCTGGCTGGAGCAGATGTGCGGCGAGAAGCTGCTGCTCTCCCCCGACTCCGATCCCCATGCCTACGCGCTGTATTACTACACGCGCCAGGGTGACCACATTGGCTGGCACTACGACACCTCTTATTACGACGGCCGCCGCTACACGCTGCTGCTGGGCGTGATCGAGGAATCGTCATGCCGCCTGGACTACGAACTGCACACGCGCGACGCGCAAGTGCCCGATGAGCCCGGCTCGGTGCAGACCACGCCCGGCGGGCTGGTGTTCTTCGATGGCGACAAGCTGCGCCACCGCATCACGCCGGCCGGCGCCAACGAAATGCGCGTGTCGCTGACGTTCGAATACGTGACCGATCCGGGCATGCGTCCGTGGCTGCGCTTCATCTCCAATATGAAGGATGCGGTCGCCTATTTCGGCTTCCGGCAAGTGTTCAAGAGACTGGTGCCGGGCCAGAAGCCCCGCCCATGACCCGTGCTGCCATGCTTTTCCTGTCGATCGGCGCGGCGCTCTTTGTCGCGCTGCTCGCCTGGCAGGGATTCGGCTCCGTCGCGTCGACGTTCATGTCGGCCGGCTGGGGCCTGGTGCTGGTCGCCGCGTTCCACCTGCTGCCGCTGGTGCTGGACGCCGGCGCCATCTACGTGTTGTTCGACCGCCGGGCCGGCCACGGCACCATGCGCGACGCGCTGCTGGCGCGCTGGGCCGGCGAGTCCGTCAACAGCCTGCTGCCGGCGGGGCAGATCGGCGGCCCGGTCCTGATGGTGCGCTACCTGGCGCAGCGCGGCACGCGCATGCGCGACGCCGCCGCGGCCATCACGGTGAGCACCACCATGCAGGCGCTGGCGCAGATGGTGTTCGCCTTTATCGGCCTGGCGCTGTTTGGCCTGTATGGCGGCCACGACGCGCTTGCGGACCTGCGCACGCCGACCCTGGTCGCTACCGCCGTGCTTGCGCTGTGCATAGCGGGCTTCTACGTGGTGCAGAAGCGTGGCCTGTTCGGCCGGGTGCTGCGCCTGCTGTCGAAGGTATTCGGCAAGCGCGACTGGTCGGGGTTGACCATGCGCGCCGATGCCGTGGACGCGGCCGTGCAAGGCATGTACCGCGACCGCCGCAAGGTGGCGTCCACCTTCGCGCTGAGCCTGGTGGGCTGGCTGGTCGGCACGGGCGAGGTCTGGCTGGCCCTGCATTTCCTCGGGCATCCCGTCAGCTGGCTCGACGCCTTGCTGCTGGAGAGCGTGGGGCAGGCTATCCGTGGCGCGGCGTTTGCCATTCCCGGCTCGCTGGGCGCGCAGGAAGGCGGCTACCTGCTGCTGGCGCCCATCGTCGGCCTGCCGCCCGATGCGGCGCTGGCACTGTCCCTGGCAAAGCGCGCCCGCGAGATCGGGCTCGGCGCGCCGGGGCTGCTGTATTTACATTTGAGTGAACGAAAATTCCAACGGCGGCGTGCAGCAGGTGTGCAGCAGGCCGCCGATTGATCGATGGCAATTTGCATGGGTGCGGAGAACGAATGCGAGCAATCATCCTTGCCGCGGGCCTAGGCCTGCGACTTCAGCAACAACCCGGGGCGCAATTCCCCAAGTGCCTGCTGCGTTTTGAGGGCATCACCCTGCTGGAGCGGCATCTGCGCATGCTCGACGCGGCCGGGGTGGACGAGATCGTGCTGGCGCTGGGCTTTCAGCCGGAACACGTCGAGGCCGAACTGGTGCGGCTGGGGCGCGACCCCTATCCGGAGATCGTGCTGAACCCGCGTTACGACCTGGGCAGCGTGCTGACCGTGCACACGGTGGCCGATGCGCTCACGCGCGGTGGCGACGTGCTGCTGATGGATGCGGACGTGCTCTACGACGAGCGCATCCTCAGCGCGCTGGTGGCGGGCACCACCACCAACCGCCTCTTGATCGACCGCGATTTCGAAGCCGGCGACGAACCCGTCAAGCTGTGCCTGAAGGACGGTGTGCCGGTGGAGCTGCGCAAGCAGCTCGCGGTTGGCCTGGAGTACGACACCATTGGCGAGTCGGTCGGTTTCTTCCGCTTTCAAGAGCAAACCGCGCGCCGCCTGGCGCAGATCGTCCAGGGCTATGTCGACAGCGGCCGCTCGAACATGCCGCACGAAGAAGCGGTGCGCGACCTGCTGCTCGAAGGCGGCCACGTATTCGATGTCGCCGATGTGAGCGGCGCACCGTGGATCGAGATCGATTTCCCGAACGACGTGGCGCGCGCGCGCGACGAAGTCCTGCCCGAACTTCAGCCGATTGTGGGAGTAGCACAGTGAACGCGATTGACCCGATTTTCTCGACTGCCTCGCGCAGCGCCCGGCTGCGCCAGATGATTGTCGGCAACGAGCTGGAATTCATGATGGAAGCCCATAACGGGCTGTCCGCGCGCATCGTGCGCGAGGCCGGTTTCAAGGCCATCTGGGGTTCGGGCCTGGCGATCTCCGCCCAGTACGGCGTGCGCGACAACAACGAAGCCAGCTGGACCCAGGTGGTCGACACGCTGGAGTTCATGGCCGACGCCAGCGACCTGCCGATCCTGCTGGACGGCGACACCGGCTACGGCAACTTCAACAATGTGCGCCGCCTGGTGCGCAAGCTCGAGCAGCGCGGCATTGCCGGCGTGTGCATCGAGGACAAGCAGTTTCCCAAGACCAACAGCTTCATCGACGGCGAGCGCCAGCCGCTGGCCGAGATCGATGAGTTCTGCGGCAAGATCAAGGCCGGCAAGGATTCGCAGTCGGACGACAACTTCTCCATCGTCGCCCGCGTGGAAGCCCTGATCGCAGGCTGGGGCATGGACGAAGCCCTGCGCCGCGCCGAGGCCTATCGCCAGGCCGGCGCCGACGCCATCCTGATCCACAGCAAGCTCTCGCGCCCGGACGAGATCCTGCAGTTCGCGCGCGAGTGGGCGGGCCGAGGCCCGCTGGTGATCGTGCCGACCAAGTACTACAGCACCCCGACCGAAGCCTTCCGCAAGGCCGGCATCAGCGTGGTGATCTGGGCCAACCACCTGATCCGCGTGGCGGCATCCTCGATGCAGGCCGTGGCCAAGGAAATCCACGACAGCGAGACGCTGGTCAACGTGGAAGACCGCATCGCCACCGTCAACGAGATCTTCCGCCTGCAGGACGCCGACGAATACTCGACCGCCGAGAAGATCTACCTGTCCGGCTCGCAAGCGCCGGGCGCGGCGGTGGTGCTGGCGGCTGGCCGCGGCACCGGCCTGGAGCCCCTCACCGAGGACCGTCCCAAGGTCATGCTGCCCGTGGCCGGCAAGCCGCTGCTGCGCTGGCTGGTGGACGCGTTCAAGAAGCAGTCGATCAACGACATCACCGTGGTGGGCGGCTACCAGGCCAAGGCCATCGACACGGCCGGCATCAAGCTGGTGGTCAACGAGCAGTACGCCCAGACCGGCGAGCTGGCCTCGCTGGCATGCGCCGTCGACGGCTTGCAGACGGATGCCGTGATCGCCTATGGCGACCTGCTGTTCCGCAGCTATATCCTGCGCGACCTGCTGGAGAGCGACGCGCTGTTCAGCGTGGTGGTGGACTCGTCGCTGACCACGGAGTCGAACCAGAGCGTGCGCGATTTCGCCTATTGCTCCGCGCCCGACGACCGCGACCTGTTCGGCCAGAAGATCCTGCTGCGCCATGTGTCGAGCAAGGGCCAGGAGCCGGGCGCCGCCCAGGCCCAGGCGCCGCACGGCCGCTGGATCGGCCTGCTGAACGTGCGCGGCGAGGGCCGCGTGCGCCTGCAGAAGCTGATGGCCGAACTGCGCAAGCGCGACGACTTCAACACGCTGGACATGCCCGCGCTGCTCAACGCGCTGGTCGAAGCCGGCGAAGAGATCGAAGTGAAGTATGTGCATGGCCACTGGCGCGGCGTGAACGACCTCGACGACTTCCGCCGCGCGGGCGATTTCGCGCATACGCAGACCCCGTTCGCAGTCGGCGGCACGGACGCAGAGGAAGCCCGATGATCGAAGCGGCACAGTTTGTCGAGGCCGCGCGCGTGCGCGGCTTCGACTGGTATGCCGGGGTGCCCTGCTCGTATCTCACGCCGTTCATCAACTACGTGATGCAGGATCCGTCGCTGCACTACGTGTCAGCGGCAAACGAAGGCGATGCGGTGGCGCTGATCGCCGGCGTGACGCTTGGCGCGCAGGGTGGCCGCCGTGGCGTCACCATGATGCAGAACTCCGGCCTGGGCAATGCGGTCAGCCCGTTGACCTCGCTCACGTGGACGTTTCGCCTGCCGCAGTTGCTGATCGTGACCTGGCGCGGGCAGCCGGGCGTGGCTGACGAACCGCAGCACGCGCTGATGGGCCCGGTCACCCCGACGATGCTCGACACCATGGAAATCCCGTGGGAAACCTTTCCGACCGACCCGGCCGAGGTTGGCCCGGCGCTGGATCGCGCGGTGGCGCATATGGATGCCACCGGCCGTCCGTACGCGCTGGTGATGCAAAAGGGCAGCGTCGCGCCGTATGCGCTGAAGCAGCAGGAGCGGCCCATCCCGCGCCCGAAGTGCACGCCGCAGTCGGGGGGGCAGGGTGCTTCGCGCGATGGCCTGCCTACGCGCCGCGACGCGCTGCAACGCGTGATCGCGCATACGCCGATGGACAATACCGTGGTGCTGGCATCGACCGGCTTCTGCGGGCGTGAGCTGTATGCGCTCGACGACCGCGCCAACCAGCTCTACATGGTGGGTTCGATGGGCTGCCTCACGCCCTTCGCGCTGGGCCTTGCGCTCGCGCGTCCGGACCTCAACGTGGTCGCCGTGGACGGCGACGGCGCGGCGCTCATGCGCATGGGCGTGTTCGCCACGCTCGGCGCCTATGGCCCGGGCAACCTCACGCATGTGCTGCTCGACAACGGCGCCCATGACTCCACCGGCGGACAGGCGACCGTCTCGCATCATGTCTCGTTTGCTGGCGTGGCGTCCGCCTGCGGCTATGCGTCGGCGGCCGAAGGCGACCAGCTCGACCTGCTCGACCAGACGCTCACGGCCGCGCCTGCGAGCGCCGCCGGCCCGCGCTTTGTCGCGCTGACGATCAGCGCCGGCACGCCGGATGGCTTGCCGCGCCCGACCATTACCCCGGTCGATGTGAAGACGCGCCTGGCGCGACACATCGGTGCCGACCAAGGAGGGAAGTAAATGCTGCTACTCAATCCGGGCCCCGTTACCCTGTCGGAACGTGTTCGCCAAAGCTTGCTGCAGCCCGACCTGTGCCACCGCGAAAGCGAGTTCTTCGACCTGCAGGACGAAGCCCGCGCACGCCTGCTGGACATCTACGAACTGGATCCCGCCGAGTGGGCCGCGGTCCTGATGACCGGCTCCGGCACGGCGGCCGTGGAGAGCATGATCGCCGCGCTGGTGCCCGAGCAAGGCAAGCTGCTGATCGTCCAGAACGGCGTGTACGGCGAGCGCATCACGCAGATCGCCACGCAGTACCGCATCGCCCATGAGGTCGTTGCGCACGACTGGATGCAGGCGCCCGATCTTGCCCGCATTGCCGCCGCGCTCGACGCCGACCGCGCGATCACGCACGTGGCGGTGATCCATCATGAAACCACCACCGGCCGCCTGAATGATCTCCGGGCACTGGACGCACTGTGCCGCGCGCGGGATGTGCGCCTGCTGGTGGATGGCGTGAGCAGCTTCGGCGCCGAGGCGATCGATTTCGGCGGCAGCATTGCCGCGGTGGCGGCCACGGCCAACAAGTGCCTGCATGGCGTGCCGGGCGCATCGTTCGTCATTGTGCGGCGCAGCGCGCTGGAGCAAGCCGCCAGCCGGACGTACTACCTGGACCTGGGACGGCTCGCGCGCTTGCAGGACCAGCGCAATACACCGTTCACGCCGTCGGTGCATGCCTATTACGCACTGGTGGAAGCGCTGCGCGAACTGGCAGAGGAGGGTGGCTGGCGCGCCCGCCATGCGCGCTATGCGGCCCTTGCGGAACGCGCGCGTGCCGGGCTTGAGGCCCTGGGCATGCCGGCCCTGTGGCCGTCGGACCAGTCTTCGGTGGTGCTGCGGGCCTACCGCTTGCCGGCCGGTTTGTCGTATCCCCAGCTGCACGACGGCCTGAAGGAACGCGGGTTTGTCATCTATGCGGGGCAGGGCGGGCTGTCGGCCGAGTTGTTCCGCATTTCCACGATGGGCAATATCCAGATGGATGACATCGAGCGCTTGCTGCAGGGTTTCAAGGCGCTGACGCAGTAATTGCCTGTTGGCCGGTGCGCGGTGCGTGCCGGCCACTGTCGTTTTCGTCATTTTATTTTTGGCGGCAAAGCACTAGCATTAGGCAAGAGATGCGGGTACCCCGGGCCCCGGGCGAGCGCATCTTGTTCGTGGAGGATCATTGCGATGCCTCGCCGTTTGCGCCTTCGCTTTGCCCGTACGGGATGCAACGCCGCCGTGCTCACGGTTTCCGCCGGCTTTGCCTTTGTCCTTGGCGCATCCTTGCCTATCACCGCGCCGGCAGCGACACCTGGCGAGAGTCCCGCAGCCGTGAGCGTTGACCGCTCCTCACCGGACCGCATGGTCCGCGCCGCCGTCGAAGGCGTACTCACCACCATCCAGGCCAACCCCGACACCCGCAACGGCGATCTGGACAAGATCACGGCCGTGGTGCGCCGGCAGTTCCTGCCTTATACCGACTTCCAGCGCACTACCCGGCTTGCGGTCGGCAGCGCCTGGCGCAGTGCCACACCTGAGCAGCAGAAGCAGCTTTACGAGCAATTCCAGACACTGCTGGTGCGCAGCTACGCCTTGTCCCTTTCACAAGTGCGCGAGCAGACGCTGAAGTTTCGCTACAAGGCGCCGCGGACCGCGGGAAAGGATGTGGTGGTGGAGACCAGCGTGCTGAACAACGGGGATGTGGTGCAGATCGATTATCGGCTGCAGAAGGGCGCGGCGGGGTGGTCGATTTACGATATCAATATGAGCGGGGCTTGGCTGATTGAGGTTTATCGCAAGCAGTTTGCGGATATTGTGGCTAAGGGGGGGATTGAGGGGTTGGTCAAGTATTTGGCTAGTCATAATGCGGCGTGAGATACCCCGCGTCATTGAATGACCTTATGGAGCCTTCTTCATCTGGCATCCGATAGCAGACTGTCGTTGGACAGCGATTCAATCAGGTTCTCCGCGGACATCGGTCGTCCGAGCAGGAATCCTTGCAGCGAATTGCATCCAAGCCGCGTCAGGAACTCCTGCTGCTTCGCCGTTTCGACCCCTTCCGCAACGATATTCAAATTCAGCGTGCGCCCCAGCGCCACAATGGCCGAGACAATCGCCGCATCCTCGGTATCGCGTGACAGGTCCCGGATGAACCCGCGATCGATCTTCAGCTCGCTCGCAGGCAGCCGCTTGAGATACAGCAGGCTCGAGTAGCCGGTACCGAAGTCGTCGATCGAGATGCGCACGCCCATGTCGTGGAGCTGCTGCAGGATCTGCAGGCTGGCGTCCGCGTCGCGCATGGCGGTGGATTCGGTGACCTCCAGCGTCAGGCAGCACGGCTCCAGCGCATGCCGGGCCAGGGTGTCGCGCACGGTCGCGATCAGGCTGGCGTGCCGGAACTGCAGCGCCGAGAGATTGACCGCCATGGTCCACTCGGGGCGGCCCTCGTTGCGCCACGCCCGCATCTGCCGGCAGGCTTCGTCCAGGATCCAGTCCCCGATCGGCACGATCAGGCCGGTTTTTTCCGCGAGGGGGATGAACTGGTCCGGGGCGATCAGGCCACGCGTGGGATGCACCCAGCGCACCAGGGCTTCCACGCCGACTATCGGGCCGTTGGGGGCGGTGAGCTTGGGCTGGTACTGCAGGATCAGCTCACGGCGCTCCAGCGCCATGCGCATGTCCTGCACCAGTTGAAGCTGCTCGTGCACGTTGGCGTTCATCGATGCTTCGAAGAAGCAGATGGTGTTGCGGCCCAGCGCTTTGGCGTGATACATCGCCGCGTCGGCGTTGGTCAGCAAGTCGTGCTGGAGTTCGCCATCGCCAGGGTACATGGCAATGCCGATGCTGGTGGAGACGCGCAACTCGCGGCCGGCTACCTGGAAGGGCTCGCGGATGGCGCTCAGCACCTTCTCGGCAAGGGTGGCGGCATCCGCCGGCTCGCTGACGCTGGCCAGCAGCACGAACTCGTCGCCGCCCAGCCGTGCGATGGTGTCTTGCGAGCGGACATTGGCGCCGATGCGCCGCGCGACTTCCACCAGCAACTGATCACCAATGGGATGGCCGTAGGCGTCGTTGACCGCCTTGAAGCCGTCCAGGTCCATGAACATCAGGGCGAAGCGGCTCTTCTCCCGCGTGGCCCCCTGGATGGCCTGCTCGAGCCGGTCTTCCAGCAGCACGCGGTTGGGGAGCTTGGTGAGGTTGTCGTGCAGCGCCAGGTAGGTCAGCTCCTGGTTGGCTTCGGCGAGCGAGATGGCCAGCATGGAGGTGCGGGCTTCCAGGCGCATGTCGAGCACCGAGGTGATCAGGGCAATCGCCAGTACGGCCAGCGTGACGATGATGATCACCACGGCCAGCCAGCCGGTGTCCATGCCGTCGCGCGCCGCGCCGCAGACGGCGCCGATCGGAAATTCCGCAGCCGCCATGCCGGTGTAGTGCATCCCGGCGATGGCAAAGCCCATCACCACCGATGCGCCCGCCCGCAAGGGCCGCACCCAGACGGACTCGCGCCGCAGGTTGAACGCGATCCACAGCGCCGTGCCCGATGCCGCGACCGCAATGACCACGGACAGGACGAACAACGATGGGATGTAGTGGATGCCCGGCACCATGCGCAGTGCAGCCATGCCGGTGTAGTGCATGCCGGCAACGCCGCTGCCGATCAACAAGGCGCCGCCTGCCAGGCGCCGCCACGGCAAGGTTTCCCGGCCCACCAGCCAGAGCGCGAGCGCGGATGACGCGATGGCGATCAGCAGCGAGGCTACGGTGATGGGCAGGTCGTAGCCCAGCGGAATCGGCAGGTGGAACGCCAGCATGGCGATGAAGTGCATCGACCAGATGCCGGTGCCCATGGCGCAGGCGCCGCCCGCCAGCCACCAGTGGGCCGCGCGCCCTTGCGCGGTGGCAATGCGCCCGGCCATGTCCAGGGCAGTGTAGGAGGCCAGCATCGCCACAAGCAGTGAGAACAGCACAAGCAAACTGTTGTAGCTACCGGCGTGCATGGAAGACCTTTCTGGATATTGACTTGGAACTACCTGGAGGCCGCCCGGCGCGCACGCGCCAAGCGAGCGCGCTTAGGAAAGCGCCAGTACGCCCCTCATATCGACAAGATGGGGGGCAAGTTTAGTCGAAACCCCAAAAAGATGGGCGCCCCGGGGGCCAACCGGCCCCCGGGCTAATGCTGGCCAGCCGCTGGCCGGCAATCAGTGCCGTGGCTCGGCCTTCGGCACGCCCACCCACATGGCGACGCCGCTGGCCAGCAGCAACCCCGCGAGCAGGTACAGCGCGTTGTCCATGCTGCCTGTGTGCGTCTTGATCTGCCCGATCACCCACGGGCTGACGATGCCGCTGGTAATGCCGATGCTGCTGATAAAGGCAATGCCGGTGGCGGCGGTGTGGGCTGGCAGGTGGCTTGGCGGCAAGGACCAGAAGATCGGTAGCGCGGCAAAGATCAGCACGCACGCGGCGCACAGCAACGCGAGCATCGCCGCGAAGCTGGGCAGGTGCAGGGTCAGCAGCGCCAGTGCCAGCGCGCCGCCTCCCGTGCAGGCTACGAAAGGGCGATGCCGTTCGCCGTGCCGGTCGGAGTGGCGGGCAATCAGGATCAGGCCGACGGCGCCGACGGCGTTCGGGATGACGGAGTAAAGACTGATGGACATCACATCGGTGATGCCGAAGTCCCGGATCATCAGGGGCATCCAGAAACTCAGCGTCAGCGAGCCGCAGGTCAGCGCGAAGTAAATGAAGGCAAAGAGGTAGATGCGCGGGTTGTGCAACGCCTCGATGAGCGCGCCAAACGAGTGCGCGCGCGTGGCTTGTCCGGCTGGCCCGTTATGCGCGGCGAGCAATGCCTTCTCCGGGTCAGTGAGCCAGCGCGCCTGCTGCGGGCCATCGACCAGGAACACCGAGGCGGCGAGCCCGAGCACGATGGCGGGCGCACCCTCGATGGCAAACATCCACTTCCAGCCATAGAGGCCGAGCACGCCGGCCATGTCGCGCATGATCCAGCCCGACACCAGCCCGCCCAGCACGCCGGCCACGGCAACGCCCGCGAAGAAGATGGCCATCACGGCCGCGCGCCGCCGCGCCGGGAACCAGTATGTCAGGTAGAGCACGATGCCGGGGAAGAAGCCGGCTTCGAACACGCCCAGCAGGAAGCGCAGCGTATAGAAGTGCGTGGGCGTTGACACCCACATCATGCCGACCGATGCCAGGCCCCACAGCAACATGATGCGGGTGAAGGTGCTGCGGGCGCCAAAGCGGGCCAGCAGCATGTTGCTAGGCACCTCGCACAGCACGTAGCCCAGGTAGAACACTGCGGCGCCCAGCCCGTACATCGCATCGCTGAAGCCCAGGTCCTGCTTCATCTGCAACTGGGCAAAGCCGATATTGATGCGGTCCAGGAAGGAGATGACGTAGCAGACAAAGAGGAAAGGAATGATGCGCAGCCAGATCTTTCGATAGAGCGCGTCTTCGTCGCGGGCAGCACAAGCCGGGGGCGCAATGGCCCCTGCAGAGGGATAGGTCATGGATTGTCTCCGGGAACGCGGGCCCGGCTGGGCCCTGGATGCCGACGTCTGGCGCGTATTGGCAATGAGTGGAAGCGGGCAGCGGGCCGCGCCCGCTGCAATCAGGCTTGCGCGCTGATCTCCTCGCCCGCGCCCTGCCGCGCGAGCTGCAGGGCGGCGGCGAGCGTGTCGTGGTCGCCGATATGATTGGCGAGCAACAGGATCAGTTGCGCATTGGCCGCCTGGCTCTGGCCGTCGTCGAGATTGCGATGCATGTCGATCAGGGCTTCGTAGAAGTCGTCGGCGCGCGCCAGGTTGGGTTGGGTGTTGAGTGCCATTGCTGTCTCTCTGACTCGGAATGTCCCAGTGGGATTCATGCGGGCATCGGGGCGGCCGCCTTCGCTGCCGGAGCGCGGGCTAGCGTGCCCTGCGCGTTACCGGTCGCGCGTGACATGGCCTGCTGGACGGCGGCGATGTCGACCTGCCGCCAGCGCGCGCAGACATGCTGGTCGGGGCGGATCAGGTACAGCGTGCCGGGCCGCGCGTCGTAGCGCTGTGCCGCGAGTCCCTCGGCGTCATGCCACACCGATATGCCGGGCGATGCTGCGGACGGTGCATCCGCACTGACCACAACCAGCCTGAGCGGCAGCGTGCCTTGCTGCAGCCGTTGCAAGGCGGCCAGGCTGTCGGCGTCGGGTGTGCCGAACAGCAACGCGGTGAATTGCCCGCCTAGTTGCGCCAGCAGCCATCCTTGGCCTTGCCTACCGCGGACCGGTGCATCCACGCAGGCCGTGCCCGGCTCCATGGTGCCGGCAAAGTCGCCGGTGTCAGGCGTATTGAGCGTCGAATCGCGCAGCACCGATGGCAATGACAGCCGCCCGCTATTCACCAGCTGCCGGGCGAACGCATGCTTCTTCGAAAGTGCCAGCACGGCATCGCGAAACACCTTGCTGACCGCACTCTTCGGCGTGATGAAATCCGTCGAGCGCGTCGAGTTGCGGATGTTCTCGTCGGCGGCGTATTCGCGCTCGCTCGCGTAGGTGTCGAGCAGGCTGTCCGGCGCGCGGCCCTGGATCACGTACGCCAGCTTCCACGCAAGGTTCTCCGCGTCCTGCACGCCGCTGTTGGCGCCGCGCGCGCCGAATGGCGAGACGCCATGCGCGGAGTCGCCGGCAAACAGCACGTTGCCATGGCGGAAGCTGTCCATGCGCAGGCAGGAGAAGGTATAGACGCTGACCCATTCCAGCTCGAACTTCGCGTCCGGCCCGAGCAGCGCCTGCACGCGCGGAATCACGCGCTCCGGCGTTTTCTCCAGCACGGGATCGGCGTCCCAGCCGAGCTGGAAGTCGATGCGCCAGACATTGTCGGGCTGGCGGTGCAGCAGCACCGACTGGTTCGGATGGAAAGGCGGGTCGAACCAGAACCAGCGCTCCGTGGGGAATTCGGCTTCCATCTTCACGTCAGCGATCAGGAAGCGATCCTTGAACGTGCGGCCCTTGCTGTCCAGGCCCAGCAGGTTGCGCAGCGGGCTGCGCGAGCCATCTGCCGCCACCACGTAGCGTCCGGTGAGCGCATAGGGGCCGTCCGGCGTGTCGACGGTCAGCACCACGGTCGCGTCCGGCGTGCCGGCGTGACGCTGATCGATGCCCGTCACCTTATGCTTCCAGCGGATCTCCAGGTTCGGCAACTGGCGCGCGCGGTCGAGCAGGAAGCCTTCGACGTAATACTGCTGCAGGTTGATGAAGGCCGGCCGTTGATGGCCGGCCTCCGGCAGCAGGTCGAAGGTGTAGACCTGCTCGTCGCGCACGAAGACCTTGCCGACGTGCCAGCGCACGCCCTTGTCCACCATGGGTTCGCCGCAGCCGAGCCGGTCGAAGACATCCAGCGTGCGCTTGGCAAAGCAGATCGCGCGGGATCCGCTCGACAGCGTGCAGTCATCGTCCACCAGCACGACCGGCACGCCGTGCTGGGCCAGGTCGATCGCGGTGGCCAGGCCGACGGGCCCGGCGCCGACGACGATCACCGGGTGCGGCTTGCCTGCTTGCGCCTGCCTTTGCTCGGGGCAGGGCTGGTACTCAAATGACTGGTTCTGGTAATCGTTGCTCATGCTTGTGTCTCCATCCACTCTGTACGGCCATTCCATCTATGCGGCGATTGGCCTTCAGTTTTGCAGCGCGGCCCACATTTCCTTGTCGCGCTGCGCGGTCCAGATGCGCGGATGCTGGATGCCGCTGGCCTCATCGAAGGCGCGCGACACGTCGAACGGCAGGCAGTGCTCGTAAATGAAGACGTGGCCGAATTTCGGGTCCATCGATTTGCGCGTATGGGCCATCGCGCTCTTCAGGTCCAGGCGGTCCACCACGGCTTGCTTGCCAGCCTGGAACAGCGTGGTGACGAAATCCTTGGTGTACTCGATGCCCTTCTTGACCTCTTGCGGATTGGTCAGGGCCGGGCCGCGGCCGGGGACGAGCTTCTCGGCGCCCAGCGCCTGCAGGGCGTCGAGCGTGGCGGGCCATTGCTCGAGTTGCGCGTCGCCGCAGTAGCAGGCCGCGTCGTACTCCACCAGGTCGCCGGAGAACAGCACCTTCTGCGACGGCAGCCAGACCACGGTATCGCCCTTGGTGTGGCCCGAGCCCAGATGGGCGATGCGCACTTCGAGCTTGCCGAGGTACAGGGTGATTTCTTTCTCGAACACCAGCGTCGGCCAGGTCAGGCCCGGCACGGTTTCCACGCCGGCGAACAGGCGCGGGAAGCGTTCGATCTCCGACTTCATGTCGGCCTCGCCGCGCTCCACGATCATCTCGTAGGTGCCGCGGCTGGCGATGATCTGCTGCGCGCCTTCGGCGAAATAGGCCGAAGCACCCAGCACGCGCACCGCGTGGTAGTGCGAGAGCACGACATACTTGATGGGCTTGTCCGTCACCGAGCGGATCCTGGCGATCAGGTCTTGCGCCATGGCGGGCGTGGCGGTGGTGTCGACGATCAGCACGCCGTCGTCGCCAATGATCACGCCGGAGTTGGGGTCGCCCTCGGCGGTGTACGCGTAAGCGTTCTCGGAGAGCTGGGTGAAGGTGACTTTCTTGGCTTCCAGGTCGGCCTGGGATGCGAATGCCTTGCTCATGCTTGCCTCATCTCTTTGTCTTGCGTGGGGAAAAGACGAGACAGCAGGCGCCGGAGCGGATCACTGCATAGCGGGGACTGTCTCGCCCCGTATTCACTCTATAGCTGCACCGGTATCGGGGTAAGGCCATCTTAGGAATCTCAGTTAAATTAGTCAATAACAAATCGTATTGTTTTTGACTAACTTGCATGGCGAGGCGGGTAAGGCACAAGCAAGACGCAGAAATCCGAGGGGAAACCCTTGGTCTCGCCAGGTGGATGGCGTCGGGTCGATTACTATCTGGGTTTTCAAGCGGGGGCCGAATGCCACGACCAGCACGATCAGCACGATCAGCACGATCAGCGCGATCCGAGGACCACATGGCGGACGCCGGCGGCGAGGAGAAGGCGCAGCGCGGCATCCAGAGCGTGGAAGTCGGCGGCCGCTTCCTGCGCGCGCTGGCCGATGTCCGTGCGCCGATGGCCCTGGCCGAGCTTGCGGCCAGCGCGCAGATTGCGCCCGCGCAAGCACACACTTACCTGGTCAGCCTGGTGCGGCTTGGCCTGATCAAGCGCGACCACCTGTCCGGGCGCTACGAGCCAGGCCCGCTGGCGCTGCAGCTCGGCATGCTGTATCTGGATCACGATCCGGCCTACCGGGCGGCGGTGCCGCTGGTGGCCGCGCTGGCTGGCTCGTGCGGGTTCAGTGTGGCGATCTGCGCCGACGGCCCGCAGGGCCCCACCATCGTGCGCTATGCGCACGCGGGCTCGCCCTTGCACGTGAACCTGCACGTTGGCACGGTGATGTCGCTGTCGGCAACGGCGACCGGCCGCGTGTTCTGCGCGTTTCTCCCGCCCGGCCAGTGGCAGGCGATCTGGGCGCAACAGCACGCGGGCGACACGCCTGCCGTGGACGCCACCGCGTTCGCTGCGGATCTTGCCGCCATCCGCGAGCGCGGCATCGAGCGCAGCATCGACGCGCCAAGCCCCGCCGTCAGCAGTCTGTGCGTGCCGGTGCTGGACGCCAGCGGGCGGCTGCGCCTGGCGCTGACCGTGGTGGGATCGACCGGCGCCATCGATGTGGCCTGGCGCGGCCCCGTGGCTGTCGCATTGCTAGACACCGCCGCCGCCATCCGTGACGCGATCGCCGCCACTACCGAAGCCGAATGACACCCGCCCCCATGCCAATCGACGACATCCTGGGCGAAGCCGCCAAGCCGCAACGCGGCATCCAGTCGCTGGACAACACCGGCCAGTTGCTTGCCGCGCTGGTCGCGGCCGGGCGGCCGCTGCCCTTGCGCGACCTTGCACGCGCGGCCGGCATGCCGCCCGCTAAAGCGTTCCCGCATCTGGTCAGCCTGCAGAAGATCGGCTTGCTGGCGCGCGACGCGGCGGGCAATTTCCTGTCCGGCTCGCTGGGCCTTGAACTCGGGCTGATCGCCTTGCAGCGGCTCTCGCCAACCCGCGAGGCCGAGCCGGAAGTGATCGAACTGGCGGGCGCGACCAGCCTGAGCGTGGCAATGGCAGTGCTTGGCCCGCTGGGGCCGACCGTGGTCCGCCTGGAGGAAGCCGCGCGGCCGCAGCACGTCAGCCTGCGGGTCGGCACTGTGCTGTCGCTGGTCAATACGGCGATCGGCCGGCTGTTCGCGGCGCACCTGCCGGAGCCTGTGCTGATTGGCCTGCTGGGCCAGGACGCGCTGCGGCTCGCAGGTGTACGGAAATCGGAAGTCGTCGAAGCGGACGGCGGCGCGGGCGAAGCGCTTGCGCCAGCGTACGCGGCCCGGCTGGCGCAAATCCGCGCGCAGCGGATCGACAATGCGCTGAGCCGGCCCGTGCCCGGCATCGACACTCTTGCGGCGGCCGTGTTCGACCACACCGGCAGCATTGCGCTCGTCATCGCCCTGATTGGCACATCGGGCAGCTTCGACAGCGGTACGGATAGCGCAACGGCCGGGACCCTGTTGCAGGCGGCGCGGCGATTGTCGTGGCGGTTCGGCGCGATGGAGCCGATGGAGCCGATGGAGCCGGTAGAGGCAGCCGCCGCGAACGGATAGCCGCCGCTTACTTTCCTTTTGCCACGCGCCGGGGCCGCTTGGGTTGCGGCGCAGGCGCCGCCGCCGCCGCCTCATCCTCGCCATCGTCGACCCGTGGATAGTGTTCGAAGGTCCGCTTCACCAGCTCGCGCAGCCAGATGATTGCCGGGTCATGGTGGAAACGCGGATGCCAATGCTGCTTGATGGCGAATTCCGGCAGTGCCACCGGCGGCTGCATCACGCGCACCGTGCCGTAGCGGGCAAAGACGTTGGCGAGCTCCAGCGGTACCGTGGCGATCAGGTCCGGCTGCTGCTCCATCAGCAGCGGCACTACCAGGAAGTGCGGCGTCGACAGGTAGATATTGCGCTGGATGCCATGGTCGTCAAACGCGCTGTCATACGCCGCGCTGGCGCGCCCGGACAGCGTGACCACAATCTGCGGCATGCGCTGGAACTGCTCGAGCGTCAGGGCGTCGCCAACCTCCTGGTTGCGCGCGCTCACGATGGTCACGAACGAGTGCATGAACAAGCGCTGCTGGAACAAGCCTTCCGGCGCGGCGCGAATCGATCCCAGAGCCAGGTCGGCCTCGCCCGTGCCGAGCATGCCCTCGATCTGCTGTAGTGGAACCTGCAACGTGCGCAGCTTGCAGTGCGGTGCCTCGCGGCGCAGCCTGCTGATCAGCGGCGGCAGGAAGACCAGCTCGCCCATGTCGGTCATGCACAGGTTGAACGTGCGCCGTGCCGCTAGCGGATCGAAGCGGGACTGCGATAGAACTTGCTGCCGCACAGTGGCCATCACGCCCACAATGGCCTCGGTCAGCTCCTGCGCCTTGTGCGTGGGCATCATGCCTGCTGGTGTCTTGACGAACAACTGGTCGTCGAAGAAGGCGCGCAGCCGGTTCAACGCGTGGCTCATCGCGCTTTGCGTCAGGGCCAGCTCTTGCGCGGCCTTGGTCACGCTGCGCTCGCGCAGCATCGCATCGAACACCGTAAGGAGGTTGAGGTCCAGCTCATCTGCATGCATGGCGTACATTCTCGCTATTAGGTGGATGACGTTGACGCATGTTTCCTCCAAATCTATTCTGCAGTCAAGGACCCCGGAGATGGGTCGCCGCACTGGAGACAAGACATGACACCCCACGCTCGCACGCGACGCCACCTGCGTCCCGGCCTGCTAGGCGCATTGCCGCCATCCTGACTCCCCGCTTTTTTTTAACGCCCGCGACACGCATCGCTTGCAAGCAATGCGTGCATGGCAACGTGCGCCCTGAATCTGCGCGCCGGGCGCAAAGTGAACGCTCCAAGGAACCCCGCATGTTCATCAAAAACACCTGGTATGTAGCCGGCTGGGATAAGGAAATCCCTGGCGAAGGCATGTTCTCCCGCACCATCATCGGCGTGCCTGTCGTGATGTACCGCAAGGAAGACGGCAGCATCGTCGCGCTGGAGGATCGCTGTTGCCATCGTGGCGCGCCGCTGTCGGTCGGCCGCAGGGAAGGCGATTGCATCCGCTGCATGTATCACGGCCTGAAGTTCGACAGCGCGGGTAGATGCATCGAGGCGCCCGCGCAGGAGCGCATTCCGCCGCAGGCCAAGGTGCGCAAGTTCCCCATCGTCGAGCAACACCGCTGGGTGTGGATCTGGATGGGAGACCCGGACAATGCCGATCCATCGCTGATCCCGGATACGCAGTGGCTGGACCATCCGGAATGGCGCAGCCTGGACGGCTACATCCACTACGACGTGAATTACCTGCTGATCTGCGACAACCTGCTGGACTTCTCGCACCTGCCGTTCGTTCACCCCACCACCCTGGGCGGCAGCGAGGACTATGCCGCGGTGCGGCCCAAGGTGGAGCGTATCGATGGCGGCGTGCGGATCACGCGCTGGGCCATCAATACCGAAGCGCCCGCCTTCGCCAAGGCCGTCAAGGATTATCCGGGGAAGGTCGATCGCTGGAATATCTACAACTTCACGATCCCCGCCATCCTGTTAATGGATTCCGGCATGTCTCCCACGGGCACGGGCGCACCGGCGGGCGTGCGCGTCGATGCCGCCGAATTCCGTGGCTGCCAGGCCATCACCCCCGAGACAGAAAACTCCACGCACTACTTTTTCGCCCATCCGCACAACTTTGCCATCGACAAGCCGGAAGTCACCGCGTCGATTCACCAAAGCGTGGTCACCGCGTTCGACGAAGACCGCGAGATCATCTCGGCGCAGCAGCGAAGCCTTGAGCTTGAGCCCAGCTTCAAGATGATGCCGTTTTCCATCGACGCCGCGCTTTCGCAATTCCGTTGGGCGGTGAACCAGAAGCTCGAAGAGGAAGCGGCGGCGTCCGCGCAGAGGTAGCCCGGCATGCTCGAACTGATCGTATCCAGGGTGACCGCGGAGGCCGAGGGCATACTCGGCATCGAGCTGCGGCGCCCCTGCGGCGGCGCCTTGCCGGCGTTCACCGCGGGCGCGCACATCGATGTGCACCTTCCCGGCAATATCGTCAGGCAATACTCGCTGTGCAACGACTCCGCGGAAACCGACCGCTACTGCCTTGGCGTGGGGCTCGCGCCGTCGTCGCGCGGGGGCTCGCAGTATGTCCACGAAGGACTCAAGGAGGGCGACGCGCTCGCCGTGAGCGCGCCGCGTTCGCTCTTCGGCATCGACGCGGCTGCCTCGGCGCATCTGTTCATCGCCGGCGGCATCGGCATTACGCCGATTCTCAGCATGATCCGTTGGTGCGAGGCCAACGGCCGGCCGTGGAAACTGCTCTACTGCATGCGCTCGCGCCAGCGCGCGGCTTACCTGGATACGCTGTCGCGCTACGGGGAAAGGGTGCAACTGCATGTCGATGACGAGAGCCAGGGTGCGCTGGCGGACCTTGCCTCTTTTCTTGGCGGGCTGCACGAGGGCGGTCACGTGTATTGCTGTGGGCCTTCGCCACTGATGGATGCGGTGGCTGCCAAGGCGGAGGCGGCAGGTGTGCCACGCGCTGCCACGCACTTCGAGCGCTTCAGCGCGGCTCCGCAGCAGGCCAGCGCCGATGCCGATGCCGACGAGGCTTTCACGGTTGTCCTGCACCGGCACGGCGGCCGTTTCACCGTGCCCGCCGGTTCCACCATTCTCGAAACGCTTGAGCACAACGGTTTGCCGTTGCCGTTTTCCTGCCGCGAGGGGCTGTGCCGCAGTTGCGAGGTGCCCCTGCTGTCCGGCAACGCGGACCACAGGGACTACGTGCTGAGCGACGCAGAGCGCGAGGCCAACACCGCCATCATGATCTGCGTTTCCCGGGCGCTGACTCCCGAGCTGGAACTGGATATCTGAGCACGCCGCGCAGCCCCGCCGCCTGGAAAAAGCACCACAACACGCGCCACCCAGATGGCCGCGATCATCCAAGGAGACAAGACCATGTTCCATCCCACTCGCTCAGTACTGGCTGCCGTGCTCGCCATGGCCGGCCTGGCAGCAACCCCCGCGCGTGCCGATATCAACGTCGGCGTCACCCTGTCGCTGACCGGTCCGGCGGCGTCGCTCGGCATGCCGGCAAAGCGCGCGATCGACCTTCTGCCAAAGGAGGTCGCCGGGCAGAAGCTGAACTTCATCCTCCTCGATGACACCTCGGATCCGAGCGTCAGCGTGCGTAACTTTCGCCGCCTGGTGGATGAGCACAAGGTGGATGTGGTGATGGGCTCCTCGGTCACGCCGTCCACCATTGCGCTGGTCGACGTTGCCGCCGAGACCAAGGTGCCGTTGATGAGCCTGGCCGCCAGCGCCAAGATCGTCGAGCCGCAGGACGAGAAACGACGGTGGGCATTCAAGGCGATCCAGAATGAGAACCTGATGATCGGCGCCACGCTTGACCATATGCAACAGGCCGGGACGAAGACGCTGGCATTCATGGGCTTCTCGGATGCCTATGGCGACGCGTGGCTGTCCGCACTCCAGCCGCTGGCGGACAAGGCCGGCATCAAGCTTGTGGCGACGGAGCGTTATGTCCGCACGGACACCAGCATCGTTGCGCAGACACTGAAGATCATCGCCGCGAAGCCGGACGCCGTCCTTGTCGCCGCTTCCGGCACACCCGGCGCCCTGCCACAGAAGGCGCTCACCGAGCGCGGGTACAAAGGAAGCGTCTACCAGACCTACGGCATCGCCAACCGGGACTTCCTGCGCGTTGCCGGAAAGGATGCGGAGGGCGCAATCTTCGCGGTTGGGCCGGTGCTGGTAGCGGACCAGCTTGAGCCAGGCAGCCCGATGCGACCCGTGGCGCAGGATTTCGTCAAGCGCTACGAGGCCGCGTACGGCCCTAACTCAGCCTCGATTTTCTCGGCTAATGTCTGGGATGCGGGCCTGGTGCTGCGCGCGGCGATTCCCGCCGCCCTTGGCAAGGGCAAACCGGGCACCGAGGCGTTCCGCATTGCGCTGCGCGACGCGCTGGAGAGCACCAGCGGCGTCGTGACGACCCAAGGCGTGACGACGATGTCCCGGACCGACCATGTTGGCTACGACAAGCGGGCCGCGGTGCTGGTCCAGATCCAGAATGGCGTATGGAAATACCTGAAGTAGATCGTTGCCAAAGTGGCTGTTTCAACATGAAGCGAAGCGGTTCTGGCAAGGCGCGCGGCCGCAGACAGTACAAGCGGTACGGCCAAGGCCGCGCAACGACGCCAGAATCTCTTTGAAACGGCCTCTAAGGCTTGCCGCTGAACTTGCGGTGCAATTGCGCCAGCAGCGGCGAGCGCGGCAGCAGATCGGCCTTGCTCTCCAGTTCGATCAGCCGGCCGGAGCGGTGCAGGTCTTGGATGATGCGGTCCACCGCCGCCGCCGTGTCTTTCTCGCCCTTGCGCACCCAGGCCACCTGCGGGGCGGGATCGACCTCGTCGGGCAGCACCGCGTAGTCGCGCCATTCCGGATCGCGCGCCACCAGCGTGTTCAGTGTCACGCTCTCATGCACGGCTGCCACGCATGAGGCGCCGCCGCGCAGCGCCAGCAGCGATTCGGACATGCCTTTGAAGCCTTTGAGCTCGGCGCCGTATTGCGCGCTCAGCGGCTTGGCATAGCTGCTGCCCTGCGAAAGGCAGACCGGCTTGCCGCGCAGATCCTCCCAGCGCTTGATGCCGCTGCGCTTGAGAAAGACCGCGGTGCCGCCGTTGCGATAGTACGGAGTGGGTGCGTAATCCATCTGCGTGGCACGCTCTGGCGTGAGCAGCATGCTGGCAACCAGCAGGTCCACCTTGCCTTGCTGCAGGAACTGTACGCGGTTGGCTGGCAGCACGGGTACCAGTTCGGCTTGCACGCCCAGGTCCCTGGCGATCTGCCTGGCCAGATCCGGGTTGAAGCCGATCATCTCGCCGCTGGCCGGATCGATCGAGCCGAAGCCGCCCGTGCCGTTGACGATGACGCCGATGCTGACTTTATTGCGCTGGTGGATGCGATCCAGCGTGGGGTCGGCGTGGGCGGCGGCGCTGCCGAGCAGGGCGGTGAGCACTAGCGCAAGGAGGGCGCGGCGTGGTGAGTCAGATAGCCTGGACATGGGAATGCATACTGGTGAGGTGTAGAGCGACGGCGTGATGCCGGCATGCGCGCCTTGTGCGGAGCAAGCGCTTGTCAATCGTCGGCCAGCTGGAACAGGCAATCGCCGCGCTGCGTGAGCGCGGGCACGCGCTTGCAGATCACCTGCCCGCTTGCCGGGAAGCGGGCGATCGCCGGCTCGCGCGCGAGGCTGTGCGGCGTATGCAGCAGCGCCGCAGGCTGGCCGGCGACCACGCGATCGCCAAGCTGCACTAGTGGCTCGAAGATGCCGTCTTCCCGCGCGTAAACATAATGGCGCTCCCGGTCCACGCGCAGCAGGCGGGTGGTGTGCGGCGCCGCGGCAGGCACCAGCGGGCCGCGCACAACGCCAAGGTGCCCGAGCAGATGCAGCAGGCCTTGCCACGCATCTTGCAGGGCCACGGCATCCACCATGCCCGCGCCACCGAGTTCGGTCAGTAGTGCCAGCACGCCCTGGCGGCGCGCCGCCGCCAGCAAGCCGACCGGGTTGGGAACCTCATTGATGAAGGTGTGCGGCAGGCCGAAGGCATGCACCGCGTCGAGCAGTCGCGCCTTGGCGGCAGCGTCTTGCGCAGCCTGGGCAAACAAGGTGGCGCCGTGGTATTGCAGTGAACTGCCGCCGGAGTGCAGGTCGATAGCCAGGCTCACGCGCGTGAGCAGCGAACGCTCGATATAGTCCGCGATGACCTGCGTCGGCGTGCCGCGCGCATCGCCGGGGAAGCTGCGGTTGAGGTTTCCCCCGTCCAGCGGCGAGGCGCGCAGGCCCGCTTGCGCGGCCGGATAGTTGGCCATCGGCAGCAGGATCACCTGGCCCTGCACCATCTCCGGCGTGAGCGCGCGGATCAGCCGCGAGACCAGGATCTGGCCTTCGTATTCGTCGCCGTGGTTGCCTGCCATCACCAGCACGGCGGGGCCTTCGCCGTTGCGTACCGAGGCGATCGGGATGGGCAGCCAGCCATAGGCGGAGCGATGCGCGGAGTGCGGCAGGCGCAGGTAGCCGGTGTGCTTGCCCGGCGCGCCGAAATCGACTTCGCTGTGGATGGGGGAGGCGGGCGCGTGCCCCGGGGAGGAAGCCATGGAGAAGCCTTCGGGTGATGGCCGCGCGAGCCGTGCAGCTCGCGCGGCGTACGGAAACACGTCACTGTACGCAGCCGGCCCGGCGTGCGGAAGGAACAATTCGGCGCATGGATATGCGTACGGCGCGCGCACGCTTTGACTTCCGGTCGCCACGGCTGCCATGCTGGCAGGTTTTCCGGATTTGCTACTGCGGTTTTATTCTTGGACCGGCATGCCGTCGCTTACCTAGACTGGTTGCCTGGCATCTCGCCAGCTCAATCAATGCCAGCAACGTCTTCAAGGTGAACGGCTTATGAACCTGCGTGCAATTTTCTCCACGGTCCTCGCCGCCACGACGGCGCTCGCCATCGGCGCGGCCCCGGCGCTGGCCGCCGACAAGCCCATCAAGGTCGGCGTGCGCGGCGGCGTGGACGAAGAGATATGGGAAGTGGTGACCAAGGTGGCCAGGAAGCAGGGCCTCAACGTGGAGCCGATCGTGATTACCGGCACCGCCAGCCCCAACGAGGCGCTGAACAATGGCGATCTCGACGCCAACGCGTTCCAGCACAAGCCGTTCCTGCGTGACCAGATCAACCAGCGCGGCTACAAGATCGTGGCGGTGGCGGATACGCTGATCTCGCCGATCGCCTTTTACTCGCGCAAATACAAGTCGCTGGAGTCGCTGCCGCAGGGCGCGCGGCTGGGCATTCCCAATGATCCGAGCAACCAGACCCGGGCGCTGGTGATCCTGCGCGATCATGGCCTGATCAAGCTGCGCGAGGGTTTCGACCCATACACCGGCACGGCCACGCTGGGCGATATCACCGCCAACCCGAAGAAGCTGGACCTGGTGGAAAGCGCCTCGGTGGTGCTGGCGCGCTCGCTGCCGGACGTGGATGCCGCCGCCGTGGTCAACACCTTTGCCTACCAGGCTGGGCTGATCGCCACACGCGATGGCATTGCGGTGGAGAAGAAGGAGCACAACCCATACGTGAACGTGATCGCCGTGCGCGAGCGTGACAAGGCCGCGCCGTGGGTGGCACCGCTGATCAAGGCGTACCACTCGGACGAGGTGCGCAAGTTCATCCTGACCAAGTACCAGGGCTCGGTGATCCCGGCGTTCTGATGTGGTGGATGTCGTTGTTCACGCTGTTCATGCTGTTCATGTCGTTCCCGGAGGATTTTCATCGTGTCACAGGCGCCCCCGCTGCAATCAAGTCCGCCGCACATCGTCTTCGAGCAGCTTGGCAAGCACTACCCGGGCGCGCCCGCGGCCGCTTTGCAGGAAGTGTCGTTCACGGTGGCGCGCGCGGAGGTCTTCGGCATCATCGGGCGTAGCGGCGCGGGCAAGTCCACGCTGTTGCGCACCATCAACATGCTGGAGCGCCCCAGCGCTGGGCGGGTGCGCGTGGATGGCGTGGACGTGGGCACGCTGGATGAAGATGGCCTGGTGGCGCTGCGCCGGCGCATCGGCATGATCTTCCAGCATTTCAATTTACTGTCGGCCAAGACCGTGTTCGATAACGTGGCCTTGCCGTTGCGCGTGGCCGGCGTGCCGCGCGCGGAGATTGTGCCGCGCGTGATGGCGTTGCTGGAACTGGTGGGCCTGGCCGACAAGGCGCAGGTTTATCCGGCCACGCTGTCCGGCGGGCAGAAGCAGCGCGTGGGCATTGCGCGCGCGCTGGTGCACCGCCCGGAGATCCTGCTGTGCGACGAGGCTACCTCGGCGCTGGACCCGGAGACCACCGAATCGATCCTGGCCCTGCTGCGGGATATCAACCGCACGCTTGGACTGACCGTGGTGCTGATCACGCACGACATGGCGGTGATCCGCCAGGCTTGCGACCGCGTGCTGGTGCTCGATCAAGGCCGTGCGGTGGAACTAGGCACGGTGTGGCAGGTGTTTGCCGAGCCGCAGGCCGCCGCCACGCTGGCGCTGCTGCGCCCGCTGCGGCTGGATTTGCCAGTGCCGGCCGGCGGCGAGTTTGCCAATGCCATGCATGCCGCCAATGCGGCCAACGCGTCGTACGCGCGTGCGCGCGCCAATATCGAGATACAGGCTTATGTTCCCGCCAATGGCTGACAAGTACGTGAAGGCGCTGGGCGAGACCTTGCTGATGGTGAGCGCCGCCTGCCTGGTGGTGTTCGTGTGCGGCATGGCGCTGGCCATCGTGCTGACGTTGAGCGCGCCGGGCGGCTTGCGCCCGCGTCCGCGGCTGCACCGTACGCTGTCGGCGCTGGTCAACACCTTCCGCTCGATCCCGTTCATCATCCTGCTGGTGGCGATGCTGCCCGTGACGCGGCTGATCGTCGGCACCACCATGGGCACGTGGGCGGCGGTGGTGCCGCTGAGCGTGCACCTGATTCCCTTCTTTGCGCGCATTGCGCAGGTCAGCCTGAACGAGATCGATCCGGGCCTGATCGAGGCCGCGCGCGCCATGGGCTGCCGGCGCTGGCACATCGTGCGCCACGTGCTGCTGCCCGAAGCGCTGCCCGGCATCGTTGGCGGCGCAACCGTCAGCGTGATCGCCATGATCGGCTCGTCGGCCATGGCCGGCGCGGTGGGCGCCGGCGGCCTGGGCGACCTGGCCATCCGCTACGGCTACGAGCGTTACGAGACCGCGGTGATGTTCAACGTGATCGTGATCCTGGTCGCGCTGGTCACGCTGGTGCAGTTCGGCGGCGAGCGGCTGGCGCGGCGCTTCGACCACCGGCGCTGAGTCGGCCACGGAGCGCGCGCCGTCGTTACCGCCGCACTGACAGTGACTGGCGGTTATTGGCGATTACTGCCGGTCACTGGCGATACGACGGATCGCTGCGATCGAGCTGCCGCAGCAGGGCGGCCCAGTGCTTGCGCGTGACGGGGCCGCCGGCATTGCTCACCACCAGCTCCGCCACCTTGCGCGCCACGGCATCCGGCGCGATCACCAGGGGCGCACCGCCGGACTGCGCGGCCAGCTGCGCTACGCAGGCGCGCTCCAGCATATGCAGTTCCTGGAAGGCTTGCGCAATGGTGGGCGCGCAGGTCAGCAGACCGTGGTTGCGCAGGATGAAGATGTCGCGCTCGCCCAGGTCCGCCACCAGCCGGGAGCGTTCGTCCAGGTCGATGGCGATGCCTTCGTAGTCGTGATAGGCCACCCTGTCGAAGAAGCGCATGGCGTGCTGCGAAATCATCAGCAGGCCATCGCGCTGCGCGGACACGCCGATGCCGGCGGCGGTGTGGGTATGGAGCACGCAGCCCACGTCGTGGCGAGCGGCGTGGATGGCGCTGTGGATCACGTAGCCGGCCGGGTTGATGCCAAGGCCGGTGTCGTCGCGCAGGATCTCGCCGTCGATATCGACCTTGACCAGGTTGGACGCGGTGATCTCTTCGAAGGTCAGGCCATAGGCGTTGATCAGGAAATGCGCATCGGGGCCCGGCACGCGCGCGGAGAAGTGCGTGTAGATGTGATCGGTCCAGCGGAACTGCGCCGCCAGCCGGTAGGCCGCCGCCAGCTCCACGCGCACGGCCCACTCGGCGGGCGAGACCTCGCTCTGGACGGCGGGGAAGTGCAGCGCGGGGAGGGAGACGCTCGGGTCCGACAAGGCAAGCGGCGGTTCGGTGACGGCGTTCATGCGGCGCTCCGGAAGAAGGGGGGGAGCGGAACATCATACGGCTGCCTCTCGGGCTTGCCAACGCCGCAATCGGCATATGGAAATGCAAGGGCGGCAGGTGGCGATGCGGCGGCGATGCGCCATCCCGTAGAATCCTCCCCTGCGCGGCCGCTCTCATGCGCCGCACGCCATGCACATACCCAGCACCACACATAAAACCAATAACGCAGGAGCCCCCCCTTGAAGAAGCCCTTTTCCCTCATCGCCGCCGCAGCCGCATTGACGACGGCTGCCACCTTTGCCCACGCCGCTTATCCCGAGCGGCCCATCAAGCTGATCGTGCCCTTCCCGCCGGGGCAGGCCACCGACATCTTTGCGCGCGCGCTGGCCGAGCGGCTGGGCAAGCAGCTTGGCCAGCCGGTGGTGGTGGACAACCGTGCCGGGGCGGGCAGCAACCTCGGCATGGAGATCGCTTCCCACGCCGCGCCCGATGGCTACACGCTGGTGATGGCCGGCAGCGCGATGGCAGTTAACCAGACGCTGTACAAGAAGCTGAACTACAATCCGCGCCAGGATTTCCAGCCGATCTCCGGCGTGTTCTCGGTGCCGCTGGTGTTTCTCGCCACGCCGGCTTCCGGCATCGTCTCGCTGCGCGACCTGATCGCCAAGGCCAAGGCCGCGCCAGGCAAGTACAGCTACGCCAGCGCGGGCGTGGGGGGGACCCAGCATCTGTCGGCCGAAATGCTCAAGGCCCAGGCCGGCATCTTCATGGTGCACATCCCCTACAAGGGCAGCGGCCCGGCGCAGTCCGACTTTCTCGGCAACCAGATCCCGCTGATGGTGGATTCGGTGACGGCGGCGCTGCCCCTGATCCAGTCGAAGAAGGCCGTGCCGCTGGCGGTCACGGTGGCCAAGCGCACGCCGCAGCTGCCGTCGGTGCCCACGGTGCGCGAGGAAGGCGTTCCCGGCTTCGAAGCGCTGGGCTGGGCCATCCTGATGGCACCCAAGGGCCTGCCACCCGCGCTCGTGAGCCAGCTCAACGCGGAAACGGTGAAGGCGCTGCAGTCGCCCGAGCTGTCGAAGTTCATCACTGACCGCGGCTCGGAGCCGATGCCGATGGGCCCGGAGGAAACCGGCAAGTTCGTCGACAGCGAGATCCGCAAGTGGGGCGCGGTGGTGAAACGTTCGGGCGCGCAGGCTGATTAAGCGCGGCTAACAAAACCATGTCATCGCCACATGCCTGTTGAGCGTAGCCATGAGGCGATGGCGCAGCGGCTTGCAAGTGACCGGAATCCATGCGTCTAACGCACAGCTGTCAGCCATCGCATCAGGCGTTCGACAGGGCCTTGCCTCATCTTGAAGCTCCAAACCCAGGCCACGATTGTTGCAAATGCCAGAAAAGCTGATGCGGCCAGCGCGGCGTCGGTCAGAGTACAGTTGCCATCCAGCGCCCCAAGTGTTTCCAGCAGGCCCATGCCGATGAAAATGTGTGCCAGATAGATGCTGAGGGTCATGCGCCCGGCGGGTAGCACGAATCTCAACGGCCGACCGGGCCACTGGCTGGAAATTCGCAGGCAAACGCCAATGGCAGCGCTGGCGGAGCCAATGCCCATGAGCAGATATAGCGGGCCCGGTGGCATAGGTGTGATGCCTAGCAGCCAGGCAAAGGCGCTGTCCTGGCACAGGTGTGAGATTACACCAGCCAGCAAGGCCATCGACAATCCGGCTCCTGCCAACGCCCATTGCGTACTGGCGCATTGCAGTGGTAAATGTGCCAGCAACATGCCATATAGAAACAGCGCCAACCATGGCAGCACCGGATGGAATCCGTTGAACAGCAGGTTACGAGCGAAGCCGGCCGGCGTCCACAGGTCGGTGTAGTGTAACGCTGCCCATTCCCAACCTTGACTGTAGTCGGAGTTCAGCAAAGCCCACAATGAAACAGTTGCCACGGCCAACATGGTGGCGAGCAACGGCGCTGTTCTAGCTCGCAGCAACGGCAATACCAGCAGGAAATACATTGCGTAGTAGTGGATGATGTCGGCGGGAAATATCAGCAGATTAAGTAATCCTGCACATAGCAGGAATAGCGAACGGCGTAGCGTCCATATGCGTGCCGTTGTCGACTCCAGATTGCGTGTGGCTAGCACCAAGCCCAAGCCAGCCAGGACGACAAAGGTGGCTGACGCCTTGCCTTCAAGGAAGCCCAATAGTCCGTCCAGCCACGCCGGCCCACGGGCGGCAGGCTGCATCGCTAACCGGAAGTTGACCAGTATCATTCCGGCCAGCGCCAGATAGCGAGCCAGATCCAGACCATCCAGGCGCGGTTTTGCAGGGGGAGCAGACGTCATGTTCCAAGCAAGCCGTGCAGGAGTCCTGGATGGAGCGCATCCATTGCCTGGACAGAGGGATTGTCTTGATAGCCGGCGGTTTCTGCCTGCGCCATCAACGCCTGGCGCAAGGCATCGTTCTCAACGATATCTAGCATCGCCTGTGCCACTAGCCGCGCGGGCGCAGTCGGTTTGAACACGCCGCGCTTCGTGGCACGTTCGATGGCATTTGTCAGGGTATCGAGCAACTGCCTGCGATTGTTCTCGAACGCAGGCATAAGAGCAGGACTTCGCGCGATTTCCGCCAGGCATTCAACGCCCAGTATCGCCCATTCGCGCTGCCGGCAAAGCGCCCAGTATGCTGCAAGGAACTGCTTTACCTGTTCCGTTGATGGATTGGTGGTTCTTTCGAGTGTGCGTAGCAGCGGCGCTAGTTCGGCCTGCTCCTGATTTGCAACTTCGGCAATAAGAGCCTGTTTGCCGGGAAAGTAGTTGTACAGGTTGCCCAGGCTGACTGACGCAGCCAAAGCTATATCGCGCATGCTGGTCGCGTGAAAGCCTTTGTCTATGAAGCAGTCGATGGCGGCCTGCATGATGACGGTACGACGATCCGTCTGATGTCTATTTTGGCTCACAACGGAATAATATGAACGAACGTTTGTTCATTTTACGCATCGTGCTGGTAGCAAGGCAAGCAGAAAGCTGATCGATGCCTGCTACGCACTGGACCACACGCAGACCTACGGCGAAGCCGTCGATGTGACGAAACTGAGCCCCCACATGCTGGAGGCGTTCATGGCTGGGGATCGGGGATTCAAGAGGCGTACCTGATGGCCTCAGACCACGCCCGTCCGGCGTCCAGGCCGTGGCAGACAGGTGGACAGCGCGATCAGGCCGAGCACCAGCACCGCGCCGCTCAGCACGCCAAGGCCGGTGCCGAAGGCCGCGCTGACACCCATTGCCACCAGCGCGGCGCTGCCGATCTGACAGAACCCTACCAGTCCCGACGCGGTGGCCGCATACCCGTGCTCGCTTGCAATGGCCCCGGACACCGCCAGCGACAGCGACGAACCATTGGCGAGACTGACCAGGCACATCGGTAGCACCACTGCGGTCGCGCCATGGAGCCCCAGCGCCGCCACGGCCAGGAATGCCACACCGCCAAGCACGAAGCACATGATGCCGGCAGCGAGGATGCGGTCGTAGAGCCAGCGATCAAGCAACCGCTTGGCCAGCAGGTTGGCACCGATGATGCCGGCCGTCAGCGGCAGGTACAGCCAGCCGCTTTGTTCCTCACTTAAGCCTTGGCGCGCGAAAAGAAACGGCGATTGGGTCAAGTAGACGAACCAAGCGCAATAGATCGCGCAGACCACCAATGTATAGCGGCGAAAAGTTCGGTCGCGCAGGACATGACTGAAGCCGGCAAAGGGAGAGGTCCGGGTGCGGGCAGCAATGGGTAGCGTTTCCGGTAACAGCGTCATCACCATCAGTAGTGCCACGACACCGAACGCGGCGACGAACAAGAAGTCTGACCGCCAGCCGAAGGCCGCTGCCAGGTGCCCGCCTATGGCCGGTGCCAGGGCTGGCGACAGCGACACCAGCGGGTAGATCACCGCATAGACCTTGGCAGAGGTGCGCCTGTCGCAAGTGTCGGCGATCAGGGCGCGGCCAACGACAAGGCCTGCAGCCGCGCCGACCGCTTCAAGCATGCGCCACGCCAGGAACCCGTTGTAGGTGGCCGAGGTGGCACAGCCCACCGAGCCGACGATGTAGAAGGCGATGCCGGTCAGCAGTACGGGCTTGCGGCCATTGCGGTCCGACAGTGGCCCGTAGGCCAACTGGGCAATTGCTAGTGCCAGCAGGTAGAACGAGATTGTCTGCGGCATCTGCCAGTCGGCGACGCCGAATTCCGTGGTCATGCTCGGCATGGCGGGCAGATAAACGTCCGAAGCAATCAGGCCGAAGGCACTCAGCATGGCGACGGTCAGAATGAACGGTAAGCGAGGCATGGCAGCTCCCGGCAGCCAGGCGGGCCGGCTGCGCGTCAAAGGTTCAGAAGGAATGGGCGCCATGTTACGGAGATGCCTTCCATGTGAAAATGCACGAAACAGCAGCCTATGGCTGCATATTTGCAGTATTGACAATGGAGTAGTGATGAACTGGGACGACGTGCGGATATTCCTGGCCATTCAGCGCGCCAGCACCTTGCGCGGGGCTGCGCAGCAACTGGCCATCGACCAGACCACGGTGGGTCGGCGTCTGAGCGGATTGGAGCAGGCGCTGGGCAGCCGGCTGTTCCTGCGCACCACGGGCGGCTTGGTGCTGACCGACACCGGCCAGCAAGTGCTGCGCATAGCCGAGGACATGGAACGCATGGCCGTCTCCTTCGAGCGCCGCAGCGAAGGTGCCGACGCGCGCGTGGCCGGAGAGGTGCGCGTGACCACCACCGACGCGTTGGCGGTGGACTTCGTGGTTCCGGCCATTGAACGCCTGCGCGCCAGCCATCCCGAGGTGCGGGTGATCCTGAGCACCACGACGCGGCTGCTCGACCTGGCGCGGCGGGAGGCCGACATTGCTGTACGTACCCTGCGGCCGGAGCAACCGGACTTGATCGTCCGCCAACTCGGCTGCTGGGAAGTTGGCCTGTACGCAACCCGAGGCTATCTGGCCAAGCATGGTGAACCGCAGCCCGGAAAAGGCTTTGCGAGCCACGACATTGCGCTCTACCAGGAGGGTGTGACCGGCCGGCAGGACGACACGCTGGTGGGTGAATCCAGGGCACAGGGTCGCGTGGTTGCCGAGCTGGATTCGAGCCTGATGCTCACGACCTTCGTGCGCGCCGGCTTGGCGATAGGCGAGTTACCCGAGTACCTGGCCCGGCGCGATCCCGCGCTGGTGCGGCTATGGCCGGAGTGCCGGCGGGCCAAGCCCTACGAGGCGTGGCTGGTGTTGCACCAAGACTTGGCGCGCACGGCCAGAGTGCGTGTCGTCGTGGAGGCGATCACATCGGCTTTCGCCGATTGAACGTCAGGCATGGGCGAGCCACGTATTCGCTTTTGGGGAGCGATGGTCGAGAGGCTGATATGACTCCCCGTGTCAATCGGGATTGGTTTGGTTCAGTTGACAGTTTCATGTAGTTTCTCCCACCCAATTCCTTGAGGGCGGCGTCCACATAAGCCACTCTAAGCGCGTGGCGTAAGGAAAAGAATGGCCGGGCGCCGCATGGCGGCTCCGGCCGTTCTTTTGAGTCCGGGGGGGGGGGCCGTCCGCTATGCCCGCCTGCTCTTTAACGCCGCGCAGATCGTCTCGTGGGTCTTCTCATCCTGTTGGTAGTTCCGCAGCGCTATAGCGCACGCACGGGAATACACAACTCGCAGGTCAGTGAACCCGTTCGCGCGTCCAGCGCCGACACTGCCGAGAACCGTTCGAAGCACGGACGCTCGTCGCATTGCAGACCGCTGGACGGCAGCCATTCGCGGGTCAGCCAGGTCCATGCCTGGACGATGGTGGCAGGGGCGCCGCTGAATTGCGCCACGGCGTAACGTCCGCCCGGCAGGACGGAGATGCTGGCCTGGCCGCTGGGCTGGAAGGTCTCAGGTATCTCCACGCAGGCGTCGTAACGGCACTTGTCCGGCGGCGTGATGCCGGGGGCGTCGTGCCCGATGCCGTAACACGTTTGCCCGGCCAGGCCGTTGGCGTGCATCCATGGCGCGACAGCTTCACGCCAGAAGGTGCCGATGGCCGGACCGTAGGGGCCGATGTGGCGTTGGTAGGCGACACGTGCTTCGGGTAGATCGATGACGCGGACTTCCATATTGCTCTCTCCATCTGTTTGGCAGGAGAGGCCATGGTCGATGAAAGCACCGCCATCCACCTGATCGGCATTGCGCAGGACCTGATCCGGATTGCTATGGCGGTTGGCCAGGCGCGCGCGCGCCGCCGCGGCCTGCGTGGCCCGGTGTTCGGCTGCGCCGGCGCGCCAGGCAGAGGGCGTGCAGCCAAACTTGAGCTTGAAGGCGCGCGCGAATGCCTCGCCGGAGCCGAATCCGGTGGCTAGTGCGATTTCCAGCACCGAGGCGCCGGGTTTGCAAGCCAGCTGAAATGCGGCGGACTCGAGCCGGCGCCGGCGTGCGTAGTCGCCCAGCGTCTCGCCCATCCAGGCCGCGAACAAGCGATGAAAATGGAAGCGGGAAAAGTTCGCGACGTCCGCCAGTTGGGCCAGGTCGAGCGGTCTGTCCAGATGCTGGTCGATATAGTCGAGCACGCGGTTCATGCGCCGCGTGTACTCCGCGCGATGGATGCGCAGTTGCGATGGGTCTGACTGCGGGCCTTCTGCTTGGTCGGTGGGTGCCATGGCTGCGGATTATGGCATGACGGCGACAAGCGCAAACCGTCCCGACCAACGGAAAACGCCCCGCGCTGGGCGGGGCGTTCAACCGTTCAACCGTTCGACTAATCGACCAGTTCGCCCGGCCGCGCGCGCTCATGCAAGCCAGCGCGGGCCGGCAGCCGTGCTCAGGCAAGCGCGGGGTAGTCGATATATCCTTCTGCGCCCGAGTGGTAGTAAGTCTCCGGCTGCGGCGCGTTCAGCGGCGCGTCGATCTGCAGGCGGCGCGGCAGGTCCGGGTTGGCGATGAACAGCTGGCCAAAGGCCACCGCGTCGGCTTCACCGGCTTGCAGCACGTGCTCGGCGGTTTCCTTGGTCATCTTCTCGTTGGCGATATAGGTGCCGCCAAATGCCTTCTTCAGCGCGGGGCCGAGGCGGGGCTCGCCCAGCGCTTCACGTGAGCAGATGAAGGCAATGCCGCGCTTGCCGAGTTCGCGCGCCACGTAGCCGAAGGTGGCCGGCAGGTCCGAGTCGCCCATGTCGTGCGCATCGGCACGCGGTGCCAGGTGAACGCCCACGCGCGATGCGCCCCACACGTCGATGCAGGCGTCGGTCACTTCCAGCAGCAGGCGGGCGCGGTTTTCGAGCGAGCCGCCGTAGGCGTCGGTGCGCTTGTTGGTGCTGTCCTGCAGGAACTGGTCGAGCAGGTAGCCGTTGGCGCCGTGCACTTCCACGCCGTCGAAGCCGGCGGCCTTGGCATTCTCGGCGCCGTGGCGGTAGGCCGCGACGATGCCGGGGATTTCATCGGTTTCCAGCGCGCGCGGCGTGACAAACGCGCGCTTGGGGCGCACCAGGCTGACATTGCCCGCGGCGGCAATGGCGCTGGGCGCCACCGGTAGTTCGCCGTCCAGGAAGACCGGATCGGAAATACGGCCCACGTGCCACAGCTGCAGGAAGATGCGGCCGCCGGCGGCGTGCACGGCATCGGTCACCACCTTCCAGCCAGCGACTTGCTCGTCGGACCAGATGCCCGGGGTGTCGGCATAGCCCACGCCTTGCGGGGTGACCGAGGTGGCTTCGCTGAGGATCAGGCCTGCGGAGGCGCGCTGCACGTAGTACTCGGCCATCAGGGCGTTGGGCACGCGGCCGCCGCCCACTGCGCGCGAGCGCGTCAGCGGCGCCATGATGACGCGGTTGGGGAGGTCGAGGTCGCCGATGCGGATGGGGTCGAAGAGAGAGGTCATGTCAGTTTGTCTGGGTGTCGAGGAGAGTGGCGCACCGTGGGTGCGTAAGTAGGCGCTCGCGCGCCGCGGGTATCAAAGATCGCTGTGCATGTGATCGAGAAAGGCCTGGATGGTCTGCTCGTCACGCTTGAAAAAAATCCATTGGCCAACCCGCTTGGAAGTCACCAGCCCGGCGCGTTGCAACGTGGCGAGATGTGCCGACACGGTGGATTGCGACAGTCCGGTGCGCGCGTCGATCAGGCCCGCGCAGACGCCCAGCTCGAGCGGATAGTCCTGCACGGCGAAATTCTCCTGCGGGGCTTTCAGCCAGGCGAGGATGCTGCGCCGTACGGGATTGGCCAGGGCCTTGTGGATGGCGTCGATGTCCATTGCGTGGGTTTGTCCGGTATCGGAGGCGCGGGCTGTTTCGCGTTTTGGCGAAACATATATCCGCTTCTCACAAAATTAATATCGCGACTATACGATATACGTCGCGGCTCTGCTGGAGTGGTCTTTGCGCCACCTGGTAGTGCCTACTCGACGTATGGTTATTTCTATCTGGTTGCTTAAAGAAACCAATGTGACTTAGACTCCGTTCAGTTTCTTTATAAAACCAAATGGATCCATGATGACGCCTAACCCAGCCACCGCCGCCACCCTGGCCACCGCACCGTTGGCGCAGACCTCGGACGCGCCGTCTGCCATGCCGTCGTCGCTGGTCTGGCTGTTCGCATTGGCGTGTGGGCTCAGCGTGGCCAACGTCTACTACGCGCAGCCCTTGCTGGATGCGATGGCGCGCGAGTTCGGCTTCGGCTATGGCTCGGTCGGCATCGTCGTCACGGCCACGCAGGTGGGCTGCGCGCTGGCGCTGCTGCTGCTGGTGCCGGTGGGCGACCTGGTGGACCGGCGCCGCCTGATCCTGCTGCAGTTGCTGTTGCTCGCCGTCGCCCTGGCGCTTGTGGCGGCGGCTTCGACGCGCACGGCATTGCTGGCAGGCATGCTCGCCGTGGGTCTGCTGGGCACGGCGATGACCCAGGGACTGATTGCGTTCGCGGCCACGCTCGCCGCGCCGGCCGAGCGCGGGCGCGTGGTGGGCGCCGCGCAGGGCGGCGTGGTGATCGGCTTGCTGATGGCGCGGGCTATGGCGGGCGCGCTGGCGGATCTAGCCGGCTGGCGCGCGGTGTACGTGGTCTCGGGCGTGCTGGCGTTGCTGATGATCGCGCTACTGGCGCGCCGTTTGCCGCGGCAGGCCAGCGCGCCGGTGAAGATGCGCTACATCAGCCTGCTCGCGTCGATGTTCATGCTGCTGGCGCAGGAGCGCGCGCTGCAGGTCCGTGGCGTGCTCGCCATGCTGATGTTCGCCGCGTTCAGCGTGTTCTGGACCGCGCTGGTGCTGCCGCTGAGCGCGCCGCCGTATTCGATGTCGCATACCGCTATCGGTGCCTTTGGGCTGGTTGGCGCCGTGGGCGCGCTGGCGGCCGCGCGTGCCGGGCGCCTCGCGGATCGCGGGCTGGGACAGTGGACCACCGGCATCGCGCTGGTGCTGCTGGTGGCGTGCTGGGCGCCGCTGGCTTTTGCGCCGGAGTCGCTGTGGCTACTGGTGGCGGGCATCATCGTGCTGGACCTGGCCGGGCAGGCCATCCATGTCACCAACCAGAGCATGGTGTTTCGGGTGCGGCCGGAAGCGCACAGCCGGCTGGTGGGCTGCTACATGTTGTTCTATGCGCTCGGCAGCGGTGCCGGGTCCATCGCCTCGACGCATGTCTATGCGCGCGCAGGATGGTCCGGCGTTTGCATGCTGGGCGCGGCGATCAGTGCGGCCGCGCTGGTATTCTGGGGTGTGACCTTACGCCGGTAACGCGGCGATAAAGCAGCGATAAAGCGGCGGGAACTTTCATTTTGCTTACTGGTTCAGACTGGTTATCGGATGAATCCACGTCAACCAAAACCCGTCCGCCAGCGTAAGAGCGGTGTCACCCCTTGGGGTTCGAGACAGGCCAACCATGTCCCTGAGCATTTCACGCCTGCTGTCACGCCTGATATCGGTTTGCCTCCTGAGTGCGGCCGCGGGCCTGCTGGGTGCTTGCGCGCAAGGCGGCGGCGCGCCGGAGGGCGTATCCGGTGCGGCCCTGAAGCCGGCCGACCTGCACTGGCTCAACACCGTTACCTTCGGCGCCAACCAGTCCAGCATCGAGCGCCTGCGCAAGCTGGGGCGCGAGCGCTATCTCGAAGAACAACTCAAGGCGCCCGGCACCGATACGGGCGAGCTTGCCACCACCATCGGGGCGCTGAGCATTGCCCAGCAAAGTGGTGAGCAAAGGCTGCGCAGCGTGCGCGCCGAGCAGCAGCGCATCAACACCCTTACCGACGAAGACGAAAAACAGAAGGCGCGCGACGCGCTCAACCGCAGCGGCAACGACGTGGTGCTCGACACCAGCCGCCGCCATCTGCTGCGCGCCCTCTACTCGCCCGCGCAGCTGCGCGAGCAGATGACGTGGTTCTGGATGAACCACTTCAGCGTGTACTCCGGCAAGGGCTCGGTGCGTTGGGTACTGGCCGACTACGAGGACAAGGCGGTGCGCCCGCATGCGCTGGGCAAGTTCCGCGACCTGCTGATGGCGACCGTGACATCGCCCGCCATGCTGGAGTACCTGGACAACGCGCAGAGCGCGGTCAACCGCATCAACGAAAACTATGCGCGCGAGCTGATGGAGCTGCACACGCTGGGCGTGGCCGGCGGCCCGAGCGGCTCGCGCTATACGCAGCAGGATGTGCAGGAACTGGCCCGCGTGCTCACCGGCCTGGGCATCAACGCCAGCGGCGAGCCGCCCAAGCTAGCACCGCAAAAGCAGGCGCTTTACCGCGCGGGCGGGTTGTTCGAGTTCAACCCGAACCGGCACGACTTCGGGCCCAAGACCTTGCTTGGCCATCGTATCGAGCCGAGCGGTTTCCACGAGGTGGAGCAGGCCGTGGAGATTCTCAGCCGCGATCCGGCCACCGCGCGTTTCATCTCCTACAAGCTCGCCGCGCACTTCGTCGGCGATACGCCGCCGCCGTCGCTCGTCAATCGCATGGCAGGCACCTTCACGCAGACCGATGGCGATATCGCGGCGGTGCTGCGCACGCTGTTCCTGTCGCCTGAGCTGAACACCACGCTGGCCTCCGGCACGCGCAAGTTCAAGGACCCGATGCAGTTCGTGGCTTCGTCGCTGCGGCTGGCATATGACGGCCGCACGGTGGCCAACCTGCGCCCCGCCATCGGCTGGCTTAACCAGCTTGGCGAGCCGCTCTATGGCCGCATCACGCCGGACGGTTTCCCGGCAGCGGAGAGCGCATGGGCCAGTTCCGGGCAGATGGTCAAGCGCTTCGAGATCGCGCGCGCCATTGGCTCGGGGCAGGCCGGGCTGTTCTCCAAGGATGATGGCAAGCCGGCCGAGCGCACCGGCTTTCCTTTGCTGACCAACCGCGTGTTCTTCGACAGCATCGAATCCACGCTCGGCCCCGCCACGCGCACCGCGATGACGCAGGCGACGTCGCAGGCGGAGTGGAACACCATCTTGCTGTCGTCGCCCGAATGGATGCAGGACTGAGCAGTCCGCCCTGAACAAGGAGTACCCCATGCAACGACGTGACTGGCTAAAGGGCGCGGGGCTTGCCGGACTCGCGGCATTGGCGCCCGGCATCGTCTCGCGTGCCTACGCGCTGCCGCAGCAGGCCGATGCGCGTTTCCTGCTGGTGTTCCTGCGTGGTGGCTACGATGCCACCAACGTGCTGGTGCCTGCGGGCAGCGATTTCTACTACGCATCGCGCCCGACCATCGCCATTGCCAGGCCGGTGGCGCAGGGCGCTCCGGCCGATCCGCGCGCCGCGCTGTCGCTGGCGGCGGCCTTCGATGGCGGCGCGGGCAGGGGCATCGATGCGTGGGCGCTGCACCCCGCGCTCAAGGACAGCCTGCTGCCGCTGTGGCAGAAGCAGCAGCTTGCGTTCGTGCCGTTTGCCGGCACCGATGACCTCTCGCGCAGCCACTTCGAGACGCAGGACGGGGTCGAGGCCGGGCTGCCGCTCGCCGGCAACGGCAAGGGCAGCGGGCACATCGATGCCTCGCTGCGCGGCTCCGGCTTTCTTAACCGGCTGGCCGAATCCATGGGCGGGCGCGCCGCGCCCGTCGCCTTTACCGATGGCCTGCCGATGGCGCTGAGCGGCGCGCTCACCGTGCCCAATGTCTCGCTCAAGGGTACCGGACGCACGCCCTTCGACGAGCGCCAGACCCGCGTGCTTGCGCAGATGTATCGCGGCACCCGCTTCGAGTCGCTGATCAACGAGGGCTTCGAACTGCGCCAGACCGTGGCGCAGGAGGCCGAGGCCATGCAGCGCCGCAACACAATGATGGCCGCGAACCTGCCCGCGCAGGCCGAGCCTGACATGGCGGGCCGCATGCAGGAGATGCAGGCGGCCAATCGCCGCGCGCTCAGCGCCAAGGGTTTCGAGGTGGAAGCACGCCGCATGGCGGGGCTGATGCGCGAGCGCTTCAATCTTGGCTTTATCGATGTCGGTGGCTGGGATACGCACGTGAACCAGGGCGGCGCGCAGGGACAGCTGGCCAACCTGCTCGATAACCTCGGGCGCGGCATCTCCGGATTCGCGGACGAGATCGGGCCGGCGTGGAGCAAGACCACCGTGGTGGTGGTCTCCGAATTCGGCCGCACCTTCCGCGAGAATGGCACGCGCGGCACCGACCACGGTCACGGCACGGCGTACTGGGTGGCCGGCGGCGCCGTGCGTGGCGGGCGCATTGCCGGCGAGCAAGTGGCGGTGGAGCAGCGCACGCTGAACCAGAATCGCGACTGGCCGGTGCTCAATGAATACCGCGCGATGCTGGGCGGGCTCTTCAAGCGCCTGTACGGGCTGGACGATGCGCGCCTGGCACATGTGTTTCCCGATGCGCGGGCAGTGGATATCGGGCTGGTCTAGCTCGCGGCGATCGTGGAGAGTTTGTGTCAAACGTCGGTCGCCCCCAGCTCCGCCTGCAGCCGCTCCATCTCTCGCATCATCTGCGCCGAAAACGCCGGCCCTTCCCACGCCCGATAATTCTGCTCCGCATAGGCCAGCGCGTTCTTGTAATACAAGAACGCATTGAGCCGGTTGCGCACATAGTTGTTCTGCGTGCGCGTGACCTTGCCCGGGCTGCCCATCACGATGGAGTTGGGCGGAATCACGGTGCCTTCCTTGAGGAAAGCGTGCCCGGCAATGATGCAGTTGTCGCCGATCACGCAGCCGTCCATGATTGTGGCGTTGATGCCGATCAGGCAGTTGTCGCCGATCGTGCAGCCGTGGATGGTGCAGTGGTGGGTGATCGAGCAGTGGCTGCCGATGATGGTCGGCGTGCGATCGCCGATATGCAGCATCGCGAAGTCCTGGATATTGGTGTAGGCGCCGATCACGATTTCCCGACTCTCGGCGCGCGCTGCCACATTGATCCAGATCGATGCGCCCTCGTGCACGGTGATCTTGCCGTAGAGGTAGGCCGATTCGTGCACGTAGGCGGTGGGGTGCAAGCTCACATCGGGGCCGATGAATGCCATCGCTGTCTCCTTGGGTTATTTTTGGATTGCGCAGATTGTACGTCGATGCGTTGATGCGCCGGGGTGCGTTCCATCTGCCGCGTCGACGCCTTCGCGACGGGTTCGTTTCCGTTTTTGTATTCAACCTTGAGCTGGTAGGTTTCATCCCAGCATAAGTTGTCATCTTGTCGCGCAGGGACCGGCCCTTTAGGCTGTTCAGGGTCATCTCCCTGCAACAAGACAGAGCGAACGAAAAGGAACGCTTCCATGACCCCCAATAAAACCGCCGCCGCTGATCCCGCAGCCAAATTCGACCCCGGCCGCGCTGGCGAGTACGAAAAGCAAAGCCGCATCGCGCTGGCTGGCTACGACGCCTGCCATGAACTGTCCGCCTGCATGCTGGCGGCAACGCTGGGCACCGGGCGCGCGGCCGAGGTGCTGGTGGTCGGCGCCGGCGGCACGGCGCAGGAGATCGTTTGCGCGGCCAGGCTGGAGCCGGCGTGGCGCTTCACGGCGGTCGATCCGTCGGCGCCGATGCTGGACCTTGCCATGGCGCGCGTCGCCCAGGCCGGGCTGGCCGAGCGCACGCATGCCGTGCCGGGCGTGGTGGAGGACCTGCCCGCCACGCCGCGTTTCGACGCCGCCACGTTGATCGGCGTGCTGCATCACCTGCCGGGGGACGACGCCAAGCGCGATATCTTGCGCGCCATCGCCGCCCGCCTGAAACCGGGCGCGCCGCTGATCCTCGCCGGCAATTACCGCGCCTATGCCAGCGAGCCGCTGCTGCTGGCTGCGTGGGGCGAGCGCTGGCGCATGCAAGGCGCCAGCGCCGACGAGGTCCAGGCCAAGCTGGGCAAGATCCTGCAAGGCGCGGACCCGCCGCACTCGGAGGCTGCCGTGCAGGCGCTGCTGGCCGAGGCGGGCTTTGCCGCGCCGCAACGCTTCTTCGGCAGCCTGTTCTGGGGCGCGTGGCTGGCGCGCAAGCAGGGCAGCTGAGCCTGGACGCTCGCGCATGGCCGGGCTTTGCGCGCAGGCCAGCCGGTTCTATCCTACGCAGACGAGAGCCGCCCTCAAGGAGCTTGCCATGCCCGTCCGCTCTTTGTCCTTGCCCGTGCTGATCGCCATGGCGGCGCTGGCCGGCACCGCCATGCTGGCATGGCCGGCGCGCGGCGCCGACAGCGACCAGGAAAACCGTGGCCACGATCCCTTCTTCCAGATCTCGTCGCGCATCGCCAGTTGCCCGGAGCCGCTCGGGCCTCGCGTGGACGAAGCACAATGGCGGCGCGACGCCCATCACCGGATCGAGGACGGCAACCACTGCTATGTCGAAGGCCGCTGCCGTCTCGGCAATGCCTACCAGTACGAGAAGGAAATCGTGGAAAGTACGCAGCGCCGCCTGCAGTCGCTGTCGATCACGCTGCCGGGCTGGCGGGAATCCTCGCTGTGGCTCACCGTGCGGGGCCGCTGGCTGCTGGTGCAGGGCTGCGTGGGGCGGGGTTTCCCCGGGCAGCCCTTCGTGGCCGCATTGCGCGAAGTTGCCGACGTGGAGATCGTGGTCGACCAGATCACGGCGGATCCGGCGCGCGGCGTGCCTTACCCCGTATTCGGTGGCCGTCCCGGCCCGGCTGCGGCCGTTCCGCCTCAATCCGGCCGAGAGCCGAATTAGGCATTTTCTTCCTGGGCTTGGATTCTTTGGTGCTGGCGCCAATCCGGGTTGTGGGGCGTCATGCCAAGTGCTACCTTCTGGGCGTGCTGGCGGCCCGTCCGGGTTGAGACCCCGACCCATGGGGAAGCGCCAGCGGCAGGTTTTTTGCTCGGGACACGACATGACTGCTCACCCTCACGGGCCGAAGCCCGCCTTCAGGCGGCTGGGTGCGGTGCTGCTTCCATTGCTGCTATGCGGGCTCGCCGATGAAGCCCTGGCGCAGCAAGGCCCCGCCGATAACCCGGCGCAGGGCGTGCCCGGCACCATCTGCGACGCGCCCTGGTTCCAGTCCGGCGCGCGGGCGCAGATGGAGGCCAGTGGCGACATGCCGATGTCGATCACCATGACCATCCGGAACCCGACGCTCACGGAAAATGGCTGCAGCGCCTGGCTGTCGATTCACTCGAAGTCGGCGCTGGCGGCCATGATGGGCCCGCCGGTCGTCATGGACCAGGTCCACAAGATGACATTCGACCGCGGCGCGGCGGCCGGCTCGGTCGGCAGCGTGAGCAGCCAGCGCGCCACCATCAATGCGCAGGCGCGCTACACGCGGCTGTTCGGACAGGCATCGTTCCAGGGCAAAGGCGTGCTCAGCTACGCGGGCCTTGCGATACGGGAGGGCGTGGTGCTGCCGGGCGAGACGCTCAGTTCCAGCCTGGATCTCGAGATCCACAGCCTGGCAACGGACGAGATGGTCACGACCATTCGCGCGCCATCGGCCTCGGTCTCGGTTGGCGAGCGGCGTGTCGGCCGTGCGCAATCCATCGAGACCATGCTGGGCCGCCGCGAATGCATGCCGATCACTTACGAAAAGCGCACCTCGCTGGGGCCATTGATGATGGGCGACGACCTCATCCAGACCGAGCCCGCGATCATGAACGTCACCGACTGGTACTGCCCGACGGAAGCGTTCGTGCTGCGCACGGAGGTGCGGCAAAAAGGCAAGGTCGAGAGAATCGACACGACTGCCATTGGCATGGACGACGACGCGCAGTGAGGCAGGATGCTGAGCGCTGGCGGGAACACCAAGGAGCACCACGACATGAACAACGAGAACCAAGAGATCGATTTGCTGCCCTTGCTCCGGCAACTCGAAACCGAACTGCACCGTCCCGCCGCGCGCGGCGATCGCCATCGGCTGGACGCGCTGCTGCACGACGACTTCCTGGAGTTTGGCCGCTCGGGTGGCATTTATACCAAGGCCGACACGCTGGACGAGCTGCCCACCGAAGCCGCCTCGGGCACGATCTGGGCGCAGGATTTCTCGCTGCGCTCGCTTGCGCCGGGCGTGGCCATGCTGAACTACCGCTCTGCCTGCCAGCAGCCGGACAGCCGGCTGGAGCGGCACACCCTGCGCACCTCGATCTGGACGCTGACTGACAAGGGTTGGCAGATGTCGTTTCACCAGGGCACGCCGACGGAGAGCTTCGCGGCAAAGCCCGTGTAATCGAGCAGCTGCATAGCGGCTCCTGCTCCTGGCCGCCACCACATTCATACCGATCCCGGCAGCACAGCGCGCCTGCGGCCCTCTGTGTGCTGAATTGTACGTGTCGCAATAATTTATAAATAATTGCGATTTGTGTTTGTTGACTTGCTATGCATATTTAAATACATTGTCGAGCACGCGGGCGCGCCCGCCATGGAGAAGGCAGGCCGCGCTTTGCAGCCCGCATGACACCCAAGCAAGAACACGCGGCGAGACATGCCGATTCGACCGAGACCAGATTGAATACTTCAGACCCAACTTCCCATGAACCGCAGGCGCAACTGCCCACTGAGGCGGCCCGCACATACGAGCAGACCGTGTTGGACTGGTCCCAGGATCTGCCCGGCGGCATTACGGCGGCGCGTGACCTGCGCTATGGACCGGACCGCCAGCACAGCTATGACGTGTTTACCGCCAACACCTTGCGCAATGCGCCCGTGCTTGTGTTCTGGCACGGTGGGGGATGGACGAATGGCTATAAGGAGTACGTCTCCTTCCTGGCGTCCAACGTGATCCGCCTGGGCATGGTCCTGGTTGCGCCGACCTATCGGCTGGCGCCGGCGCATCGTTTGCCCGCGGCATTTGACGACGCCGTGGCGCTCCTGGCGGAATTGCCCCGACGGATTGGGGCGCTCGGTGGGGACGCCAGCCGGCTTTACCTGGCCGGGCATTCCGCCGGGGGCGGGATCGCGGCAATGGCGGCGCTGCGTACACCGGCCTTGCGCGCGGCCGGTGTCGGGCCCGAGGCGATCCGAGGTTGCCTGCCGATCAGCGGCATCATGGATCTCCATCATCCGAGCCCGCTGCCGCAAAGCCTGGAGGACCGGGTCTATACCATGCTGCTGGAAGCGCCCGATCTTGACGCTGTTATGAGCCCATTGTGCTGGGCCGCAGGCAACACCGTCCCCATGATCCTGAGTTACGGCGAGCACGATAGCGAGCGCGTGGTTCTCTCTAACCGCCGCCTGCGCGCCATGCTGGCTTGCCAGGCCGGCCCGGTCGCATGCCATGTGCAACAAGGGGAGGATCACTTCCGAACGCACACTGCGCTGAAGGATCCTTCGCACCCGTGGTTCGCGCGGCTTTCCGCGCTCGTCGAGGAGACGTCACAATGAAAGAGGTGATCGATATCGGCCTGCCCGTACCGGGCCAGCCCTTCTCTTGGGCAACCAAGGCGGCGGGGCTGCTGTTCACGGCGCATGGCCCGGTTCGCCGCGATGGCTCGGTCGATACCGGGGACATCGCGATTCAGGCGCGGCTCACTTTCGAAAACCTGCGGATGGCAGCCGAGGCGGCGGGCGCGGATCTGTCGTGTGTTGCCCAGGTGCTGGTCACGCTGGTGGATGCCGGCGATGTGCCCGTTGTCGATGCCGTGTATCGGGAGTTCTTTGCCGCGCCCTATCCAAACCGCTCGACCGTGATTGCAAAGGCGCTGGTGGTGCCTGGCATGCGCATTGAGATCGTTGCCTATGTTTCGCTGACTTCCGTGCAAGCTGGCTAAGTCGGCGAACCATGTACGTGAACGAGCGAACACGCAAGTTCGCTGAATGCAGGTGCGCGGAAACACCGGGCGCTGCCCACAATTGGGGCAGCGCATTTCCGCGTTGACCGGTGGCGCGGGCTACTCCGCGAAGCGTTTGCTGAGTACGTCGGCCGTGCGCATCAGGTGCTGGCGCAGCAGCTTGGAGGCCTTCGCGGTGTCGCGGGCGAGGACGGCTTCCATCAGGTCCAGGTGTTCCTTGAGGACATCGTTGGCCAGCTCTTTGCTGGAGCGCGGATAAGCCAGGCGGATACGGCGATACCGCTCCGAATGATCCACCAGTTGTTCGTCGATGCGCAGCAGCCATCTCGAAGTGGCCGCGGAGACCAGCGCGAAATGAAAGCGGCGATGCGCCGATTCCCATAGTTCGACGGCGACAGTATCTGAAGCATCCGTCGGGAGCCGGGCCTTGGTCAGCTTGTAGTAGGCGGCCATGATGTTTGCACCCCAATCGTCGTCGCCGTGCGCGATGGCATCTTCCAGCAGCAACAACTCAATCGACGTGCGCGCGCTCATCAGGTCGAGCAGGTCGCTCCTGGACAGCGGCGAAACGCTGAACCCACGCTGGCCTTCGTTGCTGACGAGTCCTTCGCCGCAGAGCAGCATCAGTGCCTCGCGAATCGGGCTGACACCCAGTTCGTAGCGCTGTTGCAGCGCCTGGAGGCGAAGCTTTTCCCCGGGGGCCAGGCCGCCCGCGATGATGTCCGCGCGCAGCAGTTGATACGCCCGCTCGGAGATGGTCTGCGCTGGAGCGGGTTCGGTGTTCTGCAGCTTACGCAGCAAGTCTGTAGTCCGCATGATCCCTCTTCTATGGTGAATCTCGGCGGGTTTCGGGAAAAACTCAGGAGCGCAGAATTATATACCTGGGATCATCTTTCATAAATTATCGGAGTTCAACGAAATTGTGAGCTAAAGGGATTGCCGCAGCCAGATACGGCTGTGTGCCTGCAACGCTGGTAAACGAAGCGGCACTCAGCGATCCGCTGCCCTCCGTACCTCCCTCCCCATTTCCTTCCGACGCTCGGCATGATTTGTTCGCCCCGGCGTTGTTTAGGGTTTGTACCAACGCTTATTTGATCGAGAAAAATTTATAATTTTTCACATTCCTTATGTGAACATATGTTTCATATATGAACAGATGGGGCGTGGCAAAGAGGGCCTCATGGCGCATGAGGCTGCGTGATCAAGAGTGCATATGTGCAGGTCTAAATAACTTCCAGAGGGTTGTCATGAAGCATTTCGAAAGGCGCAAGGTGTTGGTTGCCATCGCAGCCGTTGTCTCCGTCCTGGCCACCGGTGCCACCTGGGCACAGGGCGGCTATCCGACCAAGCCCGTCACCCTCGTCGTGGCCTATCCGGCGGGCGGCGACACGGACGTGCTGGCACGCCTGTTTGCCGAGAAGCTCACCGGCCGCCTGGGGCAGCCAGTGGTGGTGGAGAACCGCTCAGGCGCGGGTGGGACGATCGGCACGGCATACGTGGCGAAGGCGGCGGCCGACGGCTACACGCTGCTGTTTGCGCCGAACACCATCTCCATCTCGCCGCACGTGCTGCGCCCGGGCACTGGCGCGTCGTACGACCCGCAAAAAGACCTGACGCCAATCGCGCTGCTCGGGACCCAGTCGTTGTTCGTGATCGTGAACAAGGCCGCCGGCGTGAACAAGTTGGAGGACCTTGTGGCGCACGCGAAGTCGGGCAGCCTGCAGAGCTATGCCAGCCCCGGCAATGGTTCGCCGATGCAGATCCTTGCCGAGCTCTTCAACAAGTCGGCGGGCGTGAAGATCATGCAGGTACCTTATCGCGGCAGCGCACCAGCGGTCGTTGATCTGCTTGGCGGCCAGGTCCCGATGATGTACTCGACGCTGGGACCGGTTGCGCAATATTTTCCCTCCGGAAAGCTGATGCCTCTTGCCGTGGCCGACCAGAAGCGCTCGCCGTTTGCGCCCAACGTGCCGACGCTTGCCGAGTTGGGATACAAGGACGCCGAGGTCGGGGCCTGGCAAGCCGTGGTCGGACCGAAGGGGATGCCGGCAGAGCTTGTGCGCACGCTGAACGGCCACTTCAACGAAATCCTGAAGATGCCCGATGTGGTTGCCCGCATGGCCACCATTGCCGTGACGGCCCAGGGTAGCGACCCGGCCACGCTGGGCAAGCTCATTGCCTCGGACTATGCGCGCTACGGCAAGCTGGTCAAGGAATTCGGCATCCAGGCGGATTAGTCTTCCGGCAATCAGCGAATCTGCGTTGGGCGCGGAGAACTCAATATGACTACCTTGATAACCGGTGCCGGCCTGATCGGCCGACTGACCGCCAGCCAGCTGCAAGCCCAGGGGGAACCCGTCTTGCTGGTGGACGTAAAGCATCCGGCGCCACAAGACCTGGGCACGCTGCCACTTGAGCTTTGCGACGTCACGGATTTCAACAGGCTCAGCCAGTTGGCAGACGAACACGGTGTCACCGCGATCGTGCACACCGCGGCGCTGCTGTCCACGGCAATCCGCAAGGACCCGCTGGCCGGAATCCGCGTCAATACAATCGGTACCGCCAACGTGCTGGAGCTGGCGAGGCAGCGCAAGCTCGGTCGTGTGGTCATCGCCAGTTCCACGACCGTCATGTACTCGGCGTTCGCCTCGCTGCCGGCTACGCCCATCGTCGAGGATTTCCCGTATCGCATCGTGAGTGAGCGGCCGGCCAGCATCTATGCCGCCACCAAGATCGCGAGTGAGCACCTGGCGCTAGCGTACGCGTCGCTGTACGGCGTGAGCGTTGTCGTGCTGCGCTACGGCGCGGTGCTCGGCGCAGGGGGGGATGCGGTGACCAGTGTGCCCGGAAGGCTGCTGACCAGTTTGCTGCAGGCAGGCCGCCTGGATGAAACCGCGCACCTGGACGATCCGATCCTTCTCTGGAACGGCCGTGAGGAGTTCATCGATGCACGCGATTGCGCCGCGGCTAACCTTGCCGCGCTGCGGGCGCAGGCGCCGCAACAGCGCGTGTACAACATTGCGACCGGCGATTGGTTCTCGGTCACCGAATTCATCGATGTGGTCCGCCAGCGCTACCCGGCGCTGCGGGTAGCGGAGTTGCGTCTGCCGGAGGGCGGCTTTGCCGCTTTCCCCCATGTGCGGCCCGCGCCGTCAGACGTTAGCGCGGCAAGGCGCGAACTCGGATTTCATGCGGCTCACTCACTGGCCGACTCGGTCGGGCATTTCTCCGACTTGCTGTGATCTAGCCAGACCATCCGGGCGGGCTGCGCCGCTACGCAGCCGTCCCTGAAATCGCATTGCACCTGTTTTCCCCCGTCGTTTCGCTCGGGGTGGGTTTTGTGCGCGCTGGATCCTGATTTGTATGAAGTCATGGAATTTGTAAATTTCTTGCGTGATTGCTGATGCTGCCCGCGCAGTAGGGGCAGCTTCGCGAGCAGGGCGAGTCCGAGAGAGCGGGGAAAGTCCGTCTCTCTTGGAATCAAAACGATTCGATTCGAACGGCTGGAGGGAAGGGAATGAAGCGGGCATTGATGGTGTTTGGCGCGGTGGGAGCAATCGGCGCAACGGGAGGAATGAGCGGGGCCTGGGCGCAGTCGTCCAGCGTGACCCTCTATGGCGTGACGGACATGGGCGTTGTCCGTGAAAGCGGCGCCGCTGCCGGTTCCGTGACCAAGGTCACCAGCGGGATGATGGCGGGATCCCGTGTTGGTATGCGCGGGCGGGAAGAGCTGGGGGGCGGATTGGCCGCCTTCTTCACGCTTGAGGCGGGCATCCTGATGGACAGCGGCGCTTCGGGGCAGGGCGGCCTGTTGTTCGGCCGCCAGTCCTACCTGGGACTGGACTCGCGCTATGGTCGGCTGACCCTGGGGCGCCAGTACACGACGCTGGCCTACGCCCAGGTCGAAATGGATCCCTTCGTCACGGGCCTGGCCGGCACTTCCGCCAACCTGATTTCGGCTGGTGGGCGTGGCGGCAGCAACCGTTTCGACAATGCCGTGAAATACAACCTGCCTGGCTCGCTCGCGGGCCTCGAAGGCGAAGTGTCGTACAGCTTTGGCGAGGTTGCCGGAAGCACCAATACCAACAGCCAGCTTGGCGCGTCTCTCGGCTATACGCGTGGCCCGTTCAAGGCGAAACTCGCTTACGCCGATGCCCAGGATGCCAACGGACCGGGCAAGAATGCCCGCGAGGTCTTCTTTGGCGCGAAGTACGATTTCGGCATCGCAACGGGGTACTTCAACTATGTCGTCAATCGCGGCGCGATCGTTCCTGGCACGCCCAACTACAAGTCGGAGGATGTGCTGGTCGGGGCTTCCGTGCCGATTGGATCGGGCCGCGCCATCCTCTCCTACATCTACAAGAACGATCGCACGGCGGCGAACAACGATGCCCAGCAGTTCGCCGTGGGCTATGTCTACGACCTGTCCAAGCGGACCAGCATCTACACGTCATACGCGCATATCCGGAACAATGCGCCGAACACCGCAGCGACCGGTTTCTATCGTGTCTGGAATGCGAATGATGTTGGCAATGCCGGCGCCGGCAACAGCGCGGTGAGCATTGGCATGAACCACATTTTTTGATTTGCGGCGCTGGGTGCCAATGGCTAGGGCTGGCAACCCTGCGCTGGCGGCCAGCGCGGCCGCAGGATGCCGCCGCCAGAGCGAGTTTCGTTGAGGAGAGACCGTGATCGTACGTTGTGCATGCTTGCAGGGCGATGTCGACCCGGAGAACCGTATGGCTTTCGATCGGTTCATGGCGTCCGAATTGCGGCCTCTGATGAAGCGCTTTCCTGGCGTTATCTCCGTGCGCATCATGCGTGCCGAGCGCATCGAGGACGGCGGACCTCCGATCTATATGACATTCGAATCTGTCTATCCATCGATCGAGGTCATGGAGTAGCGCGCGAAGAAGATTGCCGTGAACTCGATCGCTCCCGGATTCACCGATACGCCGATGTCGCGCAGGATGCCCGCCGACCAATATGCTTCCGCAGTGGCGCTGGAGCCAGGCGGCGCGGCAGCAAAGCCGGATGATATCGCTAAGGCGATTGCGTTTTTCGCCTCTGACAATACCAGCTTCATTACAGGCCAGACGCTGTTCGTCGACGGTGGAAAGTCGCTCGGCGGGCTGGGCATCTGAAGGCTTCCCTGATTTCGGTCAAGCCGGAAGTGGCCACGCAGGATGTCCTGTGCGAAAAGCGTGATTGAAAGTGATGCAATGTGCTCATTAAAAATAGCTTGCAATTAAATCGTGCGCTATGTATATTTCAGCCCATGGACACGAAACGCACCTCCCGGACCAAGCAGGCGGCACACGACGCCACGGCAAATGCCGCGTCGGCGTTGCTTCTGGACCAGCAGTTCTGCTTTTCCGTGTACGCCACGTCGCTTGCGCTGAACAAGCTGTACCGCAAGTTGCTGGCGCCGCTGGGCCTGACATATCCGCAGTATCTGGTGATGATGGTGCTGTGGGAAGCCGATGGCCTGACCGTGTCGGAAATCGGCGGCCGCCTGCATCTGGATTCGGCCACGCTGACCCCGCTGCTCAAGCGCATGGAAGCGCAGCAACTGCTGCGGCGTGAACGTGCCGTTGCCGACGAGCGTCAGGTCATTGTCACGCTGACCGCCGAAGGCCATGCGCTCAAGGAGCCGGCGCAGGCGGTGCCCCGCGCGGTGCTGTGTGCCTCGGGCTGCAGCGTCGATCAGGTGGTGGCCGTGAAGGCGGAGCTGGACCAGTTGCGCGAGCGGTTTGCCGTAGCGGCCGGCGGCTAAGGATCAAGGCGCCGGCGTGATGGGAGCGGCGGCTGATGGTGGGCTGAACAACTTGACAGCCCGTTTTGATTGTCTAATATATAGCGTGCTATTTAATAGCTAGCTATTAAATATGGAAAGCGAACAGGCTTTCTCCAACCCAAGGCTCGATGAGCCAGTTTTATCAACTAGCCAGGAGTGTCATCATGTCGATCGAAAAAGTCCTCTACCGTGCTTCCGCCACCGCAACCGGAGGCCGTGACGGCCGCGCCGTGTCGTCCGATGGCGCCCTGGATATCAAGCTGGCCACCCCGCGCGAGCTGGGTGGCGCGGGTGGTGCCGGCACCAACCCGGAACAACTGTTCGCGGCTGGCTACTCGGCTTGCTTCCTCGGCGCGCTGAAGTTCGTGGCGGCGCGTGACAAGGTGGCACTGCCTGCCGACACCGCCATCACCGGCCAGGTCGGCATCGGCGCCATTCCCACCGGGTTTGGCATCGAGGTGGACCTGAACATCGCGCTGCCCGGCCTGGACCGCGCCGTCGCGCAAGACCTGGTCGACAAGGCACACGTGGTCTGCCCGTACTCGAATGCCACGCGTGGCAATATCGACGTGCGCCTGACGCTGGTCTAAGCGTAGATCCGGATCCCGAGGGTCCCCGGGCCGGCCCCGCGCAATGTTCTAAAATGAGCATCCCTTGCGCGGGGCCGGCTGCTTTGTCTCGCGTGCCGCCTCAAGTGGCAACCAGCGAAACAAGAAGACGGACCCCGGAGACACAGTGCGCTACGAACTCACCGACCTGCGCCTGTTCCAGGCGATTGCCGAAGCACAAAGCCTTTCCAGCGGTGCTTCCGCTATCCACATCACGGCATCCGCCGCCAGCTACCGCCTCAAGAATCTCGAACACGCGATGGGCACGGCCCTGTTCGTGCGCAGCGCGCGCGGCATGGAACTCACCCCTGCCGGCGAGACCTTGCTGGTGCACGTGCGCGAACTGCTGCGCGGCGTGGAGCGCATGCATGGCGAGGTCGGGCGCTTTTCCGCCGGACTCAAGGGCCATATACGGCTGCTGGCCAACAGCAGCTCGCTCAACGGTTTTATCATCCCCAGCGTGAGCCGCTTCCTGGCGGCCAACCCGGACGTCAACATCGACCTGGAAGAGCGCGCCAGCCAGGCGATTCCCTCCGCCGTGGCCGCGCAGGAGGCCGATATCGGCATTCTGGCTGGCGACATCGATGCCAGCGACGTGCGCGCTGTGCGCTACGCGGTGGACGAACTGATCCTGGCGGTGCCCAACGGCCACCCGCTGGCGCGCCAGGCCGAGTTGCGCTTCGGCGCCGCGCTGGATTTCGATTTCGTCTGCATGAGCCGCGGCAGCAGCAACTTCCTCTTCCTGCGCGACATGGCGCAGCGCGCCGGCAAAAGCCCCAACGTGCGGCTGCACGCCCACAGCTTCGAGGCTGCGTTGTCGCTGGTCGAAGCCGGCGTGGGCGTGGCGCTGGTACCGCGCAGCGTGGCCGCGGCGGCCCTGCGCGAAGCCCGGATAGCCGGCGTGCGGCTGGCGGAAACCTGGGCCCGACGCGAGCTGAACCTGATCGTGCGCGCCGAAGGCAAGCTGCCGTCCTTCACGGCGGCGTTCGTGCAATTCCTGCTCAATGATCCGCGTGTTGCCGCCACGCGCGAGGATGGCGCCCCGGTCGCGTAGTTGCCGGCGTCACCACTGAGTATGAAAAAAGCGACTGAATGCACGATGAATATATCATTTTTAGAATAGATTCATCGTCGCTACACTTTCCTCGTGTACCCAGATCTGACAAGGGTAGGCACAAGGAAAAACGATGAACAAGAAGCAAACGCTCGCCGCCGCTCTGGCACTCGCCCTCCTCAGCATCGCCTCTGCGAGTCCCTCCGCCTGGAGCGCCACGGCGCCCACGCCGGCCACCAAAGCCGCCCGTGTCGCCGCCCTGTTCGGCAGTCCCGCCGACGTGAGCACGACGACCCGCACGGTCACGCTGGTCCCGGGCATGAACTACGTGAACGTGGCATCCGGCGAATCGGTGGCCTTCCGCGCCGGCGACAAGACTGTTGGCTGGACGTTCCTGGAGGCCATTGGCGGGACCTCGGTCGATATGAGGACCATCTTCCCTGAGGTGGCGCAGGCCAAGGGGATCCGGGTGTACATCGCGCCGAGCCAGTTGTTTACCGGAGGATGAGCTTGGATGGAATACAGTACATAGATTGTATTTTCAATTTACATTGTTTAACCTGTATTCTGTTTTTACAAGCTATAGTTTGTTGGGTAAATAACATGTGCCGGATATCGCCATGGACTATCCCATCAAAGCCATCAGCCAGCTACGTCCCATCCTGCAAGGCTTTCGCAAGGCCAGTCACCTGACGCAGGCGGAGGTTGCCGCCAAGCTGGGCATCACGCAGCAGTCCTACGCCCAACTGGAGGCCAACCCCGCCGCGGCCAGTATTGAGCGTCTCTACCGGACCCTGCAAGTTCTTGGGGTGGAACTGGTATTGAGTCCGGTAGCCTCACAGGCTGCCATGCGTCCCAGCGCCTATCAGTCGGCGCCGGGACAAGGCACCGCGGCGACTGCATTGGTGGCGCAAGATAGCGCCGCCTGCGCCAAGCCCAAGCGCGCGAAGGCGACCGCGCCCACCGCGCCGAAGCGGCGCGAGGCTTGGTAGGCATGGGATGCCGCTCACACAAGCAAAGGCTGCAGATCTGGATGAACGGCGTCCCGGTCGGCATCTGGGAGCGCGCGCAGGTGGAGTCGCTGACCTACTTTGACGAGTGGATCGAGGACAAGCAAGGGCGCCCGCTTTCCCTGTCCCTCCCATTCCTGCCGGCCAATGCGTCCTACGAGGGCCGCATCGTCACCGATTTCTTCGACAATCTGCTGCCGGACAGCGATGCCATCCGGCGTCGCCTCGCGCAACGCTACCGGACCGGCGGCGTCACGCCGTTCGAACTGCTAGCCGTGCTGGGGCGCGATTGCGTTGGCGCGCTGCAGTTGCTGGAGGAGGGGGATGCGCCAGTCGACCTGACGACGATCAACGGCAGGCCATTGTCTGAAGCGCAGGTCGCACGCGTGCTTCGCGACACCACGAGCGCCGCGCCACTGGGTGCTTACGATGGCGACGACGAGCTACGCCTATCGATTGCGGGGGCGCAAGGACAGGCGCAATTTCTTCAAGGCGCAACTGGTGTTCTGGCTACTTGCCGCGACAGACGGCCATGCGAAGAATTTCAGCATTGCGCTACGGCCGCGCGGCAGTTACCAGTCCACGCCGCTCTACGATGTGCTTTCGGCTCACCCAATCATCGGGCCCGGCCGCAACCAGGTCGCGCCGCAGAAAGCGAAGCTGGCCATGGCGGTTCGCGGTAACGAGAACGACTACCTGATCGGGCAGATACGCCGCAGGCACTGGCTTGCACAAGGCCGGCAGGTCGGCTTGAGCACGCAGAGCGTCGAAGCGCTTATCCAGGAACTGATCGCCGCAACGGACCTGGTGCTGTCCACGGCCGCGGCCAGCCTGCCTGCAGGTTTCCCCGCCGACCTGGCCGACGCAATTCTCGACGGCGTACGGCGGCAGTCCCGCAAGCTGGCCGGAATGCGGGCATAGCGGAGCAACTGCCAAGCGCCCGCCGGCTTTGATAACCACCCCCCCGAGCGTTCCAATTCCACGAACCGGTGATTCGAATCTTTCGGATGGCCGGGCTCCGGCCACAAAAATATACTGGCCGGCAGCCCCAAGCCATCGATGGCGGCGTTCTCCGCCTCTTGTCGACCAGGCGGCGGCACACAAGAACGAAAGACCGGAGACACCGTGAAATCCATCCAGGCCCGCCTGCGCCTGCTCGCCTTGTGCGGCAGCGCCCTTAGTTCCCTGATTTCCCTGACAGCCTGCGCGCCCGCGCTGGCCCAACCGGACCCGTATCCCAGCAAGCCTGTCACCATCGTGGTGGCATTCGCGCCCGGCGGCATGACCGATATCGTGGGGCGTTTGCTGGCGGCCGAACTGTCGCAGGCGTTCAAGCAGAGCTTTGTGGTGGAGAACCGTCCCGGCGCTGCCGGGCAGATCGCTACCGAGTATGTGGCGCGCAAGCCCAACGATGGTTACACGCTGCTGCTTAGTGCGACCGGCCATGTGATCGGGCCGGCCGTGCAGAAGAACGTGCGCTACCAGCCGGTGAAGGATTTCGAGCCGATCGCATTGATCGCCAAGGCGCCGAACATGCTGGTGGTGAACCCATCGGTGCCGGCCAGGACGTTGCCGGAGTTCATCAAGTGGGCTAAATCGCAGCCCAGCGTGCCGTATGGCTCGGCCGGGGTCGGCGGCTCCACGCACCTTGCCGGCGAGCTGTTCCGGCAGGTGGCGGGCGTGCCGCTGGTGCATGTGCCGTACAAGGGCGCGTCGCCGTCGACCAACGATGTGGTGGCGGGGCAGATTCCGATGGTGTTCCAGGATTCCATGAGCGTGTCGGCGTTTATCGCGGCCGGCAAGCTGCGTCCGATCGCGGTCACCAGCGCGGAGCGCAGCAAGCTGTTTCCCGATCTGCCGACCATTGCCGAAGCCGGTTTCAAGAACTATGACCTCTACACCTGGCTGGGTCTGTACGCGCCGGCCGGCACGTCGCCGGAGATCGTGGCGCGGCTGAACCAGGAGGCCAACCGCATCATGAGCTCGCCGGAGATGGCGGCCAAGCTGCGCAAGCAAAGCGCCGAAGCCGCGGGCACGCTGGGGCCGGCGGCATTCCGAAAGTACGTCGAGGCCGAGGTGGCCAAGTGGCAGCGCACTGTCCAGGTTACCGGCGTGAAGGTGGACGAGTAAGTGGGCGGCCAGGTGAACGAGCCGGTGAACGAGCAAGGGCGGAGCCATACCGATGCATGACGAATCATCCACGCAGGATGCCCAGGGCGCGGACGCCTTCTACTTTGGGCAACTGGCCCAGGGCCGCTTCGTCATTCCCCGCTGTGCGGATTGTGGCCGGTGGCACTTCTTTCCACGCGTGCTTTGCCCGCACTGCGGCTCGGATACGCTGCAATGGCTTGCGCCCTCGGGCCGCGGCACCGTGTACTCCACCACCACGGTGCGCCGTAGGGAGGGCGACTACAACGTCTGCCTGGTCGACCTGGACGAAGGGCCAAGGATGATGAGCCGCATCACCGGCGTCGCGCCGGATGCGGTCCGCATCGGCATGCGCGTGCAGGTGCAGATCGCGCACGAAGAAGCCGGGCCGTTGCTCGTATTCACTCCGGGAGAGACGCAATGATGGGTAGCACCAGAGGCACATCCGGCTCGCAGCGCGGCGCCATCGCCATCCTCGGCACCGGGCTGGCCGGCCTGGGCCACGCCGGCGGGCGTACCGAGCAGGAGATCATCGCGCAGGCAGCGCATGCCGCGGTGAAGGCCAGCGGACTGCGCATGCAGGAGATCGACGGCATCATCACCTCCAGCCTCACCTCGCCGTGGTGGGTGATGCGCATGGCCGAGTACCTCGGCATCCGGCCGAGATTCTCCGATAGCACGATGTTTGGCGGCTCGTCGTTTATCGCCGACCTGAAGATTGCCGCCATGGCGATCGAGGCGGGCGAATGCGACAACGTACTGATCTGCTACGGCAGCACGCCACGCAGCGTGCCGAGCAGCTCGCGCCAGAACCAGATGCGGGCCGAGCTTGACCCGCAGCCCTACGAGCACCCGTACAAGCCCTTCAACCCGCCCAGCAGCTATGCGCTGGCCGCGGCGCGCCACATGCACCAGTACGGCACCACGCGCACGCAACTGGCTGAGGTGGCCGTGGCCGCGCGCAGGTGGGCGCAGCTCAATCCCGATGCGTTCTCGCGCGACCCGCTTACGGTGGATGACGTCATCAACGCGAAGATGATCTCGGACCCGCTCACGGTGCGTGATTGCTGCCTGGTCACCGATGGCGCCGGCGCCTTCGTGGTCACGCGGGCCGACCGCGCGCGCGGCCTGCATGCCAGCCCGGTGTATGTGCTGGGTTGCGGCCACGCTCACTGGCACCGGCAGATTTCCTGCATGGACGATGTGACGGTCACGCCCGCCGTGGAGTCCGGGCGCAGGGCATTCACCGAGGCGGGCCTGACGCCGGACGATATCGACGTGGTGGAGCTCTACGATGCGTTCACCATCAACCCGATCCTGTTCCTGGAGGATCTCGGCTTCTGCGCCAAGGGCGAGGGCGGCGCCTTCGTGTCCGGTGGGCGCATCGAGCCGGGCGGCGCGTTCCCGATGAACACCAATGGCGGCGGGCTGTCCTGCCTCCACCCGGGCATGTACAGCATCTTCCTGGTGATCGAGGCCGTCACGCAGCTGCGCCGCGAGGCGGGCGCCCGCCAGGTCAAGGACGCGGACATTGCGCTGGTGCATGGCAATGGCGGCGTGCTGTCCAGCCAGGCTACGGCCATTCTCTCCACCTCGCTTTGAGCCCGAGCAATCCCATGACTTCCCATTCTTCGGCATCCGCCTTTACCTCGCTCACCGCTACGGTGCCTACGGTGCCTACGGTGCAATACGGCCGCCAGGGCCGCATCGCCATCCTGTTGCTCGACAACCCGCCCGTGAACGGCCTGGGGGACACCGTGCGCCTTGGTCTGTTCGACGGCATCGCCCAGGCCACGCAAGACGCTACTGTGACGGCAATCGTGATCCTCGGCGCCGGCAAGGTGTTCTGCGGCGGCGCGGATATCCGCCAGTTCAATACGCCGGCTGCCAGCGCGCAGCCCACCTTGCGCCAGGTGATCGCGCGCATCGAGCAGTCGGCCAAGCCGGTGGTTGCCGCCATCCATGGCGTGGCGCTGGGCGGTGGCATGGAACTGGCGCTCGGTTGCCACTACCGCATCGCCAGCGCCGATGCCAGCCTGGGGCTGCCGGAGGTCAACCTCGGGCTGGTGCCGGGCGGCGGCGGCACGCAGCGCCTGCCGCGCCTGATTGGCGTACCGGCGGCGCTGGCGCTGATCCAGGGCGGCAAGCCCGTGCGTGGTGACAAGGCGGTGGCGCTCGGCATGGCCGATGCACTGATCGACGGCGAGCCGCTGGCCGCGGCCGTGGCCTTCGCCGAGCGCGTGGCGGGTTTGCCGGGCGCCCATCCTGTGATCGCGCGCAAGCCTTGTGCCGATGCCGCTGGCGTGGACTTCGCAGTGCGCAGCGCGGCGGTTAACGCCAAGGCGCGCAATGCGCTGGCGCAACGCGCCGCCATTGCGTGCGTGGAAGCCGCCACGCGCCTGCCGATCGACGCCGGTCTCGACGACGAACGTGTCCGCTTCGACCAGCTCGTGGCAGGCACGGAATCGAAGGCGCTGCGCCACCTCTTCTTCGCCGAGCGCGAGGCGCCCAAGGTGGCAGCACTGCCGGCAGGCGCATCGCTGCGCACGGTGGCGCGGGTGGGCATTCTCGGCGCCGGCACCATGGGCGCCGGCATCGCCATGGCCTTTGCCAACGCCGGCATTCCGGTGACCTTGCTGGAGCAGCAGCAGGCCGCGCTGGATCGGGGGCTGGCCATGATCCGCCGCAACTACGAGATCACGGCCGCCAAGGGCAAGCTCACGGCGCAGGATATTGCGCAGCGGATGGCATGCATCACGCCCACGCTGGCCGATGCCGACCTGGCGGACGCCGACCTGGTCATCGAAGCGGTCTTCGAGGACATGGCGGTCAAGGAAGCCGTGTTCGCCTGGCTCGACGCGTTATGCAAGCCCGGCGCCATCCTCGCCACCAATACCTCGCGCCTGAGCATCGACGTCATCGCTGCGTCCACTTCGCGCCCGCAAGATGTGATCGGCCTGCACTTCTTCAGCCCGGCCAATGTCATGAAGCTGCTGGAAGTGGTGCAGGGCGAGCGCACCGCGCCGGAGGTCATCGCCACCTGCATGAAGATGGCCCAGGCCATCGGCAAGATCCCGGTGCTGGTGCGCGTGTGCGAAGGTTTTGTCGGCAACCGCATGCTCACGCCATACTGGCGCGAGGCCGGCTTCCTGCTGGAGGAGGGCGCATCGCCGCAACAGGTGGACGGCGCGCTCACGCGCTTTGGCATGGCCATGGGCCCGCTGGCCATGGCCGATCTTGCCGGCATGGATATCAACTGGGCCACGCGCAAGCGGCTCGCGCCGACGCGGCCCGCGCACCTGCGCTACTCCAAGGTGGCCGATCGCATCTGCGAGCAAGGCCGCTTCGGCCAGAAGACCAATGCGGGCTACTACCGCTACGAAGCCGGCAGCCGCGCGCCGCTACCCGATCCGGCGGTCGACGCGCTGATCCGCGCTTGCGCGGCGCAAGCCGGCATCGAACGCCGCGAGGTGAGTGACGAGGAGATCGTCGAGCGCTGCATGCTCGCGCTGGCGAACGAGGGCGCGCGCATCCTGGAGGAGGGCATCGCGCAGCGTGCCGCGGATATCGACGTGGTGTACGTGCATGGCTACGGCTTTCCTGCCTGGCGCGGCGGGCCGATGTTCCATGCCGAGACCATCGGCCTGGGCCGCACGCTCGACAAGATCCGGGCGTTGAATGCCATCCACGGCGAGCACTGGACGCCGGCGCCACTGCTGGTGCGGCTGGTGGCGCAGGGGCGCGAGACCTTCGCCGCAGGCTGAGATGGCGCAAGGCGCGTGCCTGTGTGCCCGGGCACCGGTTGCCTTACGGTGGAAGGCGGAGGACACTAGCGTAGTTTTTGCTGGTGCCAGCCGGGCGGTTGCGCCCAGCCTTTCATTGTTGTCAGCCTGGATGCACTGATCCGCATGTCGTTCAACCCCTTCTTCCCATACCTGCTGCAGCGCATGGACGAAGGCATCGCGCAGGCCGGCGGGCCAGCATGACCAGCATGCTGCTTTCCCGTGTCCATCCGTGGCTGCGCCGTGTGCTGCGCCCGGTGCTGGATCCGGCGCGGCGCTACCGCCATGCCAAGGTGATTCATGCAGCCAGGGTAGCGCTTGGCCTGCTGACGTCCATCGCGCTGACCACCGGCATCCACCTGCCCCATGGCGAATGGGCATCGATCACGCTGCTGGTGGTCATCGGCGGCCTGCAGCACCATGGCAATATCCGCAAGAAGGCGGCCGAGCGTGCGCTCGGCACGCTGATCGGCGCGGGCGCGGGGCTGGTGATCATCCTGCAGCAATCGTATTTTCACGCGCCATTGCTCAGCTACGCGCTGATCGTGATCGCTTGCGCCGTCTGTGCGTATCACGCGATCGGCAAGGGCGGCTACGTGGCGCTGCTCTCCGCCATTACCATCTTTATCGTCGCCGGCCATGGCGAGAACGCCATTGCGGACGGCCTCTGGCGCGCGGCGGATGTGCTGATCGGCATCGCGATCGCACTGCTGTTCTCCTTCGCGCTGCCACTGCACGCCACCTATACGTGGCGCTACAAGCTGGCCGAGGCCCTGCGCAGTTGCGCCAGGATGCACGCGGCCATCGTCAACGACGCGGGCTTCGACCGGGCCGTACTGCAGCAGGCCATGGTGCTGCAAGGCAGCTTGCTGGTACAGCTGCGATCGCTGATGCCGTCGGTGGCCAAGGAGATCAACGTATCGATGGAGCAGCTCGAAGCCATCCAGCACGGCATGCGCGTGTGCATCAGCCTGCTGGAAGTGCTCGCGGCCACGCGCCCGCGCGTTGACGACGAAGAGGCCAAGGCATTCGTGCGCGACCATCTTGCCGAAGAGAACCGCCGCATCAGCGCCATGCTGATCGGCATGGCGCGCGCGTTGACCCATGGCGTGGTGGCGCGCCTGGCGCCGCGTGGTACTTGTTCGCTTGCGCGAATTGCGGGCACCGTTGCGCCGCAATGGGCTGGCTATGTCTCGCTGACGCTGCGCTTGTCCGGCGAGTTCGACGATCTCAGGCAGCGTCTGGCGGCCATCGCGGATCGATGGAATATTTAAGCCTGCTTTGGTGTTCACCGGTGGCCTCGACGCCGGTGATGAGGTTTGCCCGGGGCGCCGGCCTCGTGGATTGCCAGCAGGGAGAAATCGGGATGTCAGGATTGGCCTTCGGTCGCACCCACGCCACGCGGGTACCAGAGCAGCCGGCGTAGCATCCAGGCCCCGGCCAGCCCCAATGGAACGGCTAACGCCCACACGCCGACCGGCGCTTCGAGCGCCGTGCTTTCCGGCGCCATCGCGGCTGAGATCATGACGCCGGTGTTCAGGCCCGCATGCAGGACAATGCCAGGCCAGAGCGAACGCGTGCGGCAATAGAGCGCCGCCGCGAACAGCCCGATGGCGAACGCAATCACGAACTGGTAGATATTCAGGTGCGCCACGCCGAAGACGAAGGCCGAATACACGGTGGCATCGGCACGCACGTACCGACGGAGCATGCCGCGCAGCAGGATGCCGCGGAAGAACATCTCCTCAACGAACGGCGCGATCACGCACACCAGCACCCAGATGCCAATGCCCCCGCTCGTCATCTCCGTGATCATGCGCGCATCATCGGCGGAAAATGGGAACAGCGCCTCTATGCCGACCATGGCCAGTCCGTCCAGCAGCAGGATCAGCGGCACCATCAGCAGGATCGGCGGGCCCAACAGGCCAAGCGTGGCCGCCACGCTGGCGCTGCCCTCGTGGAACAGCTTGCGATAGCTCAACCCGCTGGCATGCAGCAAGGTGCTGAACACCAGCCCATAGCAGGCCACGCGAATCAGGCTGGCGGCGGCCATTGGCTGCATGCCGTTGCGCAGCAAGGCCGGGCGCAGCAACATGGTCAATATCACCTCGACAAACCAGGCCACGAAGGTGAGCGCGAGCGCCCATTGGAAGCTAATCGGTCGGGTCTGGTCTGGCCGGTTGGAATTCATGGATCGCGAGATCTTTCGGGGCGAAGGGCTTGTTGTAGACGGCCGTCTCCATTAACGGCAGCGGTATCGCGATTCTGTAGAGTCAGCCGCTCGAAAATGACGTGAAAGGCAGGCGCACTAGCCGGGCCAGCACGCCACGGGGCGTGCATTGTGGCTTTTCGCCCTCGCACCTGCCAGGTACTAACAATTGATTACAACCGAGGGAGGCCCGTCGCACTATGCTCCCCGAGCCCCAAAAGACTCCGGCCGCCAATAGAGCGGTATGCCGTACAAAATGAAACGCAGGAAATTCGCATGAACAAGATCTACTCGTTTGCCCTGATGGCGATTTCCACGCTGGCGGCGACCTCGGGAGCCGCCCAGGCGCAGCATGTTGTCGGGGGGATGGGTGAGGAAGTGAGGATCGGTGCTTTCGGTGGCCGCGCCGACAATCACCTGGGCGGCCGCAGCCTGCCCGACAGCCATGGGCTCAATGCAGCAGGCCGGGACAGGAACCGCACGCGAGCCGTCAACCGACAAGCAGTGCGCGCCAGTGGCGCACGCGGAAGAACGCCTTCACTTCCCGGCAGAAATTTGCCCTAGGGGTCAGAGGCACCATCTTCCCGCCGCTCCGGAGCCCGAGCGCACACCTTGGTGGGCGAGTCGGGATGACTTCGCAAGCATTCCGCCAGGCGCGCCAGGGTACTGCCGCTTCAACGATGCAAATTACCGTCTGTCACCGATCCTGGACGTGACGCTGACTGCATTTCATGGGCGAGGACGTTCCATTTCGACTCGTTCCTTCCGGACTGGGATACGTCCCTGAAAAAGCGGTTCCACGAGAGCGAAGCCGCTTAATCCTGTTCCCGCCTCCACAACTCGGCTAGTTTCCGCCCGGTTGCCAAGCGTCGCTTACCAGCGATTCGCTGCTGCCTATACGCGACATCGATGCATGGGCAGATGCGTCTTTATTAATTGACCGCCCGGTCGGTTTATTTTAGGATGTGCCGGCGCCATGAAGAAAAAAAGACCCCGGAGACATCATGACCCTGCGCCCCCGCCTTGCCCGCCTTGCATCGACTGCCGTCATCCTCGCCCTCGGCGGCATCGCGGATATTCCCATTGGTCTTGCGACGGCGCATGCGGCCTCGTCCCATGCCGCGCAGCAGGTCGTGATCAAGCGGGACGAGTATGGCGTGCCGCATATCTACGCGGATACCGCCTACAAACTTTTCTATGGCTATGCCTATGCCGTCGCGCAAGACCGGCTGTTCCAGATGGAGATGGCAAAGCGCAGCACGCAAGGAACGGTGGCCGAGGTGCTGGGCGAGAAGTTCGTCAAGTTCGACCTGGCAACGCGCGGCAATTACTGGCCCGCGGCGATCGAGCAACAAATCGCGGCCTTGCCGAAGAGGGAGCGTGACATCCTCGATGGCTATGCCGCCGGGATGAATGCGTGGATCGCGCAAGTCCGTGCGCGGCCTGACACCTTGATGCCAAAGCAGTTCAACGATGCGGGCTTCAAGCCGTCAGACTGGAGCGCATTCGACGTGGCGATGGTGTTCGTCGGTACCATGGCGAACCGCTTCTCCGACAGCACCAGCGAGGTGGACAACCTGGCGTTGCTTACTGCCCTGAAAGACCAGTATGGTGAAGCGCGTGGCATGGATCTGTTCACGCAGTTGAAGTGGCTCGTCAATCCAAAGGCGGTCACCACCATCGCGGCCGGCGAGCGTACTTACCCGATACGGCTCGGCGCCCCGGCAGGCACCGGCGAACTTGCCTACGCATTGCCACGCTACGACGGACCGCCGCCGATGGCGGAGCGGCCCGCGCGCGGCGACGACGGCATGCTGCTCGCGCTCGACGCGCAGGCCAACCGCGACACCGTGTTCGCCCAGTATGCGCAGAGCGGCGCCAACGGCCCTGCCGGCTTCCCGACCACCAGCAATATGTGGGTGATCGGCAAGCAGCGTGCGCGCGGCGCCAAGGCGATCATGCTCAACGGGCCACAGTTTGGCTGGTTCAACCCGGGTTACACCTACGGTATCGGCCTGCATGGCGCGGGCTTCGATATCGTCGGCAATACGCCGTTTGCCTACCCTTGCATCCTGTTTGGCCACAACGGCAAGATCTCATGGGGATCGACCGCCGGCTTCGGCGACGACATCGACATGTTCGCCGAGCGCGTTGACCCCGCTCGGCCTGATTTCTACTGGCACAACGGCAAGTGGGTGCAGATGCAAAAGCGCGCCGAGATCATCCACGTCAAGGATGGCGCGCCCGTTATACTCGACGTCTACCGCACCGTGCACGGCATCGTCATGCAGCGGGACGACGCCACGCACACTGCCTATGCCAAGGCACGCGCCTGGAGCGGAAAGGAAGTGCAGTCGCTCCTGGCGTGGACCCATCAGGCGCAGGCGCATGACTGGAAGAGTTGGACGGCCCAGGCTGCACGACAGGCCCTGACCATCAATTGGTACTACGCGGACCGCCAGGGCAATATCGGATACGCACACACCGGCGCCTATCCACATCGTCGGACGGGCCATGACCCGCGCCTGCCCGTGCCCGGTACCGGGGAATGGGACTGGCGCGGCGTGCTGCCGTTCTCCACCAACCCGCAGGTCTACAACCCGCGCTCCGGCTATATCGCCAACTGGAACAACTCGCCTGAGAAGGGCTACCCGGCCTCTGATCTGTTTGCCTTCCTGTGGGGCGCAGCGGACCGCAATGTCGAAATCCAGCATCGCATCGAGGCGCACGCGACGCTTGACAGCGACGATGCCTGGCAGATCCTGAAGGACACCAGCCGCTCGGACCTGAACGTGCGGCACTTCCTGCCATTCATCCGCAATGCCGCGGCGGCGCTGCCTGCCGATGATCCGCGCCGCCGCCTCGCCGATACGCTGGCGGGCTGGAGTGGCATCAACGACGACCCGCGCGACACCGGAACGTATGCCCAGCCCGGCTCAGCCATCATGAACGCCTGGCTCACGTCGATGCTGGCAAGGACCGTCGTCAAGGCGGTTCCCGCGCCCTTCGACAAGTGGTACATGGCCAGCGGCTATGAGACGACGCAGGATGGGCCCACCGGCTCGCTGAACCTCAGCACGGGCAGCAAGGTTCTTTATGAGGCGTTGCTGGGATCTCGCTCGGCCATTGCCCAGCGCGTGGACCTGTTTGGCGGCGCTGTGCCAGACGATGTCATTCGCGCCGCACTGGGCGACACCTGGACATCGCTGTCGGCCAAGTACGGGGACGATATCGCCCGCTGGCAACCGCCAGCCGTGATGCTCACCTTCCGCGCGAACAACTTCTTCGGCATTCCGCAGGCGGATGCGGCCGAAGCCATCCGTGTGCCGGAGTACCAGAATCGCGGGACGGAGAATGACCTGATCGTGTTCGGCAGTGCCGCCGCTGCCGGCAAGACGCAGGCATGGGATGTGGTGGCACCGGGGCAGAGCGGGTTCGTCGCGCCAGATGGCACCCGCTCACCGCACTACAGCGACCAGCTCGCCCTCTATACGGGCTTTGGCCGCAAGCCGCTGCGCCTGGAGGCGGGCGAAGTCGCGCGCCATACGCGCAGCGAGGAAAGGGTCACGGTCGCACCGCGATAGCTCGTGGCTGGCGGCCTCAGGCTGACCGCCGGCGCCGGACCCGGTGGCGATGCGATCGATCTGGCCTCGTCATGCCGATACGCTCGCCACCCGCCAGGATTCAGGGATGACCGCTGTGTCTCTTCGCCAGCGGCAGCATTGGCTGCGCGCCGCTGGCCGGCCCGAGCTTCGCCTTTCTCTTGTCGGCCATGGCCTTGTCGATCACCTTCTGCTGCGCCAGGTCGTGAAACGCGTGGGCACGAAGGGGAAGTCACAGGACGGGCAGGAAGTTGAGTCACGCCGGCGGGCAGCCACACATCATCCGCACCGTGCCAAAACTTGGGTATGTGCTTGATCAAGACAAGAGGCAACCATGAAATGGGAGCCCTCACTGTCGGTCATGCGCCCGGCGGCGAACAGACCGGCGATGCCGACACAGCCCCCGCTGCAGGAAAAACGGCTCAGAACCGATGCCGCACGCCCACAATCGCCCCCACCTGGCTCTGCCCGGCCCCGACTTGTTCCGTGGTATTCACCAGCGTCGTCGCATTGGCATTCAGCGATGGCCCGAACCCGGACAATCCCATCGCAGACCCATCACGGTTCTTCGCGTAAGCGAGGATCGTGTAGAGATCGGTGCGCTTGGACAGCGCGTACGTGCCGGATAACACAAAGCTCAGCGGATCGGCCGAGGAGTTGCGCACGTCGGTGTAGTACGCAGCGCCGGTCAGCGAAATGGCTGGCGTGGCCTGGTACTGCACGCCGGCCCAGTAGAGGTTGGTGCGCAGGGAACTGGTGGTGAAGTCGCCACGGTAGTAGCGGTAGCCCGCCAGCACCTTGACCGACGAGAAGGCATAGGCTGCGGCCACGGCGGCGCGGCGCTCGCGGTTGTCCTGCAGCGTGACCGTGCTGCCGCGGACTTCGTCGTAGGCCACGCGCGTGGACAGGCGGCCGCTGGTGTAGCCCAGGCTGGCGCTCCATTCCCGTCCTGCCTTGGATGCGCCTGCGATTTCGCCGCCGGCGGTGCTGTCGTAGCCGGTGCTGTAGAGCAGGCCGTAGTAGATGCCGCCAGTGGTGCCGGTGAACTTGATGGCATTGTCGGCGCGGCCTGACATCCATTTGTCGTGCATCAGCAGGGAGTAGCGGGTCGAGATGACCATGGGGTCGAACGCCGACGAGAGATCGTACAGCAGCGTTTGTTGGCGGCCGAGGGTCAGCGTGCCGTACTGGGCCTGCAGGCCGGCGAAGGCCTGGCGGCCGAACAGGCGGCCGCCCTGGTTGACCTTGCCAGTGTCGAGGTCGAAGCCGTTCTCCAGTACGAATACGCCCTTGAGGCCGTTGCCCAGGTCCTCCGTGCCACGCAGGCCGAAGCGCGAGGTGGAGAGGTTGCCGGTGGACATGCGCACCGTGGAGTCGCTGCCGCCAGTGGCGTTGGGCACGTGGCTCAGGTATTCGATGCCGGCATCGACCACGCCGTAAAGCGTGATACTGCCTTGCGCCATTGCGGCGCCGGGAATGAGCGGCAACAGCGCCAGCCATGCACGAGATTTCATTGCGTTGATTTCCTTATGATTTGCGACGCCCCATGGGCTCGGGCATCGCAGCGGCGTCAATGTAGCGTCATAAGGACAATGCAAAAAAGGGAGTTCCCGGAACAGACTGTTCCTGCCGGCGAACAGTCCGTCCCGGCTCCCTTGGCCCCTTTTTCCCGCGTACCGCTTAGCGCTTGCGCTGCAAGAACTCGTTCATGTACCGCTGCGGCTCCCCGGTCTCGAAGGCACTGCCAAACTCCGCCACGCTGTTGTTGATGGCCACATCCAGCGGCGCCTCTTCCCACTCGCGTAACAGCCGCTTCTGCTGGCGCACCACGGCAGGGCCGAAGCCGGCCAGCAGCGTGGCGAGGCGTTCGACCTCGGCGTCCAGTTCGGCTAGCGGCACCACCTTGCTCACCAGGCCCCAGGCCAGCGCTTCGCGCGCGTCGGAGATCTCGCCGGTCAGCAGCATCCATGCGGCGCGGGCGTTGCCGATCAGGCGGGGCATCAGCGCAGCGTGGATGACCGACGGAATGCCGACCTTGACCTCGGGCATGCCGACGTGGGTGTTGTCCGCGGCGACGCGGATGTCGCAGGCCAGCGCGAGTTCCAGGCCGCCGCCCAGGCACCAGCCGGGCATGCGCGCGATCACCGGCACGGGGAAGTGGCGCAGCGCGTCGCACAGGCCGCGCAGGCCACTGATGAAGCGCTGCGCGCTGTCGCGGGTCAGGGCGGCCATCTCCTTGATGTCGGCGCCGCCGATAAAGCCTTTTTCTCCGGCGCCTTGCACGATCAGCACGCGGATCTCGTCCCGGGCCGCGAGCTCGGCCACGGCCTGGGTCAGTGCGGCGATGACCGGCGTGCTCAGGATATTGAGCGAGCCGGCCTCGCGGATGGTGAGGGTGGCGATGCCGAGCGCATTGATCTCGATGCCGGCGTATGGCTTGTTATCTGCTTGGCTCATGACGTGGTCTCACTGCAGTTTTGTGAAATGGATTTCTTCGACGACCTTCTTCCAGTGCGCGTTCTGGCCGCGGATCAGCTCGGCGAATGCCTTGCGCGTCATCGGTGCTGGAATGGCGCCTTGCTTCTCGATGGCGGTGACGACTTCGGGATCGGCCAGCACCTGCCGCACTGCGTCGTTGAGTTTGTCCAGGATAGCCGCCGGCGTGCCGGCGGGCGCGCCCAGTCCGAACCAGGAGGGATTGTTCATGGCCGGCAGGCCGGCCTCGGCATAGGTTGGCACATTGGGCAGTACCTTCAGCCGCTGCCTGGCAGCCACCGCCAGCGGGCGCAGGCGGTTGCCCTGGATCAGGCTGGAGGAGGAGGGAATGTTGTCGAACACCACCTGGATCTGGCCTGCCACCGCATCGTTGAGCGCGGGGCCCAGGCCCTTGTAGGGCACGTGGAGCATCCTGGTGCCAGTCTCGTTCATGAACAGCTCGCCGTTCATATGGCTCAGGCCGCCATTGCCCGACGATCCGAACGAGTACTTGCCCGGGTTGGCCTTGAGCAGCTTGATGAAGGCGGGCAGGTCGCTGGCCGGGAAGGCCGGGTTGACCACCAGGACGTTGGGCACGTCGGCGAGGTTGCTGATGGGTTCGAAATCCCTGACGGGGTCGTAGGCTGTCTTGGCGTACACGTTGGGGTTGACCGCGTGCGAGCTTTCCACTTCCATGACCAGCGTATAGCCGTCCGCAGGCTGCTTGGCCGCATAGGCGCTGCCTACGGCGCCGCCCGCGCCAGGGCGGTTTTCCACCACGACGGGCTGCTTGAGCACGACGCCGAGCCGGGTGCCGACGATGCGCGCGATGATGTCGGTGGTGCCGCCGGCCGCGTAGGGCACGATCAGCTTGATGGGTTTGCCGGGGTAGGCCGAGGCGTACGCGCCGCTGGCAAGGCTCAGGCCAGCGAGCAGGGTGGTGGCGATGATGCGTTTGTTCAAGCGATGTCTCCGGATGGGTTCTTTTTAGGTGTCGGTGCGCGCCGGCACTAGCTGCCGTTGCGCCGGCCGTGCTCATCGAGCAGCGGCGGCGGCGCCAGTGCTCGCGCACCGCTGCCGGCCAGCATGGGGTTGCGGATCATCGGCACGCGGCCAAGCACCGGGTGCTCGGCTTGCTGCACCAGTTGGCGGTGCGCGACCTGCGGATGCGCAAACACTTCTGCCATGGAGTGGATCGGGCCCCATGGCACGCCGGCCGCGTCGAAGGCTTGCGTCCAGCTCTGCCGGTCGCGGGTGGGGAACACGTCGGTGAGCAGCTTGCGCAGCGCCGGCAGGTTGGCGATGCGCCCCGAGTTGCTGGCGTAGCGTGGGTCCGTTGCCAGCGCGCCGAGGCTGGCCACTTCGCAGAAGCGCGCGAACTGCGCGTCGTTGCCGATGGCGAGGATCAGGTGGCCATCCGCGCAGCGGAAGACTTCGTACGGCGCGCAGTTGGGATGCGCATTGCCGCTGCGTTGCGGCGCCTTGCCGGACACCAGGTAGTTGGAGGCCTGGTTGGCATTGAGCGCGACTGCCACGTCGAGCAGGGCGATATCCAGGTATTCGCCTTCGCCGGTGGCGTGACGGCGCAGCAAGGCCGCCAGCACCGCCGAGGTGGCATACATGCCGGTGGTCAGGTCCACCACCGCCACGCCCGTGCGCAGCGGGCCTGCGCCAGGCTCGCCGTCGGGGTGCCCGGTGTAGCTCATCAGCCCGCCCATGCCCTGGAACACATAGTCGTAGCCGGGCTTGTCCGCCATCGGGCCGCTCTGGCCAAAGCCGGTGATCGACAGGTAGACCAGCCGCGGGTTGAGCGCCTTGAGCGTTTCATAGTCCAGGCCGTAGCGGCGCAGCGTGCCAACCTTGTAGTTCTCCACCAGCACATCGGCTTGCAGCGCAAGCTCGCGGATCTGCGCGGCGCCTTCGGGGGTGGCGTAGTCGATGGCCACGGATTGCTTGCCGCGGTTGCAGCAGATGAAGTAGGCGGAGAGGCCAGCCTCGCTATTGCCGCCCGCGCTGCCTTCGGGCGCGTGCAAGTAGGGCGGGCCCCAGCCGCGCGTGTCGTCGCCGTGACCGGGGCGTTCTACCTTGGTGACTTCGGCGCCCAGGTCGGCCAGGTTCTGCGTGCACCACGGGCCGGCCAGTATCCGGGACAAATCCAGCACCTTGATGCCGGCCAGGGCCTGATGAAGCATGGGGTCTCCGCAAGACAATTCGTTATGGTGCGGGCGAGTGTATCGGCGGCCCCCGGGGCGGGCCAGTTCATAGTTTTCAAGGAAGCGTTCGCCGAATTCGAACGGCCCGGTGAAGCCATGGTGAGGGCCGGGGCGGCCTGAAGTGAATTCCGCAGCGCTCGGCTGCAGACGGTGGCGCATTCCCCTCCTAGCGGCGTGCGGTACGCGCTACACTTGAGCTACTGCGCCCGCGATCGAGAAGTGGATCGGGCAGAAGCATCCGGATCCCGGCGCGGCCAGTTTCCTGCTTCACCTACCCCCAGCGAGGAGATGCATCATGTCGATACCGTCCAATCCGTTCACCGATTTCAGCAAGTTGCTTGAGCAGTACAAGCTCCCCGGGGTCGATATGACCTCGGTAATCGAAGCGCGGCGCAAGGATATCGAAGCCATCACGGAGGCCAACAAGGTGGCCTACGAAGGCATGCAGGCACTGGTGCAGAAGCAAACGGAGATCCTGAGCAAGACCATGCAGGAGATCCAGTCGGCGGCGCAAAAGATGACCACCGGCGGCAACCCGGCCGAGGCCATGGCCAAGCAGGGCGAGTTCGTTCAGCAGGGCCTGCAGAAGGCGTTCAACAATATGCGTGAACTGGCGGAAATGGCGCAGAAATCGCAGGCCGAGGCGCTGGCCGTGATTACCAAGCGCGCGGAGCAGAATATCGAAGAGGCGAAAAACCTGATGAAGCCGAAGGGCAAGTAAGCGCGAGCAAGCGCAAGTCCGCACAAGCGACAAGCCTGTTGCGGACAGCCTCGCCAAGCCAGGATCGCTCCAGATCCTGGCTTGGCGGGCCGCGCCACGGCGTCATGCCAGCGCGTCCATCGCAGTGCATGGATTGCACTGCTGTGAAAGGGATCCATCATGATCGCCATCACGAACGCCAGCCCACTGATCTCGCTGATCGCGGGCATCCTGATCCTGATCATGCCGCGGCTGCTGAACTACATCGTGGCAATCTACCTGATCATCATCGGCTTGCTAGGGCTGTTCGGCGGGCACCTGCACTAAGAGCGCCGTTTCAAAGAGATCCTGGCGTCGTTGCGCGGCCTTGGTCGATCTACTTGTAGGGTCTGCGGCCGCGCGCCTGGCCAGAACCGCTTCGCTTCATTCTGAAACGGCCTCCAAGGCGCCGGGCGTAGCCGAAGGCAATGCGCGCATCTCCCGCGCAGCACGGGAAGGCCGCGCTGCGCGGGCGTGCTTTACGCCTTGACAGCGCGGCGTGCGCTTTGCTGGGCTGCGCCAGTCGCTGCCGCGGTCGATGCTTCGATGTTGGACTTCACCGTTTCAACCGCTTGCTTCGAGGCCTTCTGCACCGATTCGTAGGTGTTGTTGGCGGCGGCAACCGTCTGCTGCAGCAGGGCGGTGATCGCCTCCGATCCGGCCGGCGCATTCTTTACGAACGTATCGACGAAGGTTTGCACGCTGCGGTAGTGCTGTTCGTATTGCGCTTCCACCGTCTTGGTGAGCTCGGCCTGCGTGGCCGAGGCAATCTCGTACACGTGGCGGGCATACGCCAGCGCCTTGTCGGCTGCCGGCTGCGCGAACTTACCCTGCGCGCTGAAGACATCCTTCAGGTCGCCACCGGACAAGGCCGCCTGCACGGTCTCCTGGCTTTCGGCCAGGCTCGACTTCACGGCTTGCAGGTTCAGCTCGGCCAGTTTCTGGAAACCGTCGAAAGCCGTATTCGTCAGCGCGAACAAGTTGGCGAAATGGGCTTTCTGGGCTTCAGCGAACTGGTCGGACGAAAAAACGAACATGCGTGTTCTCCTGTGTATCGCCCGGCAGCCAGGCCGACATGCAAGGGATGTGCCGTCGCGGCAAGCGGGTCGAATATGAGATTCGGAAAGGCGGCGGCATCACTGATTTGCGCAGTGCACCATCCAAGGGCAGATTCTAGAGCCCTCTATTTGGATAGCCCCTAGGGAGATACCCGAACAAACACGGTATCCCGCTTGTTGCTGTGCAGCAAGGTCGACATGCGCGTACCCAACTGTGTGGGGGTGCCTCCCGGCGTACCCCGTACGCAATCCAGATGACGATCCGGGGCGGGCGCAAAGAGCGCATCCTCCACTTCCGGATGACCGTCTTCCCGCTCCCGCGATGAGGGCAACGTCAACTGCCCGAGCTTATGCCGCCGGCTTCTCGAACGCGCGCAGCGGCTTGAGGAATTCCAGCGTGCGCTCGCGCTTGAGCAGCCTCGGCAATGCCTGCTCATAGGCTTGCCGATAGGGCCGGCTCAAGTGATATGTCTGGAAATATGCTGGGCTGCAAGCCCAGGTCTCGTAGAGCACCAGCGTATCGTGGTCTTCGACCGAGCGATGCAGGTAGGTGTTGACGAAATCCGGCTCCTTGGCCATTTGTTCCAGCACTTGCAGCAAGCTGGATTCGAGTTCGTCGCGATGCTCCGGCTTACCCGGCAGGTGGACGATAAAGGCGATGCTTTCGCTCATGGTGTTCAGTGCTCCTTGCTGATGCTTAGTCAGACAATTCAGCTAAGCCAGTTAGGCCAGTTAAGCCCGTTAAGCCCGTTAAGCCAGTTAAGCCAGTTAAGCCAGTTAAGCCAGTTAGGCTGCTCAAACCTCACAACTGGCTCATGCCGCCATCGACGATGATCTCCGTGCCGACGATGAACGCCGACTCGGTGGCCGAGAGATGCAGCACCGTTGCCGCGATTTCCTTCGCCTCGCCAAAGCGGCCGAGCGGGACCTGGCTCTTGATCTGGGCGGCTGTGTTGGCGAGGGTGTCGGCGTCCAGGCCGAGCTTGCCGTAGAGCGGCGTGCTCACAGGGCCCGGGCTGAGCACATTGACGCGGACTCCGCGCGGCAGCAACTCGGCGCAGAGCGTCTTGGCCAGCGAGATGAGGCCGGCCTTGCTGGCCGCGTAGACCGCAGATGACGGCATGCCGATGTGCGCGTTGATGGAGCCGTTGAGCACAATCGATGCGCCTGGATTGAACAGCGGCGCCAGTGCCTGGATCTGGAAGAAGGGGCCCTTCACATTGGTATTGAAGGTCTGGTCCCACATCGATTCCTCGACATCCGACAACGGTGCGAACCTGGCGACGCCCGCGTTGATGAACACGGCATCGAGCTTGATGCCTTCATCGGTGAGGCGTTTTGCCAGCGCGCGGGCGGCGTCCACGGTGCCGGCGTCATTCTGGATGGCTAGCGCGTTGGCGCCCAGCGTGGGCTTGGCGGCCTCCAGCGTCGCGGTGTCCCGGCCCGTCACGATGACGCGCGCGCCCTCGGCGGCGAATGCCTGCGCGGTAGCCAGGCCCATGCCACTGTTGCCGCCAGTGACCAGTACGGTTTTGCCTTCGAAGCGAGTCATGGTGTTCTCCTGAGAACGTGGTGTGGTGATGTGAATGGAGTATGGACAGCGCGGGACAATAAGCCATGCGAAAGAGTTAGCAATCTTGTTCGATAAGATTGGACGTCTTTGGCGGCCTGTCAAAAAGCGCTGCCAACCACACGCGGACTCGGGGGAAAGGAAAAAAGGGCGCTGCCAGGCAGCGCCCCCCATGTTTTGCCGCGTCAGCAGCCGTGCCGGCAACGTTACGCCTGCGTCTCGCGCTGCCGCGCCACTTCCTGGTTGCGCAGGATAAAGCGCTGGACCTTGCCGCTCGGCGTCTTCGGCAACTCGGGAACGAACTCGATTTCGCGGGGATAGGCGTGGGCCGCGAGGCGATTGCGCACGTGCAGGCGCAGTTCTTCGGCCAGCTCCGGGCTCGCCTTGTATTGGGGGCCGAGCACGACAAAGGCCTTGATCAGTTCGGTGCGTTCCGGATCGGGTTTGCCGATGACCGCGGTCTCGACCACCGCCGGATGCTCGATCAGCGCGCTCTCTACATCGAACGGGCCGACGCGGTAGCCGGAGGTGGTGATGACATCGTCGGCGCGGCCGATAAAGCTGATGCTGCCATCGGGGTTCAGCTCCGCGGTGTCGCCGGTCAGGTAATACTGGCCGACGAAGGCGCCGGTGGGCGTGCCGTGGTAGCCGGCGAACCAGGCCATCGGCGATTGCTGCATATCCAGCGCGAGCGTGCCAGGCTGGCCGGCCGGCAACTCGCGTGCGTTGTCGTCCAGCACCACCACGCGATGGCCCGGGCTGGCGAAGCCGGCCGCGCCCAGGTGCACCGGATGGCGCAGCGCGTGGTGATTGCACAGCACCATGCCGAGCTCGGTCTGGCCGTAGTGATCGTGGATGGTGACGCCGAGCTGGTCGGCGAACCAGCGGATCACTTCCGGGTTGAGTGGCTCGCCCGCGCTGCTGACCGCGCGCAGCTTGCCGCGCAGCGGGCCGGCCACGGCCTGCCCCGCCGCGATCAGCAGGCGATAGGCGGTGGGCGAGCCGGCCAGGTTGGTGATGCCGTACTTGTCGATCATCCGGCATGTGCTCTCGATGCTGAATGGGCCGTCATAGAACGTGGTGGGATGGCCCAGGGCCAGAGGCCCGGTCACCGCGTAATACAAGCCATAGGCCCAGCCAGGATCGGCGAGGTTCCAGAAGGCATCCTCGGGGCGCAGGTCGACCGCATCGCGCATATAGCCCGCGAACGCAGCCACGGCCTTGAGCGGCACCAGCAGCGGCTTGGCGGGGCCGGTGGTGCCGGAGGTGAACATCATCAGGAACGGATCGTCGCCGGTGCGCATGACCGGATCGAACCGGGCCGGCTGGCGGTCAAGCTCCGCCCAGAAACTGAAGTCTCCGCGCGCGATGCCGCGGCCTTTGGTGCCGCCAACGGTGAGTACTTGGGGGCAGTTCTCCACCTCATCGAGCTTGCCGCGATTGGCGCCGTCGGTGACCACGAGCCGGGCGCCGGAGGTCTGCAGCCGATGCTCGATGGCCTTGGGGCCAAAGGCTGTGAACAACGGCTGGTAGACCGCGCCGGCGCGCCAGGTGCCCAGGATGGTGACAAGCAACTCCGGGGTGCGCGGCAGCAGGCCAGCCACACGATCGCCGGGGCCGATGCCCTGCGCCGCGAGAAAGCTGGCGAACTGCGCGGAGAGCTTCTGCAACTGGCTGAAGGTATAGCTCTCGCTGGTGCCGTCGCGGCTCTCCCAGAACAGCGCGATGCGCCCTGGCAGTGCATGGCGGTCGCAGCATTCGACGCAGGCATTGATGGCATCGAGCTTGCCGCTCAGGCGCTCCGAGAGCGATGCCTCATAGGAAAAGCCGGCGATGGCCTCGGCGTAGTCGCGCATGGTGGTCTCCTGGTTTTCTTGTATGAATCGCAGCCGTCCGTATGGACAGCGGGTGCGCAAAATTCTGGGCCACGCCAGCGTGCCCGGCAATGGCCAAAATTTCCAGGGTGGCTGAACCCGTTTGCCAGTGTGCGTCGCGAGGGCCGTTTGGGCGCGATGCTATCGGCCGCCGTGGCCACCATGGCCGCCGCCGCCGCCGCCGCCGCCGCCGTGACCGCCGTGACCGCCGTGACCACCGTGGCCACCGCCACCGCCGTGACCGCCGCCGTGACCCGGCGGACGGCTGGGCGGATAACCACCAGGCGGGCGCACATGTACTGGCGGATAGCCCGGTCCCGGCCCATATGGCGGACGCTGCGCCCAGCGTCCCTGGTCGTGGTACCAAGGCCGCCCGCGATAGTAGTTACCCCAGTAGGAGCCGATGGAGAATGTGATGATGGGAAGGCCAATCACGGTGCCGTAGTTCAGCACAGGAACACTGCCGCCCTGATAGGCGTACCCAAGCTGCCCGGCATAGACCCAGCCACGCAGGTTAGGCAGCGCCACGTCGCACCATGTGTACTGGCTGACGCACCCCATCACCGTGAGCGGCACGCCGCCGGACAACTGCGCCACCACCGGGTAATCCGGTGCGGGTCCGGCACGCAGGTAGACGGGGGCGGTGGTAAAGGCTTGGGCAGGCTGCGCAAGCGCCACACCGGGCGCGGCCAGCAATGCGGTGATTCCTGCTAGAACGCACTTAACAGCCACTCGGCGCATCAAGGCCTCCGCGGCCGCTGTTGATTGCGGTTTACCCCACCACGTGCCAAGGCGAGACGGAGAACGCCACCATCAGAACGGAAACGATGGCGGGTGCACCGTATTTGATCGCGAGCGATTGGGAGAGTGTGCCGAGCAGGACATAGAGGCACACCAAGCCGATCGCGCACATGAACACAAGGCTTTGATAATCTTGCATGGATGTCTCCTTTAGTCGTTATATTTTTAACGTTATTTCTAATGACATCGTCCGTACTTAGGTACTTAGCAACAGCCTTGAGCACGATCAAGCCCATATTAAGTCTGGTCAATCGTGAATGCCAGAGGGTATACGCGCACCTTCCTTTGCGTGTGCCGAATACATTCCACTCATTCCATCGGAGCGAGACACAAATGAATCTCATCAGAACACGCTTCGCGTCGCTGGCTGGCGCACTGGTTTTGGGCTGCATTGGCACGGCATATGCGGCAGGCATGCAAGTGTCGTCCGCATCGTTCGCGGATGGGGCGACGATTCCTACGCTGCACGGCAACAATACGTCCGATTGCGGCGGCAAAGGCGTGTCGCCGCAGGTGTCGTGGTCGAATCTTCCCGCCGGCACCAAGTCCATCGCGGTGCTGCTACTGGATCCTGACGGCAATATGGGATTAGGCAATTCGCATTGGGTTGCCTACAACATCGCCGCCGATCGCGGTCAGTTGAAGGAAGGCGAGGGACAGGCCGATGGCCATGGCATCACCGTTGGCAAGAATGTCCGGGGCGAGCCGATTTATCGAGGACCTTGTCCGCAAGCTGGTGATGCGCCGCATCATTATGTGTTGACCGTCATCGCCACAGACCTTGCGCCAACCGCGCTGCCGCCCGGCCTGAACAGGGACGAACTGATGCAGGCGCTAAAAGGCCATGCGCTTGGCGGCCAAAGCGTCATTGGAAGATATGCGCGCTAAAAAGGTGGCGTATCTCATTGAGCGCACCTTTCATGAACAGGAGGCTACGGGCATCAGGCCATCAACAATAACGCTCGAAAATAGCCCCCGGCAATTGCCACAAAAGCAATACACCATGACCCGCCACGCTGGCGTTGCGCGAGTGTTGCCCGCGCGGTGCCCGCCATCACAGGGCTGCAACCAACGCCAACACCGCCACCACCACTAACGCGCCAACGTGATGTCGAACATCACGCAATGATGCTTGGCGCGCTCGATCCCCTCGCTATGATTTCGTGCTGCTGCGGCGGGCAAGGCGCATCGTCGCCGCATGCGGCGAACTCGCCGTTGGCAACGCGTGCCGTAAAAAATCCCTTTAGTTATGATCCGGCGCGTCGCACGGCGTGCCAGGCCCGGCAGCATGAACGCTTGCGTAAATTCAGAGGAGTTGCATGGTGGCCAAACGTATCCTGATAGTTGGCGCCGGTTTCGCCGGTATGTGGAGTGCCCTGAGCGCGGCGCGCCTGATCGATCTGCATGGCCAGAAGGATGTGGAGATCGCACTGATCGCGCCTCAGCCGGAACTGCATGTGCGTCCGCGCTTCTATGAGGCAGGCGCTGCGCGGATGAAGGCGCCGCTGCGCGACATCTTCAATGCGGTTGGCGTCAGGTTCATCCAGGGCACCGTCGAGCGGATCCATGCGGACCGCAATGAAGTCGAGGTGGTTGGCGTCGATCAAGCGAGGTCCACGCTGTCCTATGACCGCCTCGTGCTCGCTACGGGCAGCCGCCTGGTCCGCCCGCAGATCCCGGGCTTGGACAAGCATGTGTTCAGCGTGGACCAGATCGATGAGGCGGCCGAGCTGGAGGCGCATATCAAGCGCCTTGCCGATCATCCGGCATCGGCCGCGCGCAATACCATTGTGGTGGCCGGTGGCGGCTTCACCGGCATCGAGACCGCGGCCGAAATGCCGGCGCGCCTGCGCGAAGCGCTGGGCGAGGACGCCGTGGTGAACGTCATCGTGGTCGATCGCAATGACGAGGTGGCCGCCGAGCTCGGCGCCGGCCCGCGTCCCGTCATCACGCAAGCGCTTGAAGAGCTTGGCGTGACCTGGCGGCTAGGCGCGTCGGTGGCGTCGGTCGACGAGAACGGCCTGACCACGGCGGACGGCGAGCGCATCGATGCCAAGACGGTGATCTGGACGGCCGGCGTGCGCGCCAGCGCGCTCACGCAGCAGATTCCCGCGCAGCGCGATGCATTCGGCCGCTTGCATGTGGACAGCAACCTGCGCGTCAAGGGCGTGGATGCCGTGTTCGCCACCGGTGATGTCGCTTATGCCGCCACGGACGATGACGGCAACTATGCCGCGATGTCGTGCCAGCACGCGATGAACCTTGGCCGCTCGGCGGGGCACAACGTTGCCGCGGATCTGCTCGGCCTCGCACCGATCCCCTACCGCCAGCCGCGGTACGTCACCTGCCTGGACCTGGGCCCGTGGGGCGCGGTCTACACCGAGGGCTGGGAGCGTGAAGTCAAGCTCGTTGGCGCGGACGCCAAGGCGCTGAAGGGCCGGATTAATTCCGAATGGATCTATCCACCCAGCGCCGATCGCGCGCAGGCACTGGCCGCGGCCAATCCCGATCGCACCGTGGTAGCGTAAATCCGCTGCGTTGGCTGGCCGGAATCGCGCTCGCCGAGCCTAGTCTTTGTCTGCCGTATCGCGCTCGCCGCGCCGGTGGGGGGCGCGGTCGGCGAGCCATCGCACTACGTGCGGGCCGAAGTTGGCTGGCGCCTTGACGAGGGTCCGCTCGGCGAGATCCGCGAGCGTGTGCTTGGCCAGTTCCTGCCGCATGGCCTTTTGTGCCGCCTGCATGACGGCATCGATGGAGCAGGTGCCACGGGTGGCCCAGGCGGGCGGCGATGCATCGAACAGCGCGCAGCGCTCGCGGATCTCGCGGCAGTCGAACAGCGCCTTGTCGCCGTCGATAGCTTGCACGACATCCATGACCGTGATCTTTGCCGCCGGCCGCGCCAGCGAGAAGCCGCCGCGAATGCCTTCAGTGGCCACGACCAGGTTGGCCTTGGCCAGCTTGGTGAACAATTTGGCGAGGTATTCGGCAGGGACGCCCTGCAGCTCGGCCAGGTCGCGCACGCTGGCTTCCTTGACGCTTGCCGTCGGGTCGGCGAGGAACAGGAGGCAGTGCAGTCCGTATTCGACGCCCGTGCTGATGTGGGACATGGCTTAACTAAGATAGATTGAATCGTAGTTCAGCCTATGCAGATTCAGTGCGAAGCGCAAGCGTCGGGAACGGCCAGCAGGCGCGGCCGCATGGCCACGCAAGGAAGGCTGCGCACAGGACTCAGGCGATCGTATCCACGACCCCGCCGTCCACGCGCAATGCGGCGCCGGTGGTGGCCGAGGCTTGCGGGGAGCAGGCATAGACGATCATGTTGGCGACTTCTTCGACGCTGGCGGCACGCTGGATGATCGAGGTGGAACGGTGTGTCTTGACGAAGTCCGCAGCCACGGTTTCGGCGGATTGCCCCGAGCTTGCAATGGCATCCTTGAGCATGTCGGTGACGCCCTCTGACAGCGTGGGGCCTGGCAGCACCGCATTGACGGTCACACCGGTACCGGCAAGCCGCTTGGCCAGCCCGCGCGAGACCGCGAGTTGCGCGGTCTTGGAAAAGCCGTAGTGGATCATGTCGGCGGGGATGTTCAGTGCCGATTCCGACGAGACGAACACGATCCGTCCCCATTTACGCTCGGCCATGGAGGGCGCATAGGCCCGCGACAGCCGCACGCCCGACATGACGTTGGTTTCGAAGAAGCGGGTCCATTCGCTGTCGGGCGTCTCAAAGAAGTCCTGCGGCTGGAAGATGCCAAGGTTATTCACCAGCACATCCACCCGGGGATGCGCCGTCACCAGGCGGGCGCAGACCTCGGGGTCGGCAAGGTCGCCGACGAAACCCGTCACGTCAGCGCCGGCAACAGCGGCGCGCAACGCTTGCAGGGCCTTGTCCACCGTGGCCTCGCTGCGCCCGTTGACGATGACGCTGGCACCCGCGCCAGCGAGTCCCTTGGCCGTTGCGAAGCCGATGCCGGCGGTGGATCCTGAAACAAGGGCGATCTTGCCCGTGAGATCAATTTTCATGGCCATTCCTGGTTATGGCTGGTTAGCCCGGTAGGGAGGCCTGCCGAGTGCAGGCCGACTGACCTAGTGTATTGGCTCCATGGATTTCGGCAAGGCCCGTCGCTTAGAGGCCATTTCCAAAAGATGCTGGCGTCGTTGCGCGGCCTTGGCCGATCCACTTGTACTTGAGGTAAGGGGGTAAGGGGGTAAGGGGGTAAGGGGGTAAGGGGGCGATGTTGGTTTTTGGACCCAAGAGCCATACGACATCCCCCTGCGGGGGCTGCCGGTCACTCTTCTTTGCGTCGGCAAAGAAGACTAACGAGAAGAAAGCCGACCCTGCCGGGCGCAGAGCAATCGCGGGTGCGCAGGGTGCTGGTTTCGTCGTATGGCCAGCGGTTCTGCTGGCATCTGCCGGTACCGGTTTGACCGGCCACGACGCTGCCGATTTCCGGGATGCGTAGTACGGCCCCCGGTAGCGGAATCCTTGCCCATTCGCCAATCTGCCGTTACCGGTGCGGACCGCCACGACACATCGCCCGTCAATGGTTTCGTGGTGGGGCGGGCGCGGTGGTCAGGGTTTTGGGCATATCAACCCGGTGCCACCGCGCCCACGACGGAACCGGTGCGCTTGCAACTTCGTGGCCGGCCACTGCGCGAGCGACAGACGGCTTGAAGCAAGTGATGTCTGCTACCGGGGGCTGCACTACGCATCCCGGAAGCTGGCAGGTTCGTGGCCGGTCAAGCCGGTACCGGCAGATGCCAGCAGAACCGCTGGCCATACGACGAAACCACCGATATTCGAGAGCCTGATTGCTCTGCGCCCGGCAGGGTCGGCTTTCTTCTCGTTAGTCTTCTTTGCCGACGCAAAGAAGAGTGACCGGCAGCCCCCGCAGGGGGATGTCGTATGGCTCTTGGGTGCAAAAACCAACGCCGCCCCGAAACGTAGCGACACCCACCAAAGTCTCCAAAGCCCTCAAAGCCCCCTTTTGCCGGGGCTTGGATTGCGGCCGTGCTCCCGCACGATGAAGGCGCTGCCGCGACGCTGCCATCCGGCAAGAATCCCCCGGGTGCAGAAGTTGCGATCGGCGATCCACAGTTCGGCCGGCTGGGCCGATGCGAGCAAAGTCTCCACATTGACTCTGGTTTTTGTTCGAGAACACGGAGGGTGTCCTAATTTTCGTCACCTTGAAAGGGGTGCCTCTCAGGCGGCCACGCGTACCAGTTCCACGCGCCGGTTCTTGCCGCGGCCTTCCTCGCTGGCATTGTCGGCAATCGGCTTGCTGGCGCCAAAGCCCTCGGCACGCACGCGGGACTTGTCGACGCCCTTGGCAATCAGTGCGGCGGCTACGGCTTCGGCGCGCTTCTTGGACAATTGCTGATTGTGTTTTTCATCGCCGACATTGTCGGTATGCCCATCGATCGACAGCTTCAGCGTAGGCGCCTTGTCCAGGAGCTTGCCGATTTCGTCGATGACCGGCTGGTCGTCCTGGCGGATGGCCGCCTTGTCGGTATCGAAATTCAGGTAGAGCGCGATATGGCCCTTTTCATCGAGTGCCTTTTGCATGTCGTCGGCCTTGACCAGGCCCACCACGGTCTTCATCTGGCCTTCCGTGACCGTGATGATCTGGGTGTAGCCGCCACCGACAAACAGGCCGATCCAGACGTTGCCTTCCGGCTTGCGGATCAGGTAGTAGTCATAGCTGTCGGGGCTCATCGCCACGCGCATCTTGTTGACGATCAGGTCGCCCAGGTCGTTGTTGTTCTGGGCCAGCATGGCGGGGTTGGTCGGCAGCATGGCGCTGACCTTGACGCCGCCCAGCGCCTTGATGACCGCTTCGTAATTGCGTTGCGCGGCGAGGTCGGAAAGCTTCGCGTCCGAGTTCATGAAATGCCGGTTTTCGTAGCGTCCTTCGACCGGCAGGAGCTGGCTGCCGGCGATCACGTAGATGCGGTCGAATTCGGAGCTTTTGACAAACTTGTGGCCGTCGATCAGCCCGCTTGGCCAGTCGATATAGGGGAAGGGCGGCAGCTCGGCAGTGGACATCGGCACGCTTGCGATATCGAACCTGGCGGCGGCCGGAACTGCGGCTGATGCGGTGGCAGGAGCCGGTGACGTGGCCGCGGGAGCCGCGGCCTGATCGCTGGCCGGCGCAGCTGTATCGTGTTTTTTCTTGCAGCCCGACAGCGCGAGTACGCCGACGAATGCAACGGTACAGCCGACTTTCAACCATGCTTGCATATTGTCCGATCCGTGTATGTTCAAGTCGATGAAGCCCGACTCATCGTAAATTCGCTGAGCCGGATTCTACGCGGGGTTGGTGTCAATGCCGCGCCGATGTGGCGAAAGCCTCACCGGCCTCGCATGCCTCCCGGGCCGGCTTGCCGGCCTGCCTGGGCGCGCTCTTTCGGTCCACGTACAATCGCTGTTTTTACTTGATCCCAAGGGTCCCACATGACCACTATCGGCACCCCTCTCTCGCCTGGCGCGACCAAAGTCATGCTGCTGGGCTCCGGCGAGCTCGGCAAGGAAGTCCTGATCGCGCTGCAACGCCTCGGCGTTGAAACGATTGCGGTGGACCGCTATGCCGATGCGCCCGGCCAGCAGGTGGCGCACCATGCGCGCACTATTTCCATGAGCGACCCGGACCAGCTCAAGGCGCTGATCGAGGCCGAGAAGCCGGACCTGGTGGTGCCGGAGATCGAGGCCATTGCCACGCAGATGCTGGAGACGCTGGAAGCCGCCGGCGTGGTGCGCGTCATCCCCACGGCGCGCGCGGCGCGCCTGACCATGGACCGCGAAGGCATCCGCCGCCTGGCCGCGGAGACGCTCGGCGTGCCCACCAGCCCCTACAAGTTCTGCGACTCGCTGGAAGAGCTGCAGGCCGCCATCGATAGCGGCATCGGCTACCCGTGCGTGGTCAAACCGGTGATGAGCAGCTCCGGCAAGGGCCAGAGCAAGATCGACGGCCCCGCGGACGTCAAGGCCGCATGGGACTACGCCATGGCCGGTGGCCGTGTCAGCCACGGCCGCGTGATCGTGGAAGGCTTCATCGACTTCGACTACGAAATCACGCTGCTGACGGTGCGCGCGATCGGCGCCGACGGCCAGGTGGAAACGCAGTTCTGCGAGCCGATCGGCCACGTGCAGGTCAGCGGGGATTACGTGGAAAGCTGGCAGCCGCATCCGATGCATCCGGCCGCGCTGCAAAAATCCCAGCAGATTGCGCAGGCCGTCACCGCCAACCTGGGTGGGCAAGGCCTGTTCGGCGTGGAACTGTTCGTCAAGGGTGAGCAGGTCTGGTTCAGCGAAGTCAGCCCGCGTCCGCATGACACCGGCATGGTGACCATGATCACCCAGTGGCAGAACGAGTTCGAGCTGCACGCGCGCGCCATTCTCGGCCTGCCGGTCAGCACCGCGCTCAAGAGCCCGGGCGCCAGTGCGGTGATCTATGGCGGCGTGGATGCCAAGGGCGTAGTGTTCGACGGCGTGGATGAGGCGCTGCGCGTGCCGCAGACCGAGCTGCGCTTGTTTGGCAAGCCAGAGAGCTTCACCAAGCGCCGCATGGGCGTGGCGCTGGCGTACGACGCCGATGTGGAAGCGGCCCGCGTGCGCGCCAAGGATGCGGCGGGACGTGTGAAGCCGCGCGTGGCAGGCTGAGCGTATTGCGCGAGGAGGGAGAGAGCCCGCGCGCGCGCTCGGTATCAGCCCTCCCAATCCTCGACGCGCAGGCCAGGTACGCGTTGAAACTCGCGGGTGTTGTGGGTGACAAGTGTCAGGGCTCGGGCGCGGGCCTGGCCCGCAATCAGTACATCGTAAGGGCCAATTGGTGTACCGGCTGTGGCTAGCGCCGCTCGCAACTCACCGGCGTGACGCGCATCTTCGCGGTCGAAATCCAGCACCTCGAATTGCAACCCTTCGACCCGAGCGAGGTTTTCCGTGGCGCGTTGGCTCTTGAACGCGCCATAGAATAGCTCGTGCGCCACAATGGCCGGGATGCCGAAATCTTGCGGCTGGTGTTGCCGCAATCGATTCAGAAAGCCTGCGTGACCTCTCAGGAGTGCAATGACGGCATTGCTGTCGAGCAGGAATTTCACTTAAAAAAATCCAGTTCTGGCCGGCTCTGATCTGCGGGCTGTTCGCTTGCCGCCTGCGCGAAGTCTTCGTCCAGCGGGCCGACGATGGGATCCAGCCACGCCCAATCGCTGGCAATAGGCTCCAGGATGACGGCGTTGCCATGGCGGCGAATGCGCACCTCGCTTGCCTCGAAACGGAAGTCTTTCGGCAAGCGTACGGCTTGTGATCGCCCAGACCAGAAGATTTTCGCGGTATCCATGCCGCACTCCTGTTGAGTGAGATATGCCAAAAGTATATGCCGGAGTGCCGAGGCGTTCAATAGCGATTAGTGATTTATGATGCCTATTGATTGGCCTCTACCAGCCGAATTCGTTCAGACACTGCATTCCCCGATCACATCGCATGGAGCCAACCGTCATGACCCTGCATATTGGCATTGTTGCCTGCTCCGCCGAAGGCGCCGCGCTTTGCTACCGGACCATCTGCATGGAGGGCGCGCGGCTGCTCGGGCCGCATGCGCATCCCGAGATATCCATGCATACCCCGTCGCTTGCCGAGTACGTCAAGCACCTGGATCGCGGCGACTGGCAGGCCGTAGGTGAGTTGATGCTCACCTCTGCCAGGAAGCTCGCTGGCATGGGCGCGGATTTCCTGATCTGTCCCGACAACACCATTCACCAGGCGCTGCCGTACGTGGTGGCGCGTTCGCCGCGGCCCTGGCTGCATATTGCCGAGGTGGTCGCCGAGAGCGCGGCGGCGCGCGGCTTCACCCGCCTGGGCCTGACGGGAACGCGCTGGCTTGTCGACAGTGAGGTCTACCCCGAAAAGCTTGCCGCGCGCGTGCTCGGCTTCATGCGGCCGGACCCCGCCGAGCGCGATGAAATCAATCGCATCATCATGGACGAACTGGTGGGCGGCATCGCCACCCCGGAAGCACTCACTTACTTTCAGCGGGTTATCGGGCGGATGAAGTCACAGGGTTGCGATGCGGTTGTGCTCGGCTGCACGGAAATCCCGCTGATCGTAAACGATGCCAACTCGCCACTGCCGACGCTGGATTCCACGCGGCTGCTGGCGCAGGCGGCACTGCGCAGGGCGGTGCAAGGCGCATCTTGATGCCGGGCAAGCTGGCGCGTTCACGCGTAGTATTGGCGGGCCCTGCAACACATCAGGAAGCCCAGCCATGACCAGCAAGCCCATCAAGATCCCGGGGCCCGATCATCCGATCGTGATCGAGGCAAACCCCGCGCGCGTCGTCGTGGCGCTCGGCGGCGTCGTCATTGCCGACACCCGCAGCGCGCTCACGCTGCGCGAGGCATCCTACCCGGCGGTGCAGTACATTCCGCGCAAGGATGTCGATATGTCACTGCTGGCCCGCACGGACCACGCCACCTACTGCCCGTACAAAGGCGAGTGCGCTTACTACAGCATCCCCGCGGGCGGTGAGCGATCGGTCAATGCGGTGTGGACTTACGAGGCGCCGTATGCCGCCGTCGAGGCCATCAAGGACCACGTGGCTTTCTACCCCAGCCGTGTCGATGCCATCGAGCAGCAGCAGGGCTAGCCAGTGAACGCCAGGGCCGCGCGCCTGGCCAGAACCGCTTCGCTTCATGTTGAGGCGGCCTCTTAGCCGCGTGGCACGTCATGGACGAACTGCCCGGCGCTTAGCGTGTTGACCTTGTCGCCCGAGATATCCATCAGGATGCGGCTGCGTTCCGGGGACATATACACCGTGATGTACTGGACCGGCCGCGACTCCGGGTCATGCAGCAGGCGCACCAGCTTGAGCAGCGGCGCGCCAACCTCCGTGCGCAGCCAGCCCGCGTAGGCGGGGTCGGCCGCCTGGGCCGTGATTTCCTGCACCACGCGGCCGAATTTCACCCCCTGCGCCATCAGGATCTCGTAGAGCGCGTGCTTGCGCAGCGCCGCTGCCGACACGCGCTTGCCCAGCGCGGCGGGAACCCATGCATCCGTCAGCATCACCGGCGTGCCCTTGATGCTGCGCAGGCGCAGCGCGTGCACGGCTTGTTCGCCCGGGGTGAGTTGCAGCAGTTGGGCAATGTCCGCCGGCGGCACGGCAGTGGTCACCTCAAGGACCTCGACGTCCGTCTCCAGTGCTGCTTTGCGCAGGCCGTCGATCACGCTAAGGCTCGGGCTGCTGCGCCCCGCCGGCATGTCCGCTCGCACAAAGGTGCCAAGGCCATGGCGCCGCTCCACCAGCCCCAGCGCCGCCAGCTCGGATAGCGCCCGCCGCACCGTGATGCGCGAGACGCCAAAGCGCTCGCACAGTGCTTCTTCTTTCGGCAAAGCCCCCGTTTCCGCATAGACGCCGCGCGTGATTTCATCGCGCAGCACGAGAAAGAGCTGCCGGTGCAGTGAGGTACCGGGCATATGGCCCAGCGTAGAAGGGGAGTCGGTCGTGCGCGGCATGAGGTGACGGTTTAGTGGCGTGGGCAGCATAGCACAACGGTCCAGCGGCGAATTTCCCGATTCTTGACGGAACCGGTAAGTTGTATCTAGAATATAAACACATAAACACTGGGTGACGGTAGACAACCCGTTCCCCTCCGCGCTGATGCTCACTCCGTACGCATTCCGTCACCCACCGCAAGCACACAGGACCCGTCCATGACCCTCGCAGCTATCCTTCGCCAGCGCCTGCAGGTGCCCGGCATGATCATCGCGCCCGGCGCTTACGACGCCATCGGCGCGCGCCTGATCGAGCAGGCCGGCTTCTCCGCTTGCTACATGACTGGCGCCGGCACGTCGGCGGCGCGCGGCTTCCCCGATTTCGGCCTGCTGACGATGAGTGAGATGGTTGAAAACGCCGCGGTGATGGCGCGCTCCGTGTCGATCCCGCTGATTGCCGACGCCGACACCGGCTACGGCAATCAGCTCAACGTCACCCGCACCGTGCGCGAGTACGAGGCCCGTGGCGTGGCGGCGATCCATATCGAGGACCAGGTTGCGCCCAAGCGTTGCGGCCATCTGGATGGCAAGGAGGTGGTTTCGCGCGTGGAGTTCGTCTCCAAGATCCGCGCGGCGGTGCAGGCGCGCCGCATGCCGGATTTCGTCATCATCGCGCGCACCGATGCGCGCGCCATGCTCGGGCTGGAAGAGGCTATCTGGCGCGCCAACGCCGCACTGGAAGCTGGCGCGGACCTGGCCTTCGTGGAAGCCACGCAGACCATCGAGGAAGTCGCGGCAGTGCCGCGGCTGGTGCGCGGCCCTTGCCTGCTGAACGTGGTGCCCGGCGGCCGCACGCCGATCTTCGACCTGCGCGAGGCCGAGGCCATGGGCTATAAGCTGGCCATCCTGCCGGGCCTGATGCTCAAGGCCGCGATCCAGGCGGGCGACGAAGCGCTGGCCGAGCTCAAGGCCACCTTTACCGCGCCAGGCGTGTCGGCCAGCGTGGGGCAGACCTTCCGGCGCTTCGGCGCTGATGAATGGGATAGCCTGCGCCAGCGCTTCAATGCCGGCGAGCGCGCCACCAACCCCGACGCGCCGGCAAGCGCAAAGGCTTGACGATGGCGCGCACTCTCTTTGACAAGCTCTGGGACGCGCATGTGGTGCGCGAACTCGGCGATGGCTGGGCGCTGCTGCACATCGACCGTCACTTGCTGCACGATCTTTCCGGCCCGCCGGCGCTGGCCGAGGTGGCGGCACGCGGCTTGCCGCTACATGATCCGGCGCTGGTGTTCTCCACGCCGGACCACGCCGTCTCCAGCCAGCCCGGGCGCGATGGCAATACCCATGTGCCGGGCGGGCGCCTGTGGTCTGCGCTGCGCGAGCGCTCGGCCGCGGCGGGTGTGACGATGTTCGACCTTGGCCAGCCGGGGCAGGGCATCGTCCACGTGATGGGCCCAGAGCTTGGCATCGTGTTGCCCGGCCTGACGGTCATCTGCGGCGACAGCCATACCTGTACCAATGGCGGCCTGGGCGCGATGGCCTTCGGCGTGGGCTCGTCCGAGAGCACGCACGCGCTTGCCACGCAGACGCTGCGCCAGCAAAAGCCGCGGCGCATGCGCATCCGATGCGACGGCGTGCTGGCCGAGGGCATCACCGCGAAGGATCTGGCGCTGCATATCATCGGCCGGCTCGGCGCGGCGGCTGGCGGCGGCTATGCCATCGAGTTTGCCGGCACGGCCATCGAAGCGCTGGAAGTGGAAGGGCGCCTGACGCTGTGCAACCTGAGCGTGGAACTGGGCGCGCGCTTTGGCATGGTGGCGCCCGATGCGCGCACCATCGAATGGCTGCGCGGCCGCCCGTATGCGCCCACCGGCGCGCAGTTCGACGTCGCGGCCGAGTACTGGCGCACGCTCGCCACCGATGCCGGTGCCGCGTTCGATCGCGAAGAGGTGATCGACGCCGCCGCCGTGGCGCCCACCATCACGTGGGGCACCAGCCCCGAGCACGCGATGGCGATCGACGGGCACATCCCCGATCCGGCCGCCGCCAGCGACCAGGCGGCCAGTGCCGCCATTGGCGCCGCGCTGGATTACATGGGCCTGGCACCCAATGCCCCCATCGCCGGTACGCCGGTGGACTGGGTCTTTATCGGCTCCTGCGCGAACTCGCGCCTGTCCGACCTGCGCGCAGCGGCCGCCGTGGCGCGCGGGCGGCGTGTGGCCCCGGGCGTGACCGCCTGGGTGGTGCCGGGCTCGGAGAACGTCAAGCGCGCGGCCGAGGCCGAGGGGCTGCGCGCCGTGTTCGAGGATGCGGGCTTTGCCTGGCGCGAGCCCGGCTGCAGCATGTGCGTGGCCGCCAACGGCGAGCAGGTGCCGCCCGGGCAGCGCTCGGTCTCCACCTCCAACCGCAATTTTGTCGGGCGTCAGGGGCCAGGCGCCCGCACGCATCTTGCCAGCCCCGCGATGGCCGCCGCCGCTGCGGTCACAGGCTGCATTGCCGACGTACGGAAACTCACATGACCATGCAACCCTTTACGGTCGTAACGGGCGCTGCCGTGCCGCTGTTGCGCGCCAACATCGACACCGACGTGATCATCCGCATCGAGCGGCTCACCGCGTTGCCGCGCGAGCAACTCGGCCCCTACGCGCTGGAAGCGCTGCGCTACCGCGCCGATGGCAGCGAGGACCCGGGCTGCGTGTTCAACCAGCCGGCGTTTCGCGGCGCGCCGGTACTGCTGGCCGGCGCCAACTTTGGCTGCGGATCCTCGCGCGAGGGCGCGGTGTGGGCGCTGATGGGCCTGGGCGTGCGCTGCGTGATCGCGCCGAGCTATGGCGATATCTTTTACAACAACTGCTTCCAGAATGGCGTGCTGCCGATCCAGCTCACCGCCGAAACGGTGCAAGCGCTGGCCGCGCAATGCGCAAGCGGCGCGCCGGTGCGGGTGGACCTGGCGAGCGCCACGCTGACCGCGCCCGATGGCGCGATCGTCGCGTTTCCCGTCGACCGGCTGCGTCGTGAAGCCCTGCTGCACGGGCTGGACGATATCGGCCTTACGCTCAAGGACGACGCGCTGATCCGTGCCTGGCAGCAAGCCGATCGCACCCGCCGGCCCTGGGCCTGGACGGTGCGCCGGCAAGACGTGGCATGAACGCCCGGTTGCAGCATCCACTGTTGCTGCGCGCAGCCGGCCTGCTGCTGCGCGGACGCCACGCGGGCGATGGCAGCCTGGCTTGCAGCGACGCCGTGCTGGGCGCATTGCCCCACACGCTGGCGCTGCACAGCGCGTCGTTTGCCGATCACGGCGCGATGCCCGTGCGCCACGCGGGTGCGAGCGTGGGCGCCAACTGCTCGCCTGCGCTGGCCTGGACGGGATTGCCGGCAACGGCCACGCACTGGCTGTTGATGGTCGAGGATCCGGATGTGCCGCTGGCTTCCGCCATCGTGCACGCGCTTGCCTGGGGCCCGGCCTCGGTCGGCGCGCTGGCCGAAGGCGCGCTGTCGCGCGCGCCGCTGCCGGGCGGCGTGACGCTGGCCGTCAACGGGCTGGGCCATGCAGCTTACGACGGCCCCCGGCCCCTGCCGGGACACGGGCCACATCGCTACGTGTTCCAGCTGTTCGCGCTTGCCGCCGAGCCGCCAGCCGGTCTTGCGCGCGAAGCGCTGATGGCGTGGCTGCGCGCGCATGCCATCGCGCGGGGCCGGCTCGATGGCGTGTTCCAGCGCGACTGGCGTGGCCGGCCGCTGACTCCAGCGAGCGTCGCGCCGGCTTGAGTGCTCGCACGGCTAGCCGGAAACACCACGGGTTACCACTAAAAAATACGGAGACAACATGCCATCCCTGATCCAACGACAAACCAGGCGCCGAGCCGTCGGCCCGCTCGCCATCGGCGCGGCACTGCTGTCGGCCGGCACGCTAGCCGCCGCCAGCCCTACTGCCAGCCCCGGCGCATGGCGCCCGGATCGTCCGGTCACACTGGTGGTCCCCTATAGCGCCGGCGGTGGTACGGACGCCACCGCGCGCGCGGTGTCCAAGCCGCTTGGCGTGCTCTGGGGCCAGCCGGTGGTGGTGGAGAACCTGCCGGGCGCCGACGGCCTGATTGGCACGCGGCGCGTGATGGAGGCGAAGCCCGATGGTTATACCCTGCTGCTGCAGGTGCCGGCAATCGTGGCCACCAGGTACACGCCCGGGTTCAAGGGTGTCGACCCGTTGGCGCGGCTCGACCCCATCACGGCGATTTCGCAGTCGCCCGCCGCAGTGGTAGCCAGCGCCAAGCTGCCCGTGAAGACGTTCGCGGAACTCGTGCAGTACTGCAAGACCGTAGCCAAGACCTGTTCGCTTGGCACCGGCGAAAGTCTAGCGCGCATCTCCGGCAAGCAACTGGCGGCGGAGGCGGGCTTGCCTAACCTCATTGTCGTCAACTACCGTGGCACTGGCGCCATCGTCACGGACCTGATCGCCAACAACGTCAACCTGGCGTTCACCGGCATCACTGCCGCGCTGCCGCACTACAAGGCGGGCACGCTGAAGATCCTTGCCACGCAGGGGCACAAGCGCGCCGCCGCGCTGCCTGATGTGCCTACCACGGCCGAGGCCGGTTACCCGCAGTTCCAGTCGGTCACCTGGTATGGCCTGTTCGCGCCCAAGGGCACCCCGGCGGCGATCACGCAGGGCATTGTCGCCGCGCTGCGCGAGGCCGTGAAGGATCCGGAGGTGCAACGGACCGTCGCCGCCGCGGGCGCCGAGCTGGTGGTGAATCCGCCTGCCGAGTTTGCCGCGCAGGTACGCCAGGAAAGCGAGCGCCTGGGGGTGCTGGTCAAGCAGTATCCATTCGAGTAGGGGGACCTGACTGCCAGCCGACTGCGCCAGTCTCCACGTAGCCTCACGTAACGCCACATAGACAGACACACCATGCAAAACCAGGATCAGAATCAGAACGCCGCACCCATGCCGCCAACCGATCCCGACGGGCCCACCGGCAGGCTCGCCCAATGGCTGGCCGCCTTCCGGCTGGAGCAAGCCAGCGCCACCGCGCGCGAGCGCGCCAAGGCGCTCACGCTGGACGGCATCGGCTGTGCCATCGTCGGCGCGCAATTGCCGTGGTCGCGCACCGCCGCCAACATCGTCCGCCAGATGGAGGGGCAGGGGGACCGCACCATCGTCGGCTGGGGGGCGCGCACCAGCGCGCCGGGCGCCGCGCTGCTCAATGGCACCTTTATCCAGGGGTTTGAGCTTGACGACTACCATCCGCTCGGGCCGCTGCACAGCGCCTCGCTCGTGCTGCCCGCGCTGTGGGCCGCATCCGAAGGCGAGAGCCGCGTGTGCGGGCGGCGCTTCCTGGAGGCGGCCATGGCCGGCTATGAGGTGGGCCCGCGCGTGGGCATGGCCCTGCACGGCGCGCAGATGTTGTCGCGCGGCTGGCATTCCGGATCGGTGTTCGGCACGCATGCAGCCGCCGCCGCGGTGGGCAAGCTGCTGGGGCTCGACGCCGCGCGTTTTGAGGATGCGCTGGGGTTGGCCGGCACGCAGTCGGCCGGGTTGATGGCGGCGCAGTACGAGGCCATGTGCAAGCGCATGCACCACGGCTTCGCCGCGCGCAATGGGCTCTACGCGGCGGTGCTGGCGGCGGGCGGCTACACCGGCATCAAGCGCGTGTTCGAGCGCGAGTACGGCGGCTTTCTCTCGACGTTCGGCGAAGGGCATGCGCCGGACGCCGCGCAGATCACCGATGGCCTGGGCGAGCGTTGGGAAGTCGAGCGCATCGTCATCAAGCCGTACGCGGCCATGGGTGGCATCCACGCGCCGCTCGATGCGCTGTTCGACGTGGGCGCGCAGCGCGCGCTCAAGGCGCGGGAGATCGCCGCTATCGAGGTGGATGTGTCGCATGCCGTCTATCACCATGGCTGGTGGGTGCCGCAGCGGCCGCTGACGCCAATCGGCGCGCAGATGAACATCGGCTACGCGCTTGCGGTAGCGGTGCTGGACGGCGCGGCGCTGGTGCCGCAGTTCACGCCGGCGCGCATCGATGCCGACGATGTCTGGGCGCTGCTGCCGCGTATCGCCGTGCGCCACGATCCCGCCTTCGACGCAGGCGGGCAACGGGCACGCGGGCGCGTGCGTCTGGCCGTGACCTTCACCGACGCTCAGCGCATCGAGGTCAATCGTACGGCATCGCGCGCCATCGAAGCGCCGCAATCGAGCGACGAAGTGGCCGCGAAGTACAGGGCCCTGACGGACGGGTTGATTGCGCCGCAGCGGCAGCAAGCCATCGAGCGCATGGTGCGGGATCTTGAGCAGCTCGACGATGTGCGCGACTTGCTCGCCCTGCTTGCGCCGCCGGTGGGCTGCGCGTTCGACTGAGTGCCTGCCGTCAACAAAGAACACCAGGAGTGAGACATGACCCAACGAATCCCCCGGCGTGCCGTGCTGGCCCGGATGGCAGCATGCGCGATGCTGGCCCTATCCAGCCTTTCGGCCGTTGCGCAGGCGCACTGGCCGGACAAGCCGATCCGCCTGGTGCTGCCATTCTCGGCCGGCGGCCCGGGCGACATCACGACGCGGCTGATCGCGCAGGCGCTTGGCCGGCAGCTGGGCCAGACCGTGATTGTGGACAACAAGCCGGGCGCCGGCGGCATCATCGGCGCGGAGTTTGTCGCCAAGAGCCCGCCCGATGGCTATACGCTGCTGATCGCCGGCAATGGCGCGGTCGCCAACGCGTTGTTGCGCGCGAAGATGCCCTACGCCGACGGCGACCTCGTTCCTGTGGTCAGCACCAATGCGGCGCCGTCGGTGATGGTGGTGGGCGCCGGTGCCTCGCGCAAGGACATCAAGGACATCAAGGACCTGAAGGCGCTGCAGGCCTACGGCAAGGCCAAGGGTGGCATCACGTTCGGCACCGCCGGCGCCGGCAGCACCGGGCATTTCGTGGCGGAGATGGTGGAGACCGCGCTCGGCGTGCCAGTGACACTGGTGCACTACAAGAGCGGCTCGGAAACGCTTAACGCGGTTATTGGCGGGCAGATCGACCTGGCGTCCGAAGCCCCGGTTGGCGTGCTCGGCTTCCTGCGCGGCGGCAAGCTGCGCGCGCTGGCGGTGACCGACGACAAGCGCGCGCAGGCGTTGCCGGACGTGCCCACCACGGCGGAGCAAGGCTTTGCAGGCATCCGCATGGAGCACTGGGGCGGCATCTATGCGCCCAATGGCACGCCGGCGCCGATCCTGGACCGCATCGCGCAAGCCACGCAGGCCGCGTTCCAGAGCGATGCCGGCCTGCGCGCGCAGTTCGAGACCTATGGCTACCGCCCCGTGTCGGGCACGCGGATGGAGTTCACACGTTTTGTGCAGGACGAGAAGCAGCGCCTTGGCAAGATCGTGCACGACGCGCACATGACGATCGATTGAGTGGTTGGCACGGCGCGCTTTAGCGGCGCGCCGGCACTTCCACACGCACCGCCTGGTGCGCCGGCGATTCGTCCTTCATCAGCAGGCGCACCAGGACGGCGCTGAGCAGTGCAACCCCGGCGGCCACGCAAAGAATCCAGGCGAAGCCATCCGCGAAGGCGGTGCGCGCAAGCGGTTCCAGCACGCTGCGCAGCGGGGCTTGCACATCGGCCATCGCGCCGTGCAGGTCGCCGGCAACCACGCGCGGGATGATGTGTGCGGCCAGGCCGGGCACTATCCCCGAGCTTTCCTCATGCGCATGCAGCGCCGTGTCGAATGTGGCTTGGGTACGGTAGGCGAGCAGGCCCCCGAGCAAGCCGAAGGACAGCACGATCGCGCTGAACCGCGTGGTGGTGCTGATGCCGGACGCCATGCCGGAGCGCTCGTGCGGAATGCAGGCCATGATGTTCTTCTGCGTATCGCCGTTGAGCAGGCCCGCGCCGCTGCCGGTGACGGCAATGGCCAGCGCGAAAGGCAGGTAGGACATGGTGACGGCCGCCCACGCGCTCAGCAGGTTGCCGAGGCCGACCAGCACGAGCCCGAACACCAGCATCGACGGCGCGTCCAGCCGTCCCGACAGCTGCACGCCGATGCGCGGAAAGATCAGCATGGTCAGCGCAAACGGCAGCATGGCGGCACCTGAGGCGATCGCCGAGAACCCCAGGCCCGTTTGCAGATATAGCGGGATCAAGGTCATCATCACTTGGGCGCAGGCGGCATAGGCGGCCATGCCGAGCAATGCGCCGATCAGGCGCGGATTGCGCAACAGCGTGAGATCCACCATGGGCCGGCGCTGGATGCGCTCCACGCCGATAAACAGCGCGAAGAGCACGGCCCCGCCGGCCAGCCGCATCTGGGTGTGCGTATCGCCCCAGCCAATGCGGTTGGCCTCGATCAGGGCCCAGATCATCAGGCACAGGCTGCCGCAAAAGCATAGCCCGCCCCACAGGTCGATGCGCGCCGCTCTCGTGTCGCGCGACTCCGCGATATGCCGCAGCACCATGGCGCCCAGCACGATGCCGACCGGCAGGTTCAGCAGGAACACCCAGCGCCATCCCAGCGCCTGGCTGATGAGGCCGCCAAGGCCGGGGGCTACCAGCATGGCCACACCCATGCACGCGCCCCAGAACGCCCACGCCCGGGCGCGCTCGCGCTCATCGTGAAAGGCGTGCGCGATGGTCGCCAGCGCGGAGGTCAGCAGCATGGCCGCGCCCACGCCCTTGACGGCGCGCGCCAGGTTCAGCGCCAGGCTGCTCCCCGCCAGGCCGCAGCCTAGCGAGGCCAGCATGAAGACCGCCAGGCCGGTCAGCAGCATGCGCTTGCGGCCGAACTTGTCGGCCAGGCTGCCCGCGGGCAGCAGGCCGCCGGCAAAGGTCAGCATGTAGGCGCTGACCACCCACTCGATATCGGAGAACGTGGCATGCAGGTCGCTCGCGATGCGCGGCAGCGTGACAGCCACGATGTTGGTGTCCAGGACGATCAGCGCGCAGGCGCCCGAGGCGGTCAGCAGCGCGGCGCGCGAGTTCATGCCGCTCATGCCGGCTCCTGCTCAAACTGCCCTGCCGGCGATATTGCCTGAAATGAAATAAATCCGGATGTGCCGTGCCCGGCGGGCCGTGGGTGCCGCTTTGTCTTGTGCCGCATGTCGTCGCTTCCTGTCGCATTCCTTGATGGGGTGCGGGCTAGGATACGGCGGGCAGGGCCGTGCGTTGTTGCGCCGGCCGTGCTATTTTGTTGCCTGTTAGCTAACAATCAGAAAGTACTCCGAAGGAAAACAGCAAAACGATGGAACTGCGCCACTTTCGCTACTTCATCGCGGTAGCCCAGGACTTGCACTTCACCCGGGCCGCTGCGCGGCTCGGCATTTCCACGCCGACGCTCACCCGCCAGATCCAGGAGATGGAAGCCAGCCTTGGCATTCGCCTGTTCGAGCGCAACCAGCGCTCGGTGGCGTTGACACCGGCCGGCGAGGTGCTGCTGGCGGAAGCGCAAGCCGTGGTGGCGCAGTTCGAGGCCGCACAACTGCGCGCGCAGCGCGAGGCGCGTGGCGAGACGGGCAAGATCCATGTGGGTTATGTCGCCTCGGCGGCCTACTCGGGCGTGCTCCAGCGGCAAGTCGCGGCATTCCGCAAGGCCTGCCCCGATGTGCAGCTGCTGGTGCGCGAGGCGCCCATGGGCACGCTGCCCGAGCAGGTCAGGGATGGGCAGGTCGACATCGCCTATATCCGCTCCCCGATGAACCTGCCCGAGGGCGTGGACGCGCTGCCGCTGGCGCCCGAAGGCTTTATCCTCGCGCTGCACAGCGATTCATGGCTGTGCGGCCTGGCCGAGATCCAGCCCGCGCATCTCAAGGCGGAGACATTCATTCTTCCCGAACAGGTTTCGGGCACGCTGTCCACCGCCGAGCAGGGTGGCTTCGTGCCCAGGCTGGGCCCGCAGCCGGGCGGGCTGGTGGCCGTGCTGGCGCTGGTGTCGCTGGGCGAAGGCGTGGCGATTGTCCCGAACGCCGTGGCCGGCCACATCAGCCTGCCCAGCCTTGCCTACCGGGATATCGCGGGCCTGGAGGTGACGTCGTATCTGTCGCTGATGTCGCGCCAGTACGAGAAGGCCGCGACCATTCGACGCTACATCGAACTGGTGTCGCGGCCCGCGGTTACCTCAGGCCGAAAAAGCCGAGTACAAACAGGACAATGACCACCGCGCCTACCAACCAGACGATGCTGTTCATGACACGCTCCTTGTGCAGACTGTAGCCTGACAATCGCACACGTGGCGGGGCGCGTCTGTACGGTAGCGTTCAGCGGCGTCAGACCACCATGGGCGTGGTGGCGCCATCGACCGACAGGATGGCGCCCGAGATATAGCTGGCGCGGGGCGAGGCGAGGAACAGCACGGCGTCCGCTACCTCCTCCGGCGTGGCCAGGCGGCCCAGGCCAGTGCGCGCGTTGGCGCGTGCCAATGCCTGCTCCACGGTCGTGCCGCCGATGCGCGCATCCACTTCCATGCCTTGCTGCAGGCGTTCGGTATGCGTGGCCGACGGGTTGACGGCGTTCACGCGCACACCTTGCTTGCCGTAGGCATTGGCCAGGCCGGCGCTGGCCAGCATCAGCGCCGCGTTGGCCGCGCCGCCCGCCAGGTGGGCGGGGTTGGCCAGCTTGCCGCCCATGCCCACGATATTGACGATGGCGCCGCGCCCCTGCTGCGCCATGCGCTTGACCACGGGGTCGATCACGTTGATGTAGCTGAAGTACTTGGCGGCCATGGCGTCCTGCCACAGCTGCGGGGTCAGCTCGTCCGGCGGGCGGCGCTTGGCGGCACCGGCGGAGGTCACCAGGATGTCGATGGCACCAAGCGCGGCCACTGCCTCCTCTACCGCGCGCGCGGCCGCGGCGATATCGGTCAGGTCGGCGGACACCGCGACCACGTCCTTGGCGTATTCGCCTTCGCCTTCGGCCAGGCTGGCGCAGGCCTTGGCCAGGTTCTCGGCGCTGCGCGAAACGATGGCTACGCGCGCACCCTCGCGCAGGAAGCCGGCCGCGCAGGCCAGGCCAATGCCGCGGCTGCCGCCGGTGATGAGCACGCGTTGATTGCGAAGTTCGAGATCCATGGTGATGTGTCCTGGCTGGTCAGGGAGCGCGCGGGCGTCGATTGATCAATCAATCAACGGCGGATCCGCGTGCGTGGCGGGGCGGCTGTCAGGCCGGTGAGACAACAGGGGTGCCATCTTAGCGCGCCCGCGCCAGCCTTGCTGGCGAGCGCTCAATCCCGGGACGTCGTGCCAGCGCGGCGTCAACGCACCTACGCCGGTGTCAGCGCCACATGCACCGCGATGCCCTCGATCGGGTCGAGCACGCCGCGCCAGGGCGCGGCTGCGATGGCTTGCTTGCCGTGGACATAGCCAGCGTTCCAGCGCGCGTCGATGCCGGCGGCGCTGAAGTCGATATCCTTGGTCAGGTCTTCGCCGTCGAACGACGGCGCATTGAGTTCGACCACGTGCATGGTGGTATGGCAGCCCCAGCCCAGCAACGCCTCGACCGCGGGCGTGCTGCGCTCCGCCTGGGGAATGTGCTTGGCCAGTTCGCGGATCACATGCCGCAGCCGGTGCAATTGCCTCTGGTGCTCCAGCTGGGTTTCGGCGCGGCTTGAGTACTGGATATCCCGCTGCCGTCCCATGGCTTGCCAGATGGTGTCGGGCTCCGGGCCTTGCAGGGGCCACAGCTGCACGGCGAAGATCACCGAGCTGCGGCGAGGGTGGTCGTCGAGCACGGCTTCGATCGGCGTGTTGGAGCAGATGCCGCCGTCCCAAAACGCTTCGCCGTCGATCCGGATCGCCGGGAAGCCCGGCGGCAGCGCCGCGGATGCCAGCAGATGCTCCACGCTCAGCGCGGTGTCCCGGTTGGTGTAGTAGCACATCCTGCCGCTGCGGACATTGACCATGCCGACGGTGAGCCGCGTGTGCTTCTCGCTGAGGTAAGCGAAATCCACTAGCGAGAGCAGGGTGTCGCGCAGTGGCGAGACCGAATAGAAGCCGGCCCGCTCCACCCCGAGCGGCACGCGCGTGCCGAACCAGGCCGCCGGGTTTGGCGTGAAGAAGCCAGGGATGCCCTGGGTGAGGGTTGCAAGGTTCGACATCGTGCCGTCACCGCCCGAGAGCAGGCGGGCTAGTTCGAGCGGCCCGTGGCGGCCCACCTGCTCCCAGAACTGCCGCAGGCGCGGCAAGCGATCCGCAGGCCGGTTGCCTGCCACGATCGAGCCGTTGATGGCGCCGATGGAGGTGCCGATGGCCCAGTCGGGCTCGACCCCTGCCTCGTGCAGCGCCTGGTAGACCCCGGCCTGGAAGGCGCCCAGCGCGCCCCCGCCCTGCAGGACGAAGACCACTTGCTGATCGATGGGCCGACTGGCCGCGCCAGGCGCGTCGGTCGGGGCTGCGGCGGGTTGCGTCTTGCTATCCATGGTGTTCCGGCTCCCGGGTTGTCAGGGGGCGGCCGCGTTTGCCGGTGTTCGCGGCATGAGCGGCCGCCGGACCTGGACGGGATCGTCGTCGACCGCAATGATGACGGGCTTGTCCATGGCCCCCTTGCCGCTTGGTGTGCATCGGCGGCCCTTCAAGCAGACTCAAGGTGCCTGGCCGCCTAGTAAGGCTAGCACCTCGCGCTGTTCTTGCCAGAGCCGTGTTGCCGGTGGGCAAAAGGCGTCACACGCGTGGAGATGCTGTCGTCCTGTGCTTAGCTTTGCTCGAAGGAGATCCGCGCGGCAAAGGCCAGCAGCGCGGCCGAGAAGGACCAGCGCTGGACCGTCTGCGCGCGCGGGCTCCGGCGTAGCCAGCCGGTCAGGCGCAGCGCGCCGAACACGCACGCCAGGTCGAAGGCCACGCCGGTTAGCACCAGCACCACGCCGAGCTCAAGCACTTGCGACCACACCGGCGCGCCATGCGGATCCACGAACTGTGGCAACAGCACGGAACAAAAGAGCAGGGCCTTGGGATTCAGGATGCTGCTGAGCGCGCCCTTGGCAACGGAGGCGCGCAGCCGCACCGGCGGTGCTGCCGCGCCGGTGCCGGCGTGCATCCCGAAGGCCGGGCTGCGGAAGATCTGGACGGCCACATAGGCCAGGTATAGGCCGCCCGCGACGCGGATGCCCTGGTAAAGCCAGGGCGCCGCGCGCAGCAGCGCGGCCACGCCGCATGCCGAGAGCGTGACATGCGCGGCGCGTGCCATGGCGAGTCCGGCGACGGTGGCCAGGCCATGGCGCACGCCCCGGCCGGTGCTGGTTTGCAGCACCAGTGCCATGTCAGGCCCGGGTAAGGCATAGACCACGGCCAGGGCGCCGATGAAGGTAACGAGCAAATGTAGGGAGACCATGATGCATGCGGTGACGAGGGCAACATCATGACCCAGGGGTATGAGGGAATTCTGGCGATTTTATGGGTCAAACCCATATAATTTGGGGGAATCCGCTAATTTTTTCTGGTTTATTGAGGGCTTGCTTTTGGATCTCGACAAAATCGATCGCGCCATCCTGATGGCGCTGCAGGCGGACGGACGCGCCACCAACGCCAGCGTGGCGGAATCCGTGGGGCTGAGCGAGACACCGTGCGCGCGCCGGCTCAAGCGGCTGGAGGCCGACGGCTATATCGAGGCCTATCGCGCGGTGCTGTCCCGCCAGGCCCTGGGGCTTGGCCTGATGGCGTTCACGCAGGTCCGCTTTGGCGTGCACAGCCGTGAGCTCTCCGACCGCTTCGAGCGGGAGATCCAGGCCATCCCGCGCATCGTCTCGTGCCATAACGTGTCGGGCAGCGCCGATTACCTGCTCCTGGTGGTCGCGCGCGACCTGGAGGATTACGGCATCTTCATGCGCGATGTACTGCGCACATTGCCCGGCGTGACGGCGGTGGAATCCATGCTGTCGCTGGGCGAGGTCAAGCGCAATGCCGGCTTGCCGTTGCTATGACGTGACGACGTGATGGCGTTGCAAGGCTTGTCGCCGCATCCGGCTTCAGTCGTCGCGGTTCGCGGCCAGGGACAGCTCACGCGCCACAAAGAAGCATAAAAACGCGATGGCCGTGCACAGGATCGCCACGGTGAAGGCCAGTTGCTTGCCGTGCCACAGATCCGAAAACCACTGCGAGAACTCGGCCGCCAGTACAGCAGCCTTGCCGCCGATACGTTCGAGCTGGAAATCATATTGCCGCTTCCACCCGGGGCCGTAGGCCAGGTCGCCGGCCTCGTCGCTCGCGGCGCACAGATAGATCAGGACGCCTGCGATCCAGCCTGCAGCGAGGATCACGGCGCCCAGCAGGTAAATGCGAGCGGGGAGGGACCAGCGCTTGCCCGGTGCATGCCGTTGTTCCGCGTTGCTCATTGGTGTCCTCTGTGGTGGCCCCTGTGGTTTCCTCTGTTTCCCCAGGTGGCTTCCACGCATTGTAATAAAGGGAGTGTCACTTCCTGCCTGCCCTGCCTCCGAGGGATAAGATCGATCAGCCCCCCGGCTTTAGTCACTCACCCCTTGGGCCAGACCATGCCACATCGATCTCTCCAGCCCGGCACGCTGTGGCCGGCCATCCTGCGCCAGACGGAGCACGCCCTGCGATGTGGCGCGCTGCGTCCTATCGAGACCTTCCAGGCGGGCATCGACGATGGCGGCGTGCGTTTCCTGGTGCGCCAGGTTTCCAGCCTTGCGCGCAAGGACCGCGACAGGGACCAGAGCCAGGCGCGGCAGAAGGACAACGCCGTTCCCGGCAACCAGGCGGGCACCGACCCGTTCCTTCCCTACGACCCGGACCTGTTTGTCGCCGACATCTCCGAGACCCATCTTGCGCTGCTGAACAAGTTCAACGTCCTGGACCATCACCTGCTGATCGTTACCCGCCGCTTCGAGCCGCAGGACGCGCTGCTCAACCTGGCGGATTTCGAGGCGCTGCTTGCCTGCATGGCCGAGTTCGATGGCCTTGGCTTCTATAACGGGGGTGCGGCGGCCGGCGCAAGCCAGCGCCACAAGCACCTGCAACTGGTGCCGCTGCCGCTTGCCAGCGAAGGCCCGGCGTTGCCCATCGCGCCGCTGCTTGCGGCCGCGCGCATCGATGGCGCCGTCGGCATCGTGCCGGGGTTGGCGTTTTCGCATGCGTTCGCGCCGCTGGCTTTGCCGGCGGCCCGCGGGCCGGATCTGGCGCGCACCGCACTTGCGCGCTATCGCGCGCTGCTGGCAGCGGCTGGCGTGCGGGTGATCGATGTGGATGGAGAACCGCAGCCGTTGGCGCCATACAACCTGCTCGTCACGCCGCTTGGGATGCTGATCGTGCCAAGGTCGGCGGAGTCCGTCGAGGGCATCTCGGTCAATACGCTCGGGTTTGCAGGATCGTTCTTTGTGCGGAACGAGGCACAGATGCGCACCATCGAGCGGCTCGGCCCCATGGCGATGCTGCGGCAAGTCGCGGGCCTGGCTTCGGCGTCACCGGCGGCGCCGGGCCAGAAATAAGGGGTAAATATAAAAGCGGGCGCGCCGTTAAAGGGTTTGGGCTAGCAAGGATTCCAGTGGCGCTCGCGCCGGGCCGGAATCCCTGCTTGATCGTGCTAGCCAGGTCAGGCCACATCGCTCGCTGCGCGATGCGGCGTTCCCCAAATGCGTTACTTGGTAGGCCTCACCACTTGCCTCTTCAAACGGCTACCGCCCCAGCCAGTCCGAGCCGCGGCCGCAAGCATTCGCGCCTGCCGCGCTTGCTGCCGGCCCTGCTTGCCGCCATCCTCTGCGCGCAGTCGCAGCACACCGCTGCAGACACGGCCCCCCCGCGTTCCGAGGCGGTGGCGCGGGTGGTGTTCAGCCTGCTTGGCTATGCGCGCTGGCCAACCGAGCGGGAAGTCCTGCGCCTGTGCGTGGACGGCTCGGCCCGCTACGGCGCCAAGCTTGCGGAGGGCGGCGTCCTGGCAACCGGCCGCTCCGTGCAATCCAGGCGCATCGACCTGCAGGATGGCGTGTCCACCGCGGGCTGCGATTCCGTCTACCTCGGGCCCATGACGGATGCCCGGCGCAAGAAACTGTCGACGGAGCTGATCGGGCGCCCGGTCCTTGTCATCACGGAAGAAGACTACGAGTGCGAGATCGGCAGCATGTTCTGCCTCAACGTGGTCGATGGCCACGTCTCGTTCCGCGTCAACCTGGATGCCGTTGCCCGCAGCGGCATCCATATCCATCCGGCCGTATTGCAGCTTGGCCGCCGCCGGGGGCCATCGCCATGAAGCTGCCATTGCGGCCCGACGCGACGAGATCGCGTCCGACGCTGTACAACGCGCTGCGCCGTATTCATCTCAGCGTGGCGTTGATCGCCGTGTGCACGGCGGGCATCTCGCTGACCGCGCTCGGGCTGGCCGCGCTGCGCGTCTATGCCGACCACAACCTGCGCCTGGTTGCCCGCTCCGTGGCGTACACGCTGGAAGCGCCGGTGGTGTTCCGCGACCAGGCGGCCGCCAACGAGGCGCTGGTGGCAATCGCCGCGACGGAGGTGGCCCAGGCCCGCGTCTATGACAAGGACAACCGCCTGCTGGCCGAGTGGCAGCGCCCGGCCGACGAGCGGTTTCCCGGCCTGCAGCGCCTGGCCAGCCGCGTGATGGCGCTGGGCCCGGTGGAGCAGGAGATCCTGCATGAAACGCAGGCGGTGGGCACAGTCCGCCTGACCGCCTACACCGGCAACCTCTTGCGCTTTGTGCTCAGCGGGCTGCTGGGGCTGCTGGCTTGCCTGCTGCTTACCGCGGTCAGCGCGCACTACATGTCGAGCCGCATGCTGGTCCATATCATCGAGCCGGTGCGCAACCTCATGCGCGTGGCCCATGCCGTGCGCTCGGAGCGCGCTTTCGACCAGCGCACGCCGCCGGCGCATATTGCCGAGCTCAACGCGCTCGGGGAGGATTTCAACGGCCTGCTCGACGAACTGGAGACCTGGCAGAACCAGCTCCAGCACGAGAACAGGTCGCTGGCGCACCGCGCCAGCCACGACAGCCTGACCGGCCTGCTCAATCGGGCGGCGTTCGAGGATGCGCTGCATCGGGCCGTGCGCTTTGCCGGCACCTCCAAGGCTTACGCCGGCGTGCTCTACCTGGACAGCGACGCGTTCAAGAAGATCAACGACAACTTTGGCCATGCCGCCGGGGACGAGGTGTTGTCCGACATTGCCCGGCGCATCCGCTCCTGCGTGCGCGAGGGCGACCTGGTGGCCAGGCTCGGCGGCGATGAATTCGCAGTACTGCTCACCTCGCTGCGCAAGCCTGCCGATCTCATCCAGGTCGCGGAGCATATCCTGCTTCGCATGAAGGACCCTGTGCAACTGTCGAGCGGCACCAGGATCGAAGCGTCGCTTAGCATCGGGTTGTCCGTGTTTCCGCTTCATGCGCAGACCGCCGCCACCTTGATGCAGACCGCGGACGAGGCCATGTACGAGGCCAAGCGCAGGTCGGGAGGTGGTTGGGAGAGCGCGCAGCCGCGGCTGGGGCGGCCCGAATTCGCCTTCGGGCCCGAGCGCCAGGACAACGAGAAAAATGATGGGGACATGGATCGTGCTATCTAACTTGCGAATCACTGGCAGCCGGGGCCTGGCTGCCGCCGCGGTGGCCATCACCGTTGCCCTGGCCGCCTGCCAGACGGCGCCCGCTTCCAAGCTCGCCCCTGCGCAAGTCCAGGCGTTGCAGTCGCAGGGGTTCACGCTCACCGAGAACGGCTGGGAGCTCGGCTTGTCCGAGAAGGTGCTTTTCGGCCTGAACGAGGATGTGATCAGCACAGACCGGCAAGAGGCCGTGCAGCGTATCGGCCTGGCGCTGTCAGGCGCGGGCATCGATCAGGTGCGGCTGGACGGGCACACTGACGATTCCGGCTCGGCTGACTATAACCAGCAGCTATCGGTCCGGCGCGCGGAGGCGGTGGCGAAGGTGCTCGCCACGTCGGGATTCCAGCCCGAGAACATCCAGGTGCGCGGACTGGGCAAGAGCAAGCCGGTGGCGGACAACCGCACCGCTGCCGGGCGCTCGGAGAACCGGCGCGTGGCCATCGTGATCACGATCGAGTAGTTGCCGGTGACCTCCACAAAGCGGCAAGCTCAAGCACGGGCTCCAGGATGACGGCGCGATCCCGGCTTCCGGCCGGGTCCGCACCGTTGCCAGCGCGGACCCTCAACACCGCCAAGGCTAGCGGACGCCCTGCGCCAGCTTCTCCTGCGCCCAGTTGACTGCCTCGCGCGCGGGCGCAATCCCGCTCTTCTCCACGCGCTGGGCCAGTGCGAACACGCGCTCGCGGATATGCGCCACTTCGGCCAGCACCGCGGCTTCCTCCGCGCCGCCGAGATACTCGCGGGCACAACTGATGATGCCGCCCGCGTTGATCAGGAAATCCGGCGCGTAGAAGATGCCGCGGCGTTGCAGCGTGTCGCCCTCGTCCAGCGACGCGAGCTGGTTATTGGCGCCGCCCGCGACGATCTTGAACTGGCAGCCCTCGGCCACCGCCGGGGTGATCACCGCGCCGAGCGCGCAGGGCGCGAACACATCGGCGGCCACGCCGGTGATGGCCGTGGTGGAAACCACCTGCGCGCCGAATTGCTCGCGCGCCTGCTCGGCCTTGGCGCCGTGGATATCGGCCACGATCAGCCGCGCGCCGGCCGCATGCAGCTGGCGGCACAGGTCCCAGCCCACCGAGCCAAGGCCCTGCACGGCAACGGACACGCCTTGCAGGCTGTTGTGGTCCAGCACGTAGCGCACGGCGGCCTCGATGCCGACGAACACGCCATAAGCGGTCTTGGGCGACGGGTTTCCACCGAAGGTGCCCTCGCGCGGCATGCCGCTGATGTAGCGGGTCTGCGTGCGGGCGGCGACCATGTCTTCCACCGTGGTGCCGACGTCTTCGGCGGTGATGTAGCGGCCACCCAGCGATTCGACCATGCGGCCGAAGGCGCGGAACAGCTTGGTGCGATCGGTTTGTGCCGGGGTACGCAGGATCACGGCTTTGCCGCCGCCGAAGGGCAGGTCGGCCAGTGCGTTCTTGTAGGCCATGCCTTGCGACAGGCGCAGGGCGTCGGTCAGGGCGTCGCTCTCGGCGGGATAGGCCCAGTAGCGGCAGCCGCCAAACGCGGGGCCAAGGCTGGTGCTGTAGATGGCGATGATGGCCTGCAGGCCGGACTCGGGATCGGTGGCGAGCGTGACGCGCTCGTGGGATGGGCCTTCGCCAGTGCCGAACAGGCGGCCGGCGGCCTCTGCGTTGATGCGTTCAGTCAAAGCGTCTTCTCCATGAAGATTGGGAGCGCAAAGGGATACCTTCGCTTTCCGGGTGCACCGCATTGGGTTGCAAGGCAGTGCAGTTGCAACGGCAGCCGTCGAGGGCTGCCGTTTCGATAAGGCCGGACTGCCATTGTGTGGCTGCCCGGCCTCGGGTAAACGCTTGGTGCCGCGTCGTGGCGCGGAACCGGTGCTGGATCTTACCGGCAAATCGCGGGGAGATGAAGGGCGCGCGCGGTGTGTGCGGTGTATGAGCGGTACCGGCACATCTATACTTGGAGCAAGGTAATCCTCAACCCGAGCGAAGCGTGAGAGGGCGCCTGTGCGGTGGCCTGCGCCCTTCGCGTGCCAGGAGGGCACCATGTTCCAGCATCTGCTGCTGCCCGTCGACGGCTCACCCCTGTCCGAAGCCGCTTTCAGCAAGGCCCTGGTGTTCGCCCGCGAGGCGCGAGCCCGGGTCACGGTGATCCGGGTGATCCCGGACTTCCATGTCTACACCTACCAGGTGGAATTGCTGGCCGACACCCGTACGCGGTTCGTGCAGGAAGCCACCCGCAGTTCGGCGGACTACCTGAAAACCCTGGCCGCCGAAGCCGAGGCGGCGGACGTGTCTTGCGAGACCCTTTGCGTCATACATGACCACCCCTATGAGGCCATCATCCAGGCCGCGCAGGAAAAGGAGTGCGACCTGATCGTGATGGCCTCGCACGGGCGGCGCGGTTTGCAGGGCGTGCTGATCGGCAGCGAGACCAACAAGGTGCTGACGCATAGCAATATCCCTGTGCTGGTGTATCGCTAGCGGCTCACCGCAAGTGGCTTGCGTTGTGCGGCGCCAGCCACCTGCGGCGAGGCGGCGCCCGGGCAAGACATGCATGGGCTACCAGCATGCGCTACCAGCATGCGCTTCTAGCCCGCGGCAGTCGCCGCCTTGTCCGGGCGCGTCCATTCCAGCACCACCTTGCCGCTGTTGCCCGACAGCATGGCCGCAAAGCCGGCCTCGAAGTCGCTCACGCTGAAGCGATGCGTGATCATCGGCGTCAGGTCCAGCCCGCTTTGCAGCATGGCAACCATCTTGTACCAGGTCTCGAACATCTCGCGGCCGTAGATGCCCTTGATCTCCAGCCCCTTGAAAATCACCTGGTTCCAGTCTATCGCCATCTTCGATGGCGGAATGCCGAGCATGGCAATCTTGCCGCCGTGGTTCATGTGCTCGAGCATGGTCGCAAAGGCGGTTGGCACACCGGACATTTCCATGCCCACGTCGAAGCCTTCCGTCATGTGCAACTCGGCAGCCACGTCTTTCAGGTTCTCGTGCTGCACGTTGACGGCGCGCGTGGCGCCCATCTTGCGCGCCAGCGCGAGCCGGTATTCGTTGACGTCGGTGATCACCACATTGCGCGCGCCTACGTGCCGAGCGATGGCGGCAGCCATGATGCCGATGGGGCCGGCGCCGGTGATCAGCACGTCCTCGCCCACCAGGTTGAAAGACAGCGCGGTGTGCGTCGCGTTGCCAAAGGGGTCGAAGATGGCGGCGATCTCGTCCGGGATATCGTCGGGAATGCGGAACGCGTTGAAGGCCGGAATCACCAGGTACTCGGCAAAGGCGCCGGCGCGGTTCACGCCCACGCCTACCGAGTTGCGGCACAGGTGGCGGCGCCCGGCGCGGCAGTTGCGGCAGAAGCCGCAGGTGATATGCCCCTCGCCGGAAACGCGGTCGCCAATGGCCAGCCCGCGCACTTCCTGCCCGATGGCGACGATCTCGCCCACATACTCGTGCCCCACCTGCATCGGCACGGGGATGGTGTTCTGCGCCCACTCGTCCCATTTCCAGATATGGATGTCGGTGCCGCAGATGGCCGTCTGGCGGATGCGGATCATCACATCGTTGTGGCCGACTTCCGGCTCGGGGACGTCGGTCAGCGTCAGGCCGGGCGCGCGTTCGAGTTTGGCGAGGGCTTTCATGAGGGAGCCTCCTGCTTGCTGCGTGGATGAAGCGCTTGGGTGATGCTTTAGTGTCGCTCAGGCGATGGCGCCGAACTTGCGGCCTACCTTGGCAAACGCGGCCACGGCCCGCTCGATCTGCTCGGCCGTATGCGCTGCGCTCATCTGCGTGCGGATCCGTGCCCGGCCCTTGGGCACCACCGGGAAGGAGAAGCCCACCACGTACACATGCTCCGCCAGCAACGCATCCGCCATGCCGGATGCCAGCGCGGCATCGCCCAGCATCACCGGGATGATGGGATGCTGGCCCGGCACCAGCGTAAAGCCCAGCGCCGTCATCTCGCGGCGGAAATGCTCGCCGTTCTCCCGCACGCGCGCGCGCAATGCCGCGCCTTCTTCGCTGGCCAGCAGCTCCAGCACTTTCAGCGTGGCGGCGCAGATGCTCGGCGCCAGCGAGTTGGAAAAAAGATAAGGCCGCGAGCGCTGCCGCAGCAACTCCACGATTTCCCGGTGCGCCGCCACATAGCCACCGGAGGCGCCGCCCAGCGCCTTGCCCAGCGTGCCGGTGATGATATCCACGCGGCCCTCCACGCCACACAGCTCCGGCGTGCCACGCCCGTGCTCGCCCACGAAGCCCACCGCGTGCGAATCGTCGACCATCACCAGCGCCCCGTAGCGGTCCGCCAGGTCGCAGATGGATTTGAGGTCCGCGATGATGCCGTCCATCGAGAACACGCCGTCGGTGGCGATCAGCTTGAAGCGCGCGCCGGCGGCATCCGCCTCCTGCAGCCGGGTCTCCAGGTCGGCCATGTCGTTGTTGCGGTAGCGGTAGCGCCTGGCCTTGCACAGGCGCACGCCGTCGATGATGCTGGCGTGGTTGAGCTCGTCGCTGATGACGGCGTCCTGGTCGTCGAGCAAGGTCTCGAACAGGCCGCCGTTGGCGTCGAAGCAACTGGAGTAGAGGATGCTGTCGCCGGTGTGGAGGAACTTGGCGAGTACGGCTTCGAGGGTCTTGTGCACGGACTGGGTGCCGCAAATGAAGCGGACTGAGGCCATGCCGAAACCGTCTTGCTCCAGGCCGCGCCGGGCGGCTTCGATCAGGCGGTGGTCATCTGCCAGGCCCAGGTAGTTGTTGGCGCAGAAGTTCAGTACGTGCTCGCCGCCCGCCAGCCGGATATCGGCAGCCTGCGGGCTGGCGATGACGCGCTCGGATTTATGGAAGCCGTCGGCGCGAATGGTGCTCAAGGTGTCGCGAAGGTGGGAGAGATAGCGGTCGCGCATGGGAGGTCCCCGGCTAGGTTGTTGGGCGGCGTGGCTTGCGCCAGCCTCCATGGTATGGCGAAAGCCGGGAAAATACCGCTTTTGCCGTGCGCGTGTTTTGTGCTGCGCTGCGCAAGCGGTGGCTGGCTCAGCGCGACCGATGCTGCTATGCGGCAGCCGCCGCGCCGGTCCCTGGATCGGATCGAAAACGCAATGAAATCAAGCCTTTGTCTCTTTGCCTTAGGGTTGGCAACTCCTATCCTTAAGTGAGGTTGCGCATGTCGCCGCGATCGGCGCGCATGCCGGCTACCGGCTTGCTGGCGGAGGCGGCCATGAACGAAGACGTACGGATTGCTCCTATCGAGCGAATCATCTATTCGCGCCGGCACGGATCCACCGGCAACCTTGTTCGCCACAACGCGCGGCGCCGCCGCCTGATCCAGGCCGCCGCGGCTACCGCGCTTGCCGCGGGGCTCGGCCCCTTGGTGCTGCCACGTCGGGCACAGGCAGCCAAGCACACCTTGAAGATCCTCCAGTGGAACCACTTCGTGCCGGGCTATGACAAGTGGTTCGACAACACCTACGTGAAGGAATGGGGCCAGCGCAACGATACCGAGGTCATCGTCGATCACGTGGGGATCCCCGCGCTGGCCACGCGGGCCGCCGCCGAGGTATCCGCCCAGAAGGGGCACGACCTGTTCATGTTCCTGTCGCCTGCGCCAGTGTACGAGGAGCAGGTCATCGACCACCGCGAGATTTACGAGGAATGCCAGCGCAAGCATGGCAAGCCGGTCGAACTGGCGATCAAGAGTACGTATAACCCGAAGACGAAGAAGTACTTCGGCTTCTCCGACAGCTTCGTGCCGGACCCGATCAATTTCCGCAGGGACCTGTGGGACGAGATCGGCATGGCACCGCCGGACAGCTGGGACGACGTGCTGAGCGCGGGCAGCAAGATCAAGCGCAAACGCAACGTGCCGGTGGGCATTGGCTTGTCGGCTGAACTCGATACCGCGATGGCGATGCGCACCATCCTCTTCGCATTCGGCGGCTCGGTCCAGGATGAGCGCCATACCGTCGTGCTGAATTCGAAGAACACACTGGAGGCGGTCAAGTTCGTCAAGGCCCTGTACCAGGAAACCATGACGCCGGAGGTGCTGGCGTGGGATCCGTCCTCCAACAACCGCGCCATGCTGGCGGGCAAGATCTCGCTTTGCCTGAACGCTATTTCCATCACGCGCGAAGGCGAGAACAAGAACATTCCAGTCACGCCCGATATCTGGCTGACCCAGGCACTGCGTGGCCCGGTGCGCCGCATCGGCTTGGAGCACGTGATGGACTGCTACGTGATCTGGAAATTCGCCGAGAACATAGCGGGTGCCAAGAAGTTCCTGCTGGACTATATCGACAACTTCCACCAAGCCTTTCTCGGCAGCGAGTTCTACAACTTCCCCTGCTTCCCGAGCACGGTCCCGGACCTGCAGAAGCTGATCGCCGATGATCCCAAGGCCCGCCCGCGCGACAAGTACAAGGTGCTGGGCAGCCTGATGAACCAGGCCACCAACGTCGGCTACCCCGGCTATGCCAATGCGGCCATCGACGAGATCTTCAATACCTGGGTGCTCAACACCATGTTCGCCAAGGCCGCCACCGGCGATGAAACGCCGGAGAATGCCATCCGCGCTGCGCAAGCCACGTGCAGGCGGATCTTCGCCAAGTGGCGGGAAAAAGGACTCGTATGAGCCGCCCCCGCCGGACCGCAGGCATCGGGATGGGCGTGGGCCGATAAGTCATGGCCACGGTGGAAACCCGCTCACTCACCAAGCGCTTCGACGGCACCAATGCGGTCGACGGCATCGACCTGGCCGTGCACGAAGCTGAGTTCCTGGTGCTGCTGGGCCCGTCCGGCTCGGGCAAGACCACCTTGCTGCGCCTGATTGCCGGGCTGGAAGCACCCACCTTCGGCGATATCCTGGTGGGCGGCCGTGTCGTCACCGGGCTGCCGCCGCGCGCGCACAACATGGCGATGGTGTTCCAGAGCTACGCGCTCTATCCGCACCTGAGCGTGGCCGGCAACATCGCCTTCCCGCTGGAGGCGCAGCACATGCCGCGCGAGGCGATCGCGCGCAAGGTGAGCTGGGCCGCGGCGCTGTTCGGCATCGGCCACCTGCTGGCGCGCAAGCCGCGCCAGCTCTCCGGCGGCGAGCGCCAGCGGGTGGCGCTGGCGCGCGCCGTGGTGCGCGATCCGGTGACCTTCCTGCTGGACGAGCCGCTATCCAATCTCGACGCCAAGCTCAGGACCTCCGCGCGCGAGGAATTGCAGCAGCTTCAGCGGCGCCTGGCGACCACCACGATCTACGTCACGCACGACCAGGTCGAGGCGCTGGCGCTCGGTGACCGGGTCGCCATTCTCGACCACGGCCGCGTGCACCAGCTCGGCACCCCGCAGCAAGTGTACGAGCAGCCGGCAGATACCTTCGTGGCCACCTTCATCGGCTCGCCGCCGATGAACCTGGTCCAGACGGAGGCGATGGTGACGGGCTTCCGGCCGGAGCACTTCCTGCCGCGCGGGGTCTACGGCGGCGATGAAGTGCTGGAACCCTTCTCCTTCCATATCACCCGCATCGAGAATCTCGGGTCCGACCGGCTGGTGTATGGCCTGCTGGAGCCACCGCTGCCGCCGGCCAAGGTTATCTCGCGGATTCCCTGCACCGTCACCTTCCCGCTGGAGACAGGCGTGCGCTACCCGTTCGCAGTGCGGCGTGCCGACCTGAGGCGCTTTGATCCGCGTTCCGGCGCCAGCCTCGGTGCGCCGTCGTCCGTGGCGCCGTCCGTGAGGCCGGCATGAGCACCCGGGCTCCCGCCGCGCTAGCGCCACAGGCCGGTGCCTGGCATGCGTTGGAGGGCGAGCGCTGGCTCGGCGCCTTGATGCTGGCGCCGGCACTCATCTATATCGCGTTGCTGCTCGGCTTTCCCTTCCTGCTGTCGATCTACTACAGCCTGTCCGACATCACCGTGGGCAGCCGCGCCATGCATTTCGTTGGCCTGGAGAATTTCCGGCGCATCGTGCAGAACCCCACCTTCTGGCGCTCGCTTGGCAATGCGCTGGTGTTCACGCTGGTGTCGCAGGCGCTGGTGGTGGTCCTGGCCAAGATCCTGGCGCTGGCACTGTTGCGTGATTTTCGCGGCAAATGGCTGGTGCGGCTGCTGATCCTGCTGCCGTGGGTGGCGCCGATCTCGCTGGGTTCGATCGGCTGGCTGTGGATATTCGATCCGGTCTACAGCATCATCAACTGGACGCTGCGCGCGCTCGGCCTGTTCGGCCCGCATACCTGGCCGATCTGGCTGGGCCAGCCGGACCTGGCCATGGCGTCGGTGATCCTGGTGGATGTCTGGCGCCTGCTGCCGCTGGCCACGGTCATTATCCTGGCCGGCCTGCACGGCATCCCGCAGGATATCCACGACGCCGCCGCCATGGACGGCGCCGGCTTCTGGCGCCACCTGTTGCGCATCAATATCCCGCTGGTGATGCCGATCATGCTGGTGGCGTTGTTGTTCGGCATCGTGTTTACGCTCACCGACATGATCATCATCTTCGTGCTGACCCGTGGCGGGCCTTACGACACCACGCAGGTGCTGGCCAGCCTGGCATTTTTCACCGGCATCCAGGGCGGCGACCTGGCCGAGGGCGCGGCGATTTCGCTGTTCCTGTTCCCGCTGCTGGTAGCGGTGGTGGCCCTGCTGCTGAGCGTCGCCAACCGCGCGGAGGTAGCCTGACATGCATGCCGATGCAAATCACTGGAAGCACCGTGGCGAGCGCTGGGGCGCACGCTTCGGCCATGTCGCCATCCTTGCCGTCTTCGCGGGGTTCTGCGCCTTTCCCTTCTACTGGATGCTGATCACCACCTTCAAGGATGTCCATGACCTGATCAACACAGCCAACAACCCCTTCCTGTTCAACCAGCCGCCCACCCTGGACAACCTGCGCGTGCTGTTCCTGGAGACACGGTACCTGCGCTGGATCGCCAATACGCTGCTGGTGGGGGCGATGGTGGTGGCCATCACCCTGTTGCTGGCGGTGCCCGCCGGCTACAGCCTGGCCCGGCTGGCAGGCAGCCGCGGGCGGCAGCTGGCGATCGCCATCTTCCTGACCTACCTGATCCCGCCCACCATCCTGTTCATCCCCTTCTCCCGCATCATCGGCGCGCTTGGCCTGCAGGATTCGCTGTGGTCGCTGGTGCTGGTGTACCCGAGTTTCACGGTGCCGTTCTGCACCTGGCTGATGATGGGCTTCTTCAAGGCGGTGCCGCGCGATATCGAAGAGGCGGCGATGATGGACGGGCTGAGCCGCTTCGGCGCCTTCCTGAAGGTGGTGGTGCCGCTGTCGTCGGCCGGCATCCTGACCGTAGTCATATTCACGCTGACGCTGGTGATGCAGGAATTCGTCTATGCCCTCACCTTTATCACCAGTTCGTCGCAGTACACCGTCAGCGTTGGCGTGCCGACCTTCCTGGTGCGCGGGGATGTCTATTTCTGGGGCTCCCTGATGGGTGCATGCCTGGTCGTCAGCGTGCCGGTAGCAGTGCTCTACAACCTGTTCGTCGACCGCTTTGTCGCGGGTTTTACCGTGGGTGCGGTGAAGTGATCGGGTTTGGCGGTGGCCGGATCCGTGCCGACAGCGAAGCGATCCGGGCAGCGTCGAGCGCGGATCGTCGGCCAGCGCAGATGCCATCAGAGCTAGCCGCCGGCCAACGGGGCGGCCCGGCAATGCGTGCTACGGCAGCGCTGCCGCGCCTTGCGTGCGCACCGTCGCCTGCTCCGCGCGCGGCTGTTCCTTGTCCCGCGTCGCTGCGGCGCCAAAATTGCACAGGTAGCTCATCACCATGTCTGGCACATGCTGCAGCCTCGACGCCACGCGATCCGGGGCTGCGAGGTCCACGCCAAGCACGAACGACAGCGTGTAGCGGTTCGAGATGAAGTAAGACCCCAGGCCCGAGATCGAAACATATAGATCCACCCAGTCTGCATCCGGCCTGAACACGCCTTGTTCCTTCCCGCGCTCCAGAATCTCCGCCAGCGCGCTCTTCAGCGGATTGAACATGGCAGGAATCACCTTGGACTTGCGGATGTGCGCTGCCTTGTGCAGGTTCTCCGTGCCCAGCAGCAGGATGAATTCCGGTTGCTCGATGAAATGCTGGATGGTGTGCATCACCAGCGCGCGCATATCGTCGACGGGGCTCTTTCCCGTCAGGCCGAGTTCGTTCTGTCGCTCGCGCATGGCAGCGTAGGCGCGCTCCATGACTTCGATGAACAGCGCTTCCTTGCTGTTGAAGTAGTGGTAGACCAGGTTCTTGCTGATCTTGCTGCGGGCCACGATGCTGTCCACGCGGGCGCCGTCAAAGCCCTTGGCGGCGAACTCCTTCGACGCCATCTGGAGGATCTTCTCGCGCGTGGCCTGGGCGTCGCGCGGCTTTGGCTTGCGCACGGTCTTGGCGGTCACTGGCATACGAATGTTCCTCGATAAATTTGTCATGGCATTGTCATGGCGGGCGGCACCGTGCCAGTGCACCCGCTAACCAGATGGTTAGTGTACACCCCCTGAAGCGCACTGCAAGAAGGCTGCCAGCCAAGCGCTGGCGCCATTCTGGTGCTCCGTGAAAACCCGGTTGACAAGCAAAATCCCGTCTTCTATTGTACTGACTAGTTAGTTAGCAGATTGGTCGGTGCGCGTTCCGGGGCAACGGAATGCGCGGCACGCGCAAGTCGCCCGTGCCTCACATCCTTGGAGTTGACATGGTTCATGCGGGAAGCAATGCGGGCGTCCGGGTCGGGTGCGATATCGGGGGCACGTTCACGGACATCGTCCTGGCAATGCCGGACGGGCGGCTGTTCGTCAACAAGACATCAACCACGCCGCACGACCTGGGCGAGGCCATCGTCACTGGCCTGAAGTCGCTGATCGGGCAGGCCGGGATTGCCCCGGGCGACATCACGGAAATTGTCCACGGCACCACCACGGCGTCCAACACCATCTTGCAGAAGGTGGGCGCACGCACCGGCGTGCTGACCACGGCGGGCTTTCGCGACGTGCTGGAGATCGGCCGCATCCGCACCCCCACCATGTTCGATCTGGGCTGGCAGAAGCCGCAGCCGCTGGCGGCGCGTCGCTATCGCCGCGGGCTGAACGAGCGCATCGACGCGCGCGGCAACATCATCGTGCCGCTCAACGTGGACGAGGTACTGACCGTGGCGCGCGGGCTGGTGGAAGAGGGCGTGGAAGCGCTGGCCATCTGCTTTATCAACAGCTATATCAACCCGGTGCATGAGCTGGAGGCGAAGGCGCAACTGGAGCGGGAGTTTCCGCGCCTGCTGGTGACCGCATCGTGCGATGTGCTGCCGGAAATCAAGGAGTACGAGCGCACCAGCACCACGGTGGTCAATGCCTACATCCTGCCTGCCATGCGCACCTACCTGCGGCGCCTGAAGGATGACTTGGCCCGCATGGGGGTGTCGGCGTCGCTGCAGGTGATGGCGTCCAACGGCGGCATGATGGGCGTGGGCAGCGCGAGCGAGAAGCCGGTGTTTGCCGTGGCTTCCGGGCCGGCCGGCGGCGTGGCGGGCGCGGCGCAGATCGGCGCGCTGGGTGGCGGGCGCGACCTGATCGTGTTCGACATGGGCGGCACAACGGCCAAGGCGTCGATCATCACCGACGGCACGCCGTCGCTGACCACCGAGTATGAGTTCCGCGACGGCATCAGCGCCCCGAGCCGCTTTGTCAAAGGCGGGGGCTATGTACTGAAGGTACCGGCCATCGATATCGCGGAGGTGGGTGCGGGCGGCGGCTCGCTGGCATGGATGGATGCCGGTGGCCTGCTGTGCGTGGGCCCTGAATCGGCCGGCGCCAACCCGGGGCCCGCGTGCTACGGGCGCGGCAACGATCGGCCCACGGTGACCGACGCCAACATGGTGCTTGGCTACCTGAATCCCGAATCGCTGGCGGGCGGCAGCCTCAAGGTGGACCCGGAGCAATCGCGCCGTGCCATCGACGCGCATATCGGCGCGCCGCTCAAGCTCGATACGCTGGCCGCCGCGCACGGCATTCGCCATGTGGCCAATGTGAGCATGGCGCGCGCGCTGCGTGCCGTGACGGTGGAGCGTGGGCGCGACCCGCGCGACATGACCATGATCGCCTTCGGCGGCGGGGGGCCGCTGCACGCGGTGGACGTGGCCATGCTGCTGGGCATCAAGCGGGTGATCGCACCGGTGATGGCGGGCGTGTTCTGCTCGGCCGGCATGCTGTGCGCGGATGCCGAGCATAACTTCGTCAAGGCCATCCTGCGGCCGCTGGCGGATTGCGATGGCGCCGGCATTGGCGTGGTGATCGACGAACTGCGCCAGCAAGGCCTGGCCATCCTCGCGCTGGAAGGCTATCCGGAGGCTGCGGTCGAGATGGCGGTGGGCATCGACCTGCGCTACCTCGGCCAGAGCTCGGAGCTGACCATCCCGCTGCCCGGCGGTGAAACCGGCAAGGCGCCGGACGCTGCCGCGCTTGCGCAGCTTATCGAGGACTTCGGCGTCCAGTACCAGCAAACCTTCGGCTACCGCAACGACGAGCCGCTGGAGCTGGTCAACGTGCGCCTGAGCGCCTATGGCCGCAGCGACCAGCGGCTGGATTTCAACGCGATCCAGGTGGATGCCAGCGCGCTGCATGGTGTTGCCGGCACGCGCCAGGTGAGTTTCGGGCGCGACCAGGCGCCGCGCGAGACCTTGCTGATCCCGCGCTCGGCCATGACGGATGCGCCGCGCCAGGGCCCGCTCATCATTGAGTCGTACGACACCACCATCGTCGTGCCGCCGGGCGCCTCGGCGCGCGCGGACACGATCGGCAACATCATCATCGATATCGCCCAGGAGGCAGCATGAGCACGCAGTTCGACCCGGTGACCTTCGCGGTCGTCAAGAACGCGATGGACTCCATCGTCGACGAAGTGGCCTACACGGTCATTCGCACGGCGCGCTCGGAGATCGTCAAGGACGTGATGGACTACTCGGCCGCGATCTGCGACCGGCACGGCCGCATGGTGGCGCAGGCCAAGACCATCGCGCTGCACCTGGGGGCGATCCCCGAGGCCATGGAAGCCGTGCAGGCGCGCTATGGCAACGCGCTGAACCCGGGCGACGCGGTGATCGTCAACGATCCCTACCAGGGCGGCATGCACCTGCCGGACATCTTCATGTTCGTGCCGTTCTTCTACGGAGGCGAGCTGGAAGGCTATTGCGTGGTGATCTGCCACCACACCGACGTGGGCGGCCGCGTGCCGGGCTCCAACGCCAGCGACTCCACCGAGATCTACCAGGAAGGGCTGCGCATCCCGGTACTCAAGCTCTATGAGGCCGGCAAGGTCAACGACACGCTGGAACGCATCATCGCGCAGAACGTGCGCCTGCCCGAGCGCGTGCTGGGCGACCTGAAGGCGCAGTACGCCGCAACCCAGGTAGGCGTGCGCGAACTCACCGCGCTGTTCGACCGCTACGGCCGCGACGACACGCGCGCCTACCTGAACGAACTGCTGGACTATGCCGAACGCCTCACGCGCGAAGAGATCCGCAAATGGCCCAAAGGCACCTTCCGCTTCACCGACTACATCGACGACGATGGCTTGTCGCCGGAGCCGATCCCCATCCAGGTGGCACTGACGGTGCATGACGATTACGTCAGCGCGGACTACACGGGATCGTCGCCCCAGGTGCGCGCGGCCATCAACTCCACGCTGTCATACACAAAGTCCTGCACCTACCTGAGCGTGCGCTGCGCGTTGAAGGGCGATGTGCCGAACAATGCCGGCGTGTTCCGCTGTATCGAGGTGCGCGTGCCGGAAGGCTCCGTGCTCAATCCCCTGCCACCGAGCGCGGTGGCAGCGCGCGCGCTGACGGGCTACCGCGTGTTCGATGCGATGCTCGGCGCGCTGGCGCAAGTGGTGCCGGACCGTATTCCCGCAGCCGGCGAAGGCGGCAACACGGTGGTGTGCCTGTCCGGCATCAGCGATGAGAACAAGCCTTACATCATTGTGGACATGATCTGCGGCGCATGGGGCGCGCGCCCGGCCAGCGATGGCATCGAGGCCATCACCAATGCCTCGCAGAACCTGTCGAACACGCCGGTGGAAACGCTGGAGGCGCAGCACCCCGTGCGCGTGGAAGCCTACGAGCTGGTGGAGGATTCCTGCGGCGCGGGCGAGTTTCGCGGCGGTCTGGGCATTCGCCGCAGCTATCGCGTGCTGGCGCCCAACGCGCTGCTGCAATTGCGTGCTGACCGCATGAAGTTCTCGCCCTATGGCCTGGCCGGTGGCGGCCCCGCCAGTCCGGCGCGCAACCTGCTGCAGCAAGGCGATGAGGTCACGGACCTGCCGAGCAAGGTTGGCATGACGATCGCGCGCAACGATGTGGTGACGCATATCCAGCCCGGCGGCGGCGGCTTCGGCGATCCGCTGGCGCGTGACTTCGAGCGCATCCGGCAGGACGTATGGAACCACAAGCTCACCGCTGCCTATGTGCTCGAGCATTACAAGGTGGTGGTGAACCCCGCCACCGGCGAGATCGATGTGCCATCCACCGCGGCATTGCGCGCGAAGCTGCTGGCCAAGGCGGCGTAGTATTTCCGGACGGCTGGCAGCCGTCCGCTTACGCATACCCACAGACACCCCAAGAGGAAATCGAGATGCGTTTTTCTGTCATGAAACTGGCCTGGCGCGCCTGTGCCGCCGCGACAACGTGGATGCTGTTCGCCGGCGCGGCCTCAGCGCAGGCGCCCGCCCAGAAGCTGCTGGTGCGGATGGACTACTCGCCATGGGGCATGCATGCCGCCATGCACCTGGCCAAGCAGAAGGGCTGGTTCCAGGAGGCCGGGCTCGACGTGGAAGTGCAGGACGGCACCGGCACCATCAACACCCTGCAACTGCTCGCCGCGGGCCAGGCCGATGTGGGCCAGGTGCAGCTTGGCACCATGGCCGTGGCCAAGGAGAACGGGCTGGACCTGATGTCCATCGCCGGCTTCGCCCGCAAGGGCGACCTGGCGGTGATGGTCGATGAAAAGCTGGGCGTCAAATCCGTGCAGGACCTGGCCGGCAAGAAGCTGGTGTGCTTCACCACCAGTCCGTGGGCACCATTTATCGATCCCTACTTCAAGGCCAACAAGATCGCCAAGGGCAAGGCCACCATCGTGATGGTGTCGCCCGCGGCCATGATCTCCACCTACGCCTCGGGCAACAGCGACGGCTTCCTGTCGCAAGCGCCGTTCGGCCAGCCGATGGTGTCCAAGGTACGCCCCGCCAAGGCGCTGCTGTTGTCCGACAGCGGCATCAATTTCCCCAGCTACGGGCTGGTGGTCACGCCGCAGCGGCTGGCCGAGAAGGGCGCCGCGCTGAAGAAGTTTGCCCAGGTGCAGGTGCGCGCGTGGGAGTACATCTATGCGGGCCACGCCGATGAAGGCGTGGCCGCCATCCTGGCGCAGCGCCCCAACGCCAAGCTCGACCCGCAGATCCTGCTGGCGCAGATCCAGGCTTACCGTACGTTCTTCGACAGTCCCACGCAGAAGAGCCTGCCGATCGGCAAGCAGAGCGACGCCGACTGGGCGGCCGCCATCCAGTCGATGGAGCAGGCCGGCATGATCAAGCCCGGGCGCAAGCCGGCCGACTACTACACCAACGCCATGCTGGCGAACTAGGCCGGGAGACGCACATGTCGGCATTCCTGCAGATCGGGCAACTCAACAAGGTCTACCATTCCCAGCGCGAACCGCTGTACGCGTTGAAGGACGTCAGCCTCGATATCGAGCAAGGAGAATTCGTCAGCATCGTCGGCCCCAGTGGCTGCGGCAAAAGCACGCTGCTCAAGTGCGTGGCCGGGCTGGAACCCATCTCCAGCGGCCACCTGGCGCTGCAGGGCGACCCCATCGTGGGCCCGCCGGCCAACATGGGCGTGGTGTTCCAGCGCGACCTGCTGCTGGACTGGCGCACCATCCTGGACAACGTGCTGATTGCCGCCGAGTTCCACGACCTGGATCGCGCGGACTTCGAGGAGCGCGCGCGTTCCGTGCTCAACCTGTTCGGCCTTGGCGCGTTCGCGCACCGCTATCCGTGGGAGCTGTCCGGCGGCATGCGCCAGCGCGCCTCGATCTGCCGCGCGCTGCTGGTGGACCCGCAGTTGCTGCTGATGGACGAGCCCTTCGGCGCGCTCGATCCTTTCACGCGGGACGATCTCAACGAGGAGCTGCAGCGCACCTGGCTGGCCACCGGCAAGACCGTGCTGTTCATCACGCATTCGATCTCCGAAGCCGTGTACCTGAGCGACCGCGTGGTGGTGATGTCGCGCAACCCGGGCGGCATCGCGGCGGTGATTCCGATCGAGCTGGAACGGCCACGCGGGCTGGCGGTGCGGGAGACGGAGGCCTTTGCCGGCTACGTGTCGCAGATCCGCCAGATTTTCCGTGAGCTTGGTATCTACAGGGGATGATGTGATGAAGTTGCTATGGAAGCGTTCCGAGAACAGCCGGCTGGCCATCCTGACCATCGTGGTGCTGTTGCTGATCTGGGAGGGCGCGGTGCGGGCCTTTGGCGTACGCGAGTTCCTGCTGCCGCCGCCCAGCAAGATCTTTACCGAGTTCCTGGCGCAGCCGGGTTTCCTGCTGATGCAGAGCCTGGACACGCTGCAGACCACGCTGGCGGGCTTTGTCCTCGCCGTGGTGCTGGGCGTGGGCTCGGCCATCGGCATCGTGTATTCCCGTTTCCTGGATCGCACGCTTTACTCCCTGATGGTGGCGCTCAACGCCGTGCCCAAGGTGGCGCTGGCGCCGCTGTTCGTGATCTGGCTGGGTACCGGTTCCGCGCCCAAGATCGCCATTGCCATGCTGATCGCGATCTTCCCGATCTTGATCGACACGGTGCTCGGCCTCAAATCCATCGACCCGGAAATGCTTAACATGGCGCGCGCCAACCAGGCGTCGCGCAGCAAGGTGCTGTGGAAGATCCGCTTTCCCAACGCCCTGCCCAGCATCTTCGCGGGAATGAAGGTGGGCGTGTCGTTCGCGCTGGTGGGCACCATCGTCGGCGAGTTCGTGGCGGGCGAGACCGGGCTTGGCCACGTCATCCTGGTGGCGCAAGGCAGCTTCGACACGCCGACCGTGTTCGTGGCGCTGGCGCTGCTGTGCGCGCTGGGCGTGATCCTCTTCAAGGCGCTGGAGTGGGCCGAGGAGCGGATGCTGCCGTGGCACGCGTCGCAGCGCGGCAGGCCGGGACAAAGCCATGTGGCCGCGCCGGGTACGGAGCGGTTGACGCAACTGGTGCAAGCCAAACGCTGAGGGGGCGGGCGGCGCGGATGGTCCGTTCACAAGCTGCGCCGCCGCCTCAAACTCGGCTACAATCGCGCCATGTTTCGCGCAGACCGCCCCTCCTTCTTGCGGGGAGCCTTGCTGCTGTTGCTGTTTGCAATGCAGTTCCTCACCCCGCTTCTGCACGGCCATCTCGGAACCCCGAAACTCCATGGCCTGCATGTGCACACGGCGCTCCAAGGTGCGGTTAATTCTTATTCTCCTTCCGCTTCATCCCCTTTGCCCGCGGGTTCCGCCGCGCTGATCGCGGTCGAGCCGCTTGAGGTCGATGTGCAGACCGCCATCGGCCCCATTGCCTTTTCCCTCCACGTGCAGGCCGCCGATGTGCTGATCGGCCTGGTCTTCGCGTTCCTGCTGTTTGCCGCGCGGCCGCTGCCGGTGTTCCGGCGCCTGCCGTGGCGCCAGCGCACGCCGCCCCGATGGCGTGGCAGCGACAGCAGGCCACCCCCTGCGCACGCCCCTCCCCTCGCTTGCTGATTCCCCTGCCGGCCACGCCGGCGGTGCACGCTCGCGCGCCTGATCGAGGCTGATCATGGCGTGCCGGGCGCTTCCATCCTGCTTTGGAGTCAGGCATGTTTTCCCGTCGAGTTGTTTTCGTTGGCGCGCTGATCGCGTCGACGCTGTTCCCCATCGGCATGGCCCGCGCGCAGGTACTGACGCTGTCCGATGCCCAGGCCCGCGCGCTCGGCGTGCGGTTTGATCCGGTCGCCGGTGCCGCGCAGCTGGAGACCGGCGCCAGCGCTCGCGTGGTGCTCAAGCCCGATGCGCAGTACGTGGTTGCCGCGCCTTACGCCGGCATGGTCTCGCGCGTGCTGGTGTCGATCGGCCAGGCGGTGCGCGCCGGCCAGCCGCTGGCCACCTTTGCCAGCCCGCAACTGTTCGAGGCTGGGCGTGCGCTGTCGGAAGCGCGCTCGCAGGCCAACCTGGCCCGCCTGGCGCTGGCGCGGGACCGTGGCTTGCACGACGACGGCATCATCCCGGGCAGCCGCTGGCAAGCTACGCAGGCACGCGCGGCGGAAGGCGCGGCGATGGTGCGCGCCCGCGAGGCCGAGATGGCTGCCGCGGGCGTCGTGTTCGCCGGCGGCTCGGGTGAGCCGCAGCTGGTGGCCGGCCGTACCGGGCTCATTGCCGAGGTCAACGCCGTGCCCGGCACGCGCGTGGAAGGCGCCGCGCCGTTGTTCCGCATCGTGGACCCCACCGCGCTGGAGCTTGATCTGCTGGTCGGCCGCGATGCGCCGGCTCCCACCGTCGGCGAACGTGTGGAGGTGCGCCAGCGCGGCGCCACCGGCACGGTGGCCGGCGTGGTGCCGGCAAGCGACGGCACCGCCGCCGTGCGCGTGCGCGCGGTGCTGGACAAGCGCGGTAGCCTGCAGGCTGGCGAGAGCGTGAATGTGATCGTGCACTTGCGTAGCACGCCCGACGCCACTGGCGCGGGCCGCGTGCGGGTGCCGGCCATGGCGCTGACGTATTGGCGCGGCACGCCGGGCGTGTTCGTGGCGACCAAGACCGGCGTGCGCTACCAGACCGTGGTGGTCGAAGCCGTGGACGATGCCGCCGCGACCGTGCGCGGCCCGCTGCCCGCCGGCACGCGCGTGGCGGTGGCCGGCGTGGGCGCGCTCAAGGGCATGCTCGCGGGAGGCCAGTGATGCTTGCCGGCCTGATTGAATTCTCCCTGCGCCAAAGGGCGCTGGTGCTGATTGCCGCCTGCGTGCTGGCTGTGGCCGGAGCGTGGGCTTACTTGAAGTTGCCCATCGATGCCTTTCCGGACATCTCGCCCACCCAGGTCAAGGTCATCCTGAAGATCCCCGGCATGACGCCGGAGGAAGTCGAGCAGCGCGTCTCCACGCCGATCGAGCAGGAACTGCTGGGCATCCCGCACAAGACCATCGTCCGCTCGGTGTCCAAGTACGGCATCAGCGACGTGACGGTCGATTTCGAGGAGGGCGTGGACAGTTACTGGGCCCGCCAGCAGGTGTCCGAGCGGCTTGCCGGCCTGCTGCGCGACCTGCCGCCCAACGCCATCGGCGGGCTGGCGCCGATCACCACGCCGCTGGGCGAGATGTTCATGTTCACGGTGGAGGGCGATGCCTTCTCGCTGGCCGAACGGCGCCGCGTGCTGGACTGGGTACTGCGCCCGGCCTTGCGCACGGTGCCCGGCGTGGCGGATGTCAACGCGCTGGGCGGCGAGGTGCGCAGCTACGAGGTCATCCCCGACCCGGCGCGGCTGCGCGCCCGCGCCGTTACGGTGGAGCAACTGCGCCAGGCGCTCGACGCCAACAACCGCAACGACGGCGCGGGCCGGGTGGAGCAGGGCGACGAGAACTGGGTGGTGCGCGTGGAAGGCGGCGTGCGCGGCGTGGAAGACTTGCGCCAGGTGGCCGTTGCCGCGCCGGGCGGGCGCAACGGCATGCCGCTGGTGACGGTGGGCGACGTGGCCACCGTCAGGCTCGGCGTGGCCACGCGCAACGGCGCGGTCAGCAAGGATGGGCGTGGCGAAGCGGTGCAGGGGCTGGTGCTGGCCCTGCGCGGCGCCGATGCCCGCCAGCTGGTCGCCGACGTGCAGGCCAGGCTGGATGCACTGGCGCCGCAACTGCCCAAGGGCATGTCCACGCACGTGTTCTACAACCGGGGTGAACTGGTCACGCGTGCCGCCAATACCGTGGTGCGGGCCCTGATCGAGGCCAGCCTGCTGGTGGTGGTGACGCTGTACCTGTTTCTTGGCGGCCTGCGCGCGGCGCTGGTGGTGGCGGCAACCCTGCCGCTGTCGATGCTGGCGACCTTCCTGCTGATGCGCTACGTGGGGCTGACCGCCAACCTGATGAGCCTGGGCGGCCTGGCGATTGCGCTGGGCATGCTGGTGGACGCGGCGGTGGTGGTGGTGGAGAACATCGAATCAGCCTTGGCGAAGGCGCACGAACGCAAGTCCGACCCATCGCTGCGCGGCGCGGTGATCCGCCATGCCGTCGCCAGCGTGGCGGTGCCGATGCTGGCCGGGGTGTCGATCATTGCGATCGTGTTCCTGCCGCTGCTGTCGCTGCAAGGCCTGGAGGGCAAGCTGTTTGGCCCGGTGGCGCTGACCATCGTGCTGGCGCTGGCGTCGTCGGTGGCGATCGCGTTCACCGTGGTGCCGGCGCTGGCGTCGCTGCTGCTGCGCGCGCATGCGGACGAGACCCCGTACCTGATGCGCAAGGTGGCACGCGGCTTTGCCCGGCTGCAGGACTGGAGCGGGCGGCATCCGCGCGCGGTCTTTGCCTCGGCGGGCGTGGCGCTGGCCGTGGCGGTGGCGCTCTACCTGTCGGTGGGCAAGACCTTCATGCCCACCATGGACGAGGGCGACATGATCGTGCAGCTGCAGAAGGCGCCGTCGGTCTCGCTGGCCACCTCGGTGGGCCTGGACCTGCGGGTGCAGCAGGCGCTGCTGGCCGAGGTGCCGGAGATCCGCTCGATCGTGGCGCGCTCCGGCTCGGACGATCTCGGCCTCGATCCGATGGGGCTGAACGAGACCGACACCTTCCTCGTGCTGCAGCCAAAGGACCAGTGGCGCGGCAGCAAGGAAGACATCGCCATCGCCATTCGCCGCGTCATGGAGCGTTTCCCGGGCGTGGTGTATGGCTTCACGCAGCCTATCGAGATGCGCGTCTCGGAGATGCTGACCGGCACGCGCGGCGACGTGGCCATCAAGGTGTTCGGCGCTGATCTGGGCGCCATCGACACGGCGGCGCAGGCCATCGCCGCGCGCGTGCGCAAGATCCCTGGCGCGGCCGAAGTGATCGCGCCCAGCAACGAGGGCGTGCAGTACCTCACGCTTGCGCTGGACCGCGCCGCCGTCGGCCGCGCGGGGCTCTCCGGCGATGCGCTGCAAGCGTTGCTGCGCGCGCAGGTGGAGGGCGAGCGGATCGGCATCGTGCCAGAGGGCACCGTGCGCACGCCGCTGATCCTGCGTGGCAGCGATAGCCTGCGGCAGACCCCGGAGACCTTCACCAGCCTGCAGGTGACAGCGCCGGACGGCACGTCCTGGCCGCTCACCTCCCTGGCACAGGTGCGGCGCGTGGAAGGGCCGGTGCGCATCAACCACGAAGACGGTGGGCGCTTTGCGGTGATCCAGGTCAGCGTGGAAGGACGCGACCTGACCGGTTTCGTGCAGGAGGCACAAACGGCCGTGGCGGGCCTGTCAGGACTGCCCAAGGGATTGCGCGTGGCCTGGGGCGGCCAGTTCGAAAACCAGCAGCGCGCCGCCGCGCGCCTTGCGCTGGTGGTGCCGCTGGCGCTGGGTGCCATCTTTCTGCTGCTGATGCTGACCTTCCGCTCGATCCGCCAGGCGGCGCTCGTCATCGCCAATATTCCGTTCGCGCTGGTGGGCGGCATCGCCGCGCTGCGGGTGGCGGGCGAGTACCTGTCGGTGCCGGCCTCGGTGGGGTTCATCGCGCTGCTGGGCATTGCCGTGCTGAACGGCGTGGTGCTGGTTTCGCATTTCAATACCTTGCTGGACGAAGGGCGGCCAATGGCCGAGGCGGTGCGCACCGGCGTGCGCGACCGCTTGCGGCCGGTCCTGATGACCGCCTGCATCACGGCGCTGGGGATGATCCCTCTGCTGCTCGCCACCGGGCCCGGCTCTGAGATCCAGCGCCCGCTGGCCATCGTTGTCTCGGGTGGCCTGGTCAGCTCCACCGCACTGACCTTGTTGCTGTTGCCGCTGTTGTTCGAGCGCTTTGGCGTGGCGCGGTCGCGCGAGGACAAGCAAGGCCGCATGGCACAAGGAGAAGCACAAGGAGAAGCGCAATGAGAGGCGCAATGAGAGGCGCAATGAGCAAGATGGCAGCCGCGGCTGTCATGATCGCGGCCACCGGGATGCCGGGTGCCGTGTGGGCGCAAGCAGCCATGCCGGCGCAGGCCGGCGTGCTGCCCCTTGAGTCCGCCGTGCGCGACGCCGTTGGCCAGTCGCCGGACGTGCAGATGGCCGAGGCTCGCCGCGATGCGGTGCTGGCCCGGGCGGACGGCATCCGTGCCGGCACCGCCGAGGCCGTGGTGCGGGCCATCGGGCAGCGCCGCCAGGTGCGCGAGCCGTCCGACCGGTTTGCCGAAGGGCAACTGGCACTGGAGCGCCCGCTGCGGCTTTGGGGCAAGGCCGACGCCGATGGCGAGCTGGCCGATGCCACGGCGCAGTCAGGCCAGCTCGCCGTGATGGATGCGCGCCATGAAGTCTCGCGGCAGATCCTGTCGCTGTGGTTCGGGGCGCTGCGCGCGCAACAGGCGCGGCTGGCGGCGCAGGGCAACGACAGCCTGGCGGGCGAGCTGGCGGCCGTGACCGCACGCCGGGTGCAGGCCGGCGATGCGGCGCCCATGGACCATGAGCTCTTGCTGGCCGAGCGCGCTCGCACCGCTGCCGCGCTGGCCAGCGCGCGCGCAGCGGAAGCGGCGGCGGCGGCCGAACTGCGGGCGCGCTTCCCGGGCCTGGGCGTGCCCGGCGGCCTGCCGGCGGATGTGCGCCTGCAGGCGTTGCCGGACGACCCCGCCGATGCGCTGCGCAGCCGCTATGTGGAGGACAGCCACGAGTTTCGCCTCGCCCAGTCGCAGGAAACGCAAGCTCAGCGGCAGGCCCGGCGCACCGACCTGGAGCGCAAACCGGACCCGACCGTGGGCGTGTTCTTCACGGTGGAGCGCGGCGGCGCGGAGCGGATTGCGGGCGTGAGCATCAGCATGCCGCTTGGCTCCGCGCACCGGCGTTCGGCGGCGGTGGCGGCAGCGGCCGACGCGCAGGCTGCCGCCCGCAGCCGGGTGGCGGTGGAGCGCAGGATCGGCGCCGAGTTCGAGGTGCTGTACCGCGGCCTGGAAGGCAAGCGCGCCGCAGCCGTGGCGCAGGCCGAAGCGCTCGCGCTACAGCGCAGTGCCGCGGCACGCACCGGCCGGGCCTACAAGGCGGGGGAAACCGGCCTGAGCGAACTGCTGATGGTCCGGCGTGCCCTGGCCGATACCACGCTGGCCGAACGTGTGGCCCTGGTCGATGCGCTGGAGGCCGACAGCCGGTTGCGGCTGGACCTGCACCGGATGTGGGATTTCGATGATTGAGCCAGTGCCCGGGTGCGGTGCGCCCGGGCGTCCGGCTACCGGCTTGCGCGGCCGCCCCGCTTTGCCGGATGACTGGCATCGGCTGCTTCGCCAGCCGCCTGCGCGCTCGCCAGCAGGCCGCGCAGGAACAGCATCAGCATCCGGCCGGTCGGGTCGGCGCTCGTCGTGCCCCGTTGCAGCGCGAGGCCATGGGCGAGCGCCATGAAACCCGCGGCCAGCTCTTCCGGCTGGGCTGGCGGCACGCGGCCCAGATGGCGGAACAGGCGCTCGATCAGGCCGCCGAGTTCGCCGCGATGCGTCTCGCAGACCGCACGGTAAACGCTGGCAAACGACGGGCTGCGATTGGCGTGCATCTGCAGCTCGATCGATAGCATGGCCCAGTCGGCATCCGCATGGAGCGCCGCGGCCCAGGCATCCAGGCCCGCGAGCACCTCTGCGCCGGTGTGCTCCGCCGTGTCGAACACCGCTGCCAGCTGCTTTGCCTCGGCCTCCATATGGCCGCGCAGCAGATCTAGCAGCAGCGCCTCCTTGTCCGGGAAGTTCGAATAGAACGCCCCCTGCGAGTACCCAGCTTCCTCCGCGATATCCCGGATCGACGTGCCGCCGAAGCCGCGCTGCATAAACAAACTGCGCGCGGCCTCAAGCAGGCGCTCGCGGGTTTGCGCCTGGCTTTGCTCGCGGCTCAGGCGCTTGCGCGGGACGGGTTGCTTTGTTGGCGTGGCATTGGGCATGGCATTGGTCGTGGCGACAGGGATTGCCGTATCGATTGCATTTGGGATTTCAGCTGCTATCATAACGGATATCAATTGATATCTGAATTTCATATGATCTTCGAGATAAGGGCCTGTCCATGAACTTGCAAACCGCTTTCGTGACCGGTGCCACCGGTCTGCTCGGCAACAATCTTGTCCGCGAACTGCAGGGCCGCGGTGTCGCGGTCAAGGCGCTGGTGCGCTCGGCGCAGAAGGCCAGGCAGCAATTCGGCGATCTCGCGGGTGTGGAGTTCGTGGTTGGCGACATGGCCGATGTCAAGGCGTTCGCCCCGGCCATGCACGGCTGTGATGTGGTTTTCCATACCGCCGCGTTCTTCCGCGACAACTACAAGGGTGGCAGTCACTGGGAAACGCTCAGGCGCATCAATGTCGACGGCACGGCCGCCCTGATCGCGCAGGCCTACTCGGCAGGCGTGCGCCGCTTCGTGCAGACCTCGTCCATCGCCGTGCTCAACGGCGCGCCGGGTTCGGTGATCGATGAAACGCATGTGCGCGAACCTGCCGACGCCGATGACTACTATCGCAGCAAGATCCTGGGCGATCGCGCTGTCCTGGCTTTCCTCGAGAATGCCCCCGAGATGCATGCCACGTTCGTGCTGCCCGGCTGGATGTGGGGGCCGGGCGATATCGGGCCGACGTCAGCCGGACAAGTCGCGCTCGATACGGCGATGCGCCGATTGCCGGGCCTGGTGCCAGGGAGCTTTTCCGTGGTCGACGCCCGCGATGTCGCACAGGCGCATATCGCCGCGGCGCTGCGCGGGCGGCGCGGCGAGCGCTATCTCGCGGCGGGCCGTCATATGACCATGCGCGAGCTGATCCCGCTGATCGGACGCACCGCGGGGGTGGCAACGCCCAAGCGCGCGCTGCCTGTGCCGTTGTTGTTTGCGCTGGCCTGCGTGCAGGAAATCTACGCCCGGATCACCGGCAAGCCGATCCTGCTCAGCCTTGCAACCGTGCGGCTGATGGTGAAGGAAGCGGACCGGACCCGCTTTAGCCATGCCAAAAGCGAGGGCGAGCTAGGCTTGGGCTTCCGGCCCGTGGATCACACGGTTCGCGATGTCATTGCCTGGTATCGGGCGCACGGATGGCTGCCGGCCTCGGCATGAGGGCCGGGGGCGCAAGCTGAACGCCATGGCGGCGGGGCCGGGTGGCGGAGCAGGCCAAGGTCATGCCGATTTTGCATAGGCTGCCCCCGCGCCTTGTGGAAGAATGCATGCATTCATCCAGTGCGCACCCGTACTGCAACCCAGGCCCCGCCAGCCTTACCCTACCCACCATGAACGAAGAAATCGTCTATCTCAACGGCGAGCTCACGCCCTTGTCCGAAGCCCGCGTCCCCGTGCTGGATCGCGGCTTTATCTTTGGCGATGGCGTGTATGAAGTGGTCCCCATCTATGCCGGCAAGCCGTTCCGCCTGCCGCAGCACCTGGCGCGGCTGGCGCGCAGCCTGGACACCATCGGCATCCCCAACCCGCACACCGATGCGCAGTGGATGGCGCTGATCGACCGCGTGGTGCAGGCCAACGGCCTCGCCGACCAGATGGTGTACATCCAGGTCACGCGCGGCGTGGCGCGGCGCACCCATGCCTTCCCCAAGACGGTGACGCCGACGGTGCTCATCATGACCAACCCGATGTCGCTGCCCTCGGCGGCCATGCGCGAGAAGGGCGTGGCCTGCGTGACAGCGCAGGACAAGCGCTGGCTGCACTGCCAGGTGAAATCCACCTCGCTGCTGGGCAATGTGCTGGCGGCGCAGAACGCGGTGGAGAACGACGCCACCGAGACCATCCAGTTCCGCGATGGGATGCTGACCGAGGCCTCCGCGTCCAACGTCTGGGTGGTCAGCAAGGGCCGGGTCTCGGCGCCGCCGAAGGACAACCTGATCCTGGAAGGGATCCGCTACGGCTGGATGGAGGAGCTGTGCGCGGCGCTGGATATCTCGCTGGAAGCGCGCCGCATTTCGCAGGACGAGGTAATGGGCGCGGATGAGGTGTTGCTGACCTCGGCCAGCAAGGAGATCCTGCCGGTGGTCACCATCGATGGCAAGACTATCGGCGATGGCGCGCCCGGCCCGGTGTTCAAGAAGCTGTACGCCGCGTACCAGGACGCCAAGGCGGCCACGGCGGCGGCGTGATCAACGCCTAAGCAGCGCTGCTGCCCGTGCCGAAGGCGCCGATCAGCAGCAGGCCGACCACGATGTCCGCATGGTTCAGCAGGTTGTACGCCTCCCAGGTGTAGTAACCGATGCCGTACTGGCTGGCGATCATCTCGGTGTAGAAACGGGCCCTTGCCGCAGGGAACGAATGATTCCGACTATGCAACTGAGAATTTCGCCACGCATGCCATGGCGGCCGCCCGTTTATGCATAGTTGAAATTCGTCGTTCAGCGGGTGGCGCGGCTGCGCTATGGTGAAGAACTTGCAAGCGGCCGCCGTGAACAATGGCGAGGGCGGCCTTCAATCCAAAGGAGGTTCTCCCCCATGGCTAGACCGCTGAACGTGGTTGCCGTCAACGGCAGCGCGCAGCAGCCTTCGCGCACGCTGGCGCTGGTGCAGGCGTTGCTTGATGAACTGGCGGGCAGGCTGCTGTTGCAGACCCGGATCGTCAACCTCGGCGATATCGCCCGCCCGCTAGGCGCGGCGCTGTCGCGCGCTGAACTGCCCGCGGAGATTGAAAGCGAGATCGCCGCGATCGAGTCCGCCGATCTGCTGGTGGTGGCCGCGCCGGTCTATCGGGGCTCTTATCCCGGCCATTTCAAGCATCTCTTCGACCTGGTCGGGCAGGATGCGCTGATCGACAAGCCGGTGCTGCTGGCGGCCACCGGCGGCAGCGACCGGCACGCGCTGGTGCTGGAGCATCAGCTACGGCCGCTGTTCGGCTTCCTGCAGGCGCTGACGCTGCCGATCGGCGTGTATGGCAGCCCGGGGGACTTCCAGAACTACCAGGTCAGCAGCGCGGCGCTGGCGGAGCGCATCCGGCTCGCGGCGGACCGCGCGGCGCCGCTGTTCGGCGCGAGCCGGCTACCGCTGCAGCGTGCGGCGTGACGACAAGCGGCCCTAGGCTATAGCTATAGCTCGTTCCACAGGATTCCCTTCCGGCAGCGCGATCCCGCTGGGCTGACATGATCCGCGCTAGACAGAAATGCGCCCGCGTTGCATGCTCTGCGAACGCGGACATTCAACCTGTCGAGAGGAATCGCATATGGAACAGCCAGCACGCAATCAGATCCCCGCCACCCTGATCCCGGGCGACGGCATCGGCCCGGAGGTGGTGCAAGCCACCGTCAAGGTGCTGGACGCGCTGGGCGCGCCGTTTTCCTGGGATGTGCAGCAGGCTGGCATGGCGGGCATCGACCAGGGCGGTGATCCGCTGCCGCAGGCCACCCTCGAGAGCATCCGCCGCACAGGCCTGGCGCTTAAGGGCCCGCTGACCACGCCGGTGGGCGGGGGCTTTCGCTCTGTCAATGTGCGGCTGCGCGAAGCCTTCAACCTCTTTGCCAACGTACGGCCCGCGCGCACGCTGGTGCCGGGCCGCTTCGAGGATATCGACCTGGTGCTGGTGCGCGAGAACGTGGGCGGCTTCTATGTCGCGCACGATTACTACATCGCCGTGGGCGATGACCCGCACGCGGTGGCTGTGTCCACTGGCACCAATACGCGCGACGCCTGCCGGCGTATCGCCCGTTTTGCGTTCGAGTATGCGGTCAAGAACCAGCGCAAGAAGATCACCGTGGTGCACAAGGCCAATATCCTGAAGGCACTGACCGGCATCTTCCTGGAGGCCGCGCGCGAGGTGGCGCAGGACTATGTGGGCCGCGTGGAGATGGATGATCGCATCGTCGATGCCTGCGCCATGCAGCTCGTGCTCAATCCCTGGCAGTTCGACATGTTGCTCTGTACCAACCTGTTCGGCGACATCCTGTCCGACCAGATCGCTGGCCTTGTGGGCGGGCTGGGCATGGCGCCGGGCGCCAATATCGGCGAGACGGCAGCCATCTTCGAAGCCGTGCACGGCTCCGCGCCGGACATCGCCGGCAAGGGCATCGCCAACCCGATCTCGCTGATGCTGGCCGCCGGCCTGATGCTCGAGCATGTGGGCCGCCAGGACCTGGCGGTGCGGCTGCGCCAAGCGATCGACCTGGCGCTCAACCAGGATCAGGTGAGAACCGGCGACCTCAAGGGCTCGGCCTCGACCTTGCAGTTCGCCGAGGCGGTGATCAAGCGGCTGGGGTAACCGCGCGGCGGGCTTCCCGGCCTGTGCCGGGCGGCGTACTGCTACCCCTGCCATCCCCCACAGCGGCAGGGCGGAGCAACCCCGATAGCCTGAACGCGCCCACTTGCGTACCATGTCTGCGCCGCAACCGTCACTCCCGACACGGCCGGCGTTAACCGAGGGCTTGGCATGCAGACATCGGAACCCTACGTCCACTTTCGTCTCGATTCGAATGACGATCACAAGATCGAGGTCCACCGCTGGCAGGGCGGCGCCGCGCCGCGTGCCGTGGTCCAGATCGCGCATGGCATGGGCGAGCATGCGCGGCGTTACCGGCCCTTGGCCGACGCGCTGGTGCGCGCGGGCTATGTGGTCTACGCCAGCGAGCATCGCGGACACGGCGCCGATGCAGCCGCGCAGGACAAGCTTGGCGACTTCGGCCCGCGTGGCTTCGCCGCGCTGGCGGACGATATGGCCGTGCTCAGCCGGCACGCGCGCTCGCAGCATCCCGGGGTGCCGCTGATCCTGTTTGGCCACAGCATGGGCTCGTTCGCGGCGCAGTGCTACCTGGTTGAGCACAGCGCGCTGCTCGACGGCGTATCGCTGTCGGGCACCACTGCGGTGGACCTGATGCTGGCAGCAGCGCAGGCGGGATTCAAGCTGGAAGACATGAATGCCGGGGTGCCGGATAGCCGCACGCCATTCGACTGGCTCAGCCGTGACCCCGCCCAGGTGGATGCGTATATCGCCGATCCGTTGTGCGGGTTCACCGTGACGCCGGCTTCGCGCGCCTCGATGTTCACCGAGTGCGCGCGCCTGGCAGCGCCGGATACGCTGCGCCGCATCCGTCCGGCGTTGCCGATGTACCTGTTCACCGGCGATTCCGATCCGGTCAACAATCATCTGGCATGGTTCGAGCCGCTGGTCAGCCGCTACCGCGCGGCAGGGCAGGCCGATGTGTCGTCCCACGTGTTCGGCGGGGCGCGGCATGAGACGTTGAACGAGACCAACCGCGAGGAAGTGGTCGCGGTGTTCGTCGCGTGGATCGAGCGGGTGGTGTCAAGCCGCTGAAATGCCGATTCGCTGATTCGCCGATGGCGCTAGGCTAGCAGCCGCGCCTCGGTCAGCGCCTGCAACTCGCCGAGGGTCATGCCCTCGGCCATGGCCTCCACCAGCAAGCCGTCGGGCGTCACGCGCATCACCGCCAGGTCGGTATAGATGCGGCTGACCACACCGCTTGCCGTCAACGGCAGTGTGCAGCGGTGCAACAGGCGCGGGCGAGCGTCGCGCGTGGTGTGTTCCATCAGCACCCAGACCTCGCGCGCGCCGAAGGCCAGTTCCATGGCGCCGCCCACAGCGGGCGGCGTATTCGGGTCGCCGCGGCTCCAGTTGGCCAGGTCGCCGTTCTCCGCCACTTCGTAGGCGCCAAGGATGGCGAGGTCCAGGTGGCCGCCGCGCATCATCGCGAAGCTCAGCGCGGAATCGAAGATGGCCGCGCCAGGCTGCAATGTCACCGGCTGCTTGCTGGCATTGATCAGGTCCGGGTTCTCCTGGCCCAGTGGCGGGCGTGGCCCGAGATGCAGGATGCCGTTTTCGCTATGCAGGAAGACCTCGCGCTCCCGCGGGATCATGTCGCCGACCAGCGTCGGCAGGCCGATGCCCAGGTTGACGTAGGCACCCGGCCGGATGTCCTGCGCCGCGCGCCGGGCGATCTGTTCCCTGTTCCATCGCTTCATGGCTGGCTCCCGGCTTGCTGTTTGTTGGCGTTAGCGGTGACGACGCGGTGGACAAAGATGCCGGGCGTCACGATATGTTCGGGGTTCATCGCGCCGGCCTCGACCATCGCCTCCACCTCCGCCACCACCACGCGCGCGGCCGTGGCCATGATGGGGTTGAAGTTGCGGCCCGCCAGGTGATAGTCCAGGTTGCCAAGGCGATCCGCATGACGTCCGCGAATCAGCGCAAAGTCCGCATGCAGCGGCAGCTCCAGCACGTGCAGCGCACCGTTGATCTCCCGCGTGTCCTTGCCTTGGGCAAGGATCGTCCCGGCAGTGATGGGGCAGTAGAACCCGCCCAGCCCGGCTCCGGCGCAACGAATGCGCTCTACCAGCGTGCCCTGCGCCACCAGTTCCAGCTCGACCTCGCCGCGCCGGTAAGCGTCGCGGAACGCCGTGGCGCCCGCTGTCAGCGGGTAGGAGCAGACCAGCTTGCGCATGCGCCCGGCTTCGATCAGGCTCGCCACGCCTTCGCCGTCGTAGCCGGCGTTGTTGGAGATCACCGTGAGATCCCGCGCGCCATGCGCCAGCACCGCCGCGATCAGGCCGTCGGGCAGGCCCGCGCTGCCGAAGCCGCCCACCATCACGGTGGCGCCGTCGCGCAGGTCAGCGATGGCCTCTGCGCAGCTTGCTACCCGTTTGTTGACCAATCCCATGCCCGACTTGCTCCCGATGCGTGCCGCGGCGTCGTCGCCGCCAAGTCGTGCATCATGCGGCGCAGGCTTCGATAGGTTCAAGTGCGCAAAGCTTAATTGTTGATAAGCTGTGCTTATATTGAAAGCGGGCCATCGCGATGAACCTCGAACTCCGACACTACCGATACTTTGCCGCGCTGGCCGAGGAGCTGCACTTTGGCCGCGCGGCTGAGCGCCTGGGCATATCGCAGCCGGCGCTGAGCCAGCAGTTCCGGTGGATCGAGCAAGAGGCGGGCGCGCCGCTGCTCTCGCGCAGCAAGCGCCGGATTGCGCTGACCGATGTGGGTGCGGTCTTTTACGAGGAAGCGATGGGTGTGCTGCGCCAGGTCCAGCATGCCGGGCTGGTCACGGCCAGCGCCAGCCGGGGTGATGTCGGCGGCGCTGCCATCGGGTATGTGGCGTCAGCCGCGTTGTCAGGATTATTGCCAAGGCTCGTCTATCGTTTTCGCCAGGATCATCCGGCCGTGCGGCTTGCCATGCGGGAGATGGACATGCCGGCCCAGCTCGAAGCGGTGGCACGCGGCGAACTCGATATCGGTTTTATCCGGCCACCGTTGCGGTCCTTGCCGGAAGGGCTGGCCTTGTTCGACATCGCGTCCGAAGCCGTTGTGGCGGCCTTGCACGCCACCCATACGCTGGCTGGCCGCGCTCGCGTCGACGTAGCCATGCTGCGCGACGAGATCTTTATCTGCACGCATACCGAGCACGGTACCGGCTTCTACGCCATCACGCTCGCCATCTGTGGCAATGCTGGCTTCCAGCCGCGCGTGGAGGCTTTGTCGACCCAGATGGCCACCATCATCAGCATGGTGGCGGCCGGGTTTGGCGTGGCGCTGATCCCCGCCTCGATGCGCGCGTTCGCCCCGCCCGACGTGGTCTTCAAGCCGCTGGCCCGCAACGACGTGGCGTCGCAACTGGCCGTGGTCCATCGCAAGAACGAGCGCTCGCCCACGGTGCTTAGGCTGATCGAGCGCTGCCGTGAAGCGAAGGGGGCAGAGCGGCCGCCAGAGTCAATCGTGCGGTAAGCCTTATAGCCTTATAGCCTTATGCCTGTCCGTATCTGCCGCGCCACCGCCGCCGCTTATTTCTTGAAGCGCGTTGCTTCCGCTTGCGTGACAGAGCCCGCATCGGCGCCGTTGAGGTCTACTCGCGCAGCGCCTTCCGTAAGACATGCCTTGTAACGGGTCCCACGGCACCAGGTCTTGATGGCTTCGCGCAACTCCGCCTCTTGCAAGCCCAGCTCGCTAGCGTAGCCAAGCAGATCGTCAAAGATGCCGACTTTCAACGCTCTCTTCGGCGCGGGGTTCTTAGGGAAGGCGAGGGGGAAGCGCTTTTGAAGCCGCCCGATGTTCCGTACAACAGGATCCACCGGTTTCGACTGGGCCGCTTGCGCGGATGGGCGGGCGCGTGTGGGCTTGGCCGCCGGCTTGGGTTTGGCCTGTTGCGCCAGCTGCGCTTTCAGCGCAGCAAGTTGTTCGAATCCCATAGTGTTCTGTTGTGAAGAGGTGAGGAGTGAACGCGAATTTTAGCGGAAGCCGGTCAGCCCCGAGGTTTGATGCTAAATTGTGCGTCGTGAGGCGCTTTTTACGTGTCGACGAAATTTTCCAGAAAAGACTTGCCAGCACCGTGCCGACAGCTTAGTATTCGCCCCCTTCCGCAGTACAACACTCAGCCGCAAGGCAGACGGGCGAAGGTTGCGGGGGATGGCAGGAAAGGTGAGAAGAGCGCGTAGCGAATCCAGCCTGAGCAAGAAAAGATTAAAAAAGTATTGATGAAACGCAGATAATTCTTTATAGTCTCGTTCCTTCGCTGCAGCAAACGCAGCGACGCGGTAAGCAAAGCGAACCGCGGTGAGTTCTTTAACAAACAAACAACCGATAAGTGTGGGCGCTTGATAGCGGATGCGGAAGACTTCGGTCTTTTAGCTTACAAGTTATAAAGTGCTCGCACAGTAAAACATGTTGGTTATGTCCGGGGTGCAAATCGCGGACGTAGCCAGTCAGTTTTCTGAGAGTGAGCGACCGCTCGAAAGAGCGAGATCCATAGGGAAACCGAAGGATCACACAGGTATTAAACTGAAGAGTTTGATCCTGGCTCAGATTGAACGCTGGCGGCATGCCTTACACATGCAAGTCGA